>VBKY01000124.1 GCA_005879255.1 Deltaproteobacteria bacterium
ATTCGATCCTTAATGGCCGGGCCATAGCCATTATACCTAGGAGATAAAAGAGCGATTGTCAGGAATAAAGACCTGACCCCACTACGTAGCCCACTACGGGACCGCATTCTCATAGTCTGCCGCAGCGTCCTGGGGAACTTTTTCCCCTAGCATCCGGTGAATGTTCTCGGGCGGCGCTAATTGGCATATGGCTGATAGCGTATAGATGGAACCATATGCCATAGGCCATATGCTATAAGCCAACTGGAGCGAGGCGATTGAGCGCACCCTTCGACAATGCTCAGGCCAATCGGCATTTCAGTCGTTTTCAGCAGCCTGCTAGTCACTGGAAAGAAACGCCGCATAGTAGGCGGCGCCGCGCAGCGCCGCCAAAAGATCGGTATAGCGGCCTTTGTCGACGAAGGCGCGCATGAAAGTGCCGTCCTTGAGCTTTTTGAGTATCTTCGGGGCGATGCCGCCGCCGACGTAGAGCCCGCGCACGGCTTTCGCCCGCAACGCGAGGTTTCCGGCTTCAGCGCCATAGACCGAGACAAAGAGATTCAACGTCTCACTGCATATCGCCGCCTCATTGGTCAAAGCCGCTTTGGAAATGACCGCACTCGGATCATCGGCGGCCGCAAGCCGTTCCGCTAACCAAGGAGGTTCTTCCAGACCGCGAACTTCTTTGAGGAAACGGTAGATGTTAGCAATTCCCGGCCCGGATACCACTCTTTCATAGCTGACGTGGCCGAAGCGGCCGATGAGATAACGCAGGAGTTCGATTTCCAATTCATTGCGCGGCGCGAAGTCGGCGTGGCCGCCTTCGGAAGCCAGTGGATGAAAATGGCGGCCGTCATCATGCAGAATCGCTTGCCCCAAGCCGGTGCCGGCGGCGATCAACGCTTTGTTGCCCGAGTGGCGCATCATGCCTTCATTAAGCGTGTAGAACTCTTCGTTCTCCAAGCTCAAGATACCGTAGGCGCCCGCTTCGAGGTCGTTGAGCAAAGTGACCGAATCGAGCTTCAACGCCCGGCGCGACTCCGCCACATCGATCATCCATGGAAGATTGGGCGTTTTGACTTTACCGTCGACCACCGGGCCGGCGATGCCGAAGCACGCCGAATCAATGACTTGATGCGTGCCGGCGAGGAAATCCTCGAGTACCGGCACTAAACCTGAATAGTGTTTGCTCGGAAAAGTATGCAGAGACTCGGAACGCAGTTTGTCGCCGTGCACCGAGTAGAGCGCGAGATTAGTTTTGGTGCCACCGATATCGCCCGCGAGAACTAGGTTTTTAGCCGGCATACGCAGCCTGCATTAATCGATTATGGTCGGCGCCAGCGCCGGCCTTCGCGCGCCATGAAATCGTCAGCTTCTTTGGGGCCCCAAGAGCCGGCCTCATAGTTTGGAAAATTTCTCGGTTTGCTGAGATTCCAAACCTGAATAATCGGATCCACGAGCGACCAAGCTAACTCCACCCAATCATGCCGCGTGAACAGCGTCGAATTGCCTTCGATGCAATCCTCCAGCAGCGTTTCGTACGCCTCAGGCGGGCTGTTGCCGAAGGCCTCCTCGTAATTGAAATCGAGACTGAGAGGCCTGATTACCATATCCGGTCCAGGCGGTTTGACTTCAAACGTCAAAGACACGCCCTCATCCGGTTGAATGCGCATGACCAGGACGTTGGGGTTGACGTCTTCGACGGCGTGGGATTTGAACAGCAACAGGGGTGGGCGCTTAAACTCGATGGCGATTTCGGTGATCCGCTTTGCCAGGCGTTTGCCCGAGCGCAGATAAAACGGCACGCCTTCCCAGCGCCAGTTGTCGATGAAAAACCGGATGGCCGCATAGGTGACAGTCGTTGAATTTTTAGCGACGCCGGGCTCTTGTCGATAGCCGACCACTTGTTCTCCATCGATCCTGCCAGGCCCGTACTGGCCGCGCACCGCCGCCGCCGCAACTTCCTCCGACGCCACTGGACGAACCGACTTGAGCAGCTTGCCTTTCTCATCGCGTACCGAGTCGGCATCGAGACCCACCGGCGGCTCCATCGCCGTCATGCAGAGGAGCTGCAGCAAATGGTTTTGAAACATATCGCGCATCACGCCGGCTTGCTCGTAATAGCCGCCGCGGTTTTCCACGCCGACGGTCTCAGCCGCGGTGATTTGCACGTGGTCGACGTAGCGCCGGTTCCAGATCGGCTCGAACACCGCGTTGGCGAAACGGAAGACCATGATGTTCTGCACGGTTTCTTTGCCGAGGTAGTGATCGATCCGGTAAATTTGCCGCTCATCCAAGAATTCGTGAATTCGGCGATTGAGCTCGCGCGCAGTTTGCAAGTCAGTGCCGAACGGCTTTTCGATCACCACCCGAGCGCGCGGCTCGCCGTCGGTCTCTTTAGGTGCCAAGCCTGCGCCGGCAATGCATTCGATCAATTTTTCATAGGCGTCCGGCGGTGTGGCGAGATAAAAAACCCGCGCCGGCAGCACCCGGCTGCCACGGTCGAACCCTTCGACAAACTCTTTCAACTTCCGAAAACCATCGTGATCCTCGTAGCCGCCACGAACGTAGTAAAGCGTGTTGGCGAACTGCTGCCATACGTCGTCCTTCAACCCGGTGCGCGAAAACTCTTTGACCGCTTCGCGCATTTTGTCGCGGAACGACTCATCGGTCATATCGGTGCGCGCATAGCCGACCACCGCGAAGCGTTCGGGCAAGCGCTTTTCGAGCGCGAGATTATAAAGCGCCGGAATGAGCTTGCGTTTGGTGAGATCGCCCGACGCGCCGAAAATCACCAGCACGCAGGCATGCGGCTTCTTCGCCGAGCCAAGTCCGTCTCCAAGATATTCACGCGGATCGCTGGCCATGAGTGATTATCCTTTCTTAACCGCGTGGCCGCCGAATTCATTGCGCAGCGCGGCGATCACTTTGGCCGAGAACGAATCTTCTTGGCGCGAAGCAAAGCGGGCAAACAGGGAAAGCATCAGCACCGGCACCGGCACGCTCTTTTCGATCGCTTCTTCGACGGTCCAACGCCCCTCCCCGGAGTCTTCGACATAGCCCTTGATCGAGGCAAGCTCTGGATCCTGCTGAAACGCGCTTTCCGCCAGTTCTAAGAGCCAAGAGCGCACCACGCTGCCTTGATTCCACAGGTGCGAGATTTTGCCCAGATCGAGTTTGAACTGCGAGGCTTTGAGCAACTCGAATCCTTCGCCGTACGCTTGCAGCATGCCGTACTCGATACCGTTGTGAATCATCTTGACGAAATGACCGGCGCCGTTGGGACCGACGTGGAGGTAACCGTCCGGCGGCGCCAAGGTTGTGAAAATCGGTTCGAGCCGGTCGACGATTTCTTTTTCGCCACCGACCATCAGGCAGTAGCCGTTTCTCAGCCCCCAAATGCCGCCACTCGTACCGGCGTCGACGAAGTGCATGCCGTGCGGCTTGAGCTTTTCCGCGCGCCGGATGGAATCTTTGTAATTAGAATTGCCGCCGTCAATGAGAATGTCGCCTTTGGAAAGATTCGGCAACAGCTGCTCGATCGTTTGATCTACCGGGTCGCCCGAGGGAACCATCAGCCAGATGGCGCGCGGCAGTGAAAGCTGTTTGATGAAGTCGGCAAGCGAGTGCGCGCCCAGCGCGCCCCTATCGACAACCCGTTGAATCGCCTCAGGGTTCCGGTCAAAAGTGATCAGCCGATGGCCGCCGAGGACGAGTCGTTCGGTCATGTTGGCGCCCATTCGGCCAAGCCCGACTATTCCGAGTTCCATTGCTGTTTCTCCTTCCCTGGAGAACGCATTATGGGCGCAAAGCCTCAGCCAATAGATTCAATCCGCCCGTCGTGTCGTTGCCGATATCGATTCTGAGCACGCGCCGGCGCCTTTGCTTCAGCGCCGTGAAGTCGCCCAATGCCTGCGCCTTGATCAGGGCGTCAAAGGTATAGTTGGTCTCCGGCACAGCGAGGTTATCGGCAGGTCGATCGACGATCTGAAGCACCAGCACCGAGTTGGGTCCTCCCTTATGAAGCTGTCCCGTCGAATGGAGGAAGCGCGGGCCAAAACCCAGAGTGGTCGCCACGCCCAGCCGCTCTTGAATCAGTGCGCAAGTCCCCTTGAGTCTTTCTGTGTGGTCAGCCGACGGATCGATATAGGCCTGCACGGCGACATAGTCGCGGGCTTTTTTCTTGGCCAGCCACGAGTCCACGGCCTTGCGTAAAGCATCGCCGTCGTCGGCGGCAATCTCCTCTCGAGGTTTTTTTCCACCCTTGCCGCCCGCCGATTCCATCGCCTTCTTTGCCAAATCTTTCGCCAACTGCACATCGGGCTGATTGAACGGATGAATACCGATCACTGCGCCGGCAGCCGCCACGGCAAATTCCCAGCGGAACAACTCCTGACCAAGGTCATGCTTATCGCGCAGGTCGAGGTGCGCCACCGGATGGCCGTTGGTTTCCAGCGCCGCTACTTGGCGATCGAGTGCGTGATTTTCATCTTCTTCGAATCTCAAGTAAACGAAGAATCGATCGTTGCCATATCTTTCGGGAGCAGCCAAGTTTTCATTGGCCACCGGCACGATCCCCTTGCGATCTTTGCCCGTGCTCTCGGCGATGAGTTGCTCCGCCCACGCGGGAAAAGCAGCCAGCGACGGCGAGCAAAGAAATGTGACTTTGTCGCGTTTTACCAGCGTCAATTCTCCCAGAGCCGCGCCAAGGATCAGGCCCGGATTGTCAGCGTCAGCCACGCTGGCACCACAGGCCTGGGACATGCGCCGTGCGTGCGCAAGAATCTCGCCGACATCGACGCCAATCAAAGCCGCCGGCACCAAACCGAAAACCGTCAGCGCCGAATAACGGCCGCCGACGTCATCGGGTGCATTGAAGGTGGCGCGGAAGTTTCTTTCCTTGGCGAGTTTTTCCAGCGGCGTTCCGGGATCGGTGATGGCGACAAAGTGCGTTCCAGGGCTGCCAGTGATTTGTTTCAGCTTGTCCCAAAAATAATAGAAGAAGGAATTGGTTTCCGTGGTCGTGCCGGATTTGCTCGATACCAAGAAAATCGTCCGCGTCAAATCGATCCCTGCCTCGACTGCCTTGACAGCCGCAGGATGCGTGCTGTCAAGCACCTGCAATTTGGGGTAACCCGCGGCGTTGCCGAAGGTCTGTTGAAATACCTTCGGCGCCAAGCTTGATCCGCCCATGCCGAGCAACACGACGTGCTTGATGCCGTCCGCCTTTACCTGGTCGGCGAAGGCGCGCAGCCCGGCGACTTGTTTTTCCATGCGCTCGGGCAATTCGAGCCACCCCAAGCGATCGGTTAATTCCGGTTGCGGCTCCTTCGACCAGAGCGTGTAATCCTTTTGCCACACGCGGCTGGCGAACTGCGCCGCTTGCCAATCCTTCACGCGACGATTCACCCGGCGCTGGTATCGTCCGATATGGAGTTCCAGTCGATCCAATTGGACGCCGCCGATCATCGACTTGCGCTTTTTTTCCAGCGCGGCCATCAACTGGTCGAACGACGCAGCAAATGCTGCAACGCCATCCTGCTGCAGCTTTTCCGTGATCGCATTCAAGTCGATGCCCACCGCCTTCAAGCGGCCCAGCGCTGCCGCTGCTTCATCGAGATTTTCGCGCACAGCGTCCCTGATAATCCTGCCGTGATCTTTGAATGCGTTGAGCGTTTCACGCGGCAGCGTATTGACTGTCTCCGGGCCGATGAGATTCTCGACATAGAGAATGTCGGAGTACTTTGGATTCTTCGTGCCGGTGCTGGCCCACAGCGGCCGTTGGACGCGCGCCCCGCGTTGACGCAACGCCGCGAAGCCTTCGCCGTGAAAGATCTGGAGAAAACGCTGATAAACCATTTTGGAATTGGCGATGGCGATTTTCCCGAGCAACGATAGCGCCTGTGGCGTGCCGAGACTTTCCAGCGCTCTGTCCACCGCCGTGTCGACGCGGCTGACGAAGAAAGACGCCACCGAAGCCACCTCGGCCGGATTGGCGCAGCGCTCCAAGCCATTCACGTAGGCGCGCGCGACCGCTTCGTAGTGCGCCATGGAAAACATCAGCGTGACATTGACGTTGACGCCGTCGGCGATGAGTTGCTCGAATGCTGGGACACCCTCTGGAGTCCCTGGCACTTTGATCATGACATTGGGACGATTCACCGCGGCGCGCAGCCGCTTCGCTTCGTGGATCGTCGCCTCGGTATCGTGGGCGAGATGGGGCGAAACTTCGAGGCTCACGTAGCCGTCGTCGCCGTTGGTCGCATCGTAAACCGAGCGCAGCACGTCGGCCGCCATCTGAATATCTTCGATCGCGAGCGGCTCGTAGAGCTTACCCACGTCGATATTCGGATCTTTGGCGAGCATGGCGCGTAGCGTCTCATCGTAGTCGGCGCTGCCGGCGATCGCTTTTTCGAAAATCGTCGGATTGCTGGTCACGCCCTTGAGCCCGTCTTCGTCGACCATCCGTTTGAGCTCGCCGCTTAGAATTAAACTGCGTCGGATGTAGTCCAGCCAAATGGATTGGCCTTGTGCCGCCAGCTCTTTCAAAGGATTCATCTCATCTCTCCCCTAAGTTTCGTTAATTCAAATCTCCCCTGCCCCCTCTTTTTCAAAGAGGGGAACAATTCTCGTCGAGCGAAAGCAAATTCCCCCTTTTGCAAAGGGGGGACTAAGGGGGATTTTTTAGCGAACGATAGAGCTAGTTTCACGAAAATCTCAATTTCAAAATTCACAAAGCTCGAAAGTTTCAATCATCGTAACCAAGCCACTGCTTAGCTATAGGAACTAATAACAGGAAACTTAAGTGCTCTTGCCGTAGCGCCGCTCCAGGGCTTTGATCTTTTCGACTCGGCGATGATGCCGTTCCTCGTCGCTGTATTTGGCCGCTAAAAAATGGTTCACCAGCTCCCGCGCCAGCTCGACGCCGATGATGCGCGCGCCGAGTACGAGCACGTTCATGTCATCATGCTCGACGCCCTGGCTAGCGGAGTAACTGTCATGACATACCGCCGCGCGAATCCCCGGAATCTTGTTGGCCGACACCGACGCGCCGACGCCGCTGCCGCAGATCAGCACGGCGCGTTCCGCCTCGCCATCGATCAGCGCCTTGCCCACCGCCTCGGCGAAATCCGGATAATCCACTGCATCGGTGCTGTCGGTACCTTTGTCGATAACCTCGTGGCCGCGCTCACGCAGATAGGCCGCGATATTTTGCTTTAGCTCGAAGCCGGCGTGATCCGCCCCGACGACGATGCGCATGGTTCTACTTTCCCACCAACGCCGTGGCGCGTTCGACGACATGGCTCACGGTGAAACCGAACTTTTCCATCACTACATTCCCCGGCGCCGATGCGCCAAACCGTTCCACCCCGACGACGTCGCCGCCGTCGCCGACATAGCGATGCCATCCCTGGGGCAGCGCGGCTTCCACCGCCAGCCGCGCGCGCACGGACCGTGGCAAAACCGCTTCGCGGTATGCTTGCGGCTGTTGATCGAATAATTCCCAGCTGGGCATGGAAACGACGCGCGCCTGAATCTTTTGCTCCGCCAACTTTTCTTTTGCGGCAACGACCAGAGATACTTCCGACCCCGTGCCGATCAAGACGATATCGGGTTTACCGCCCGGCGGATCGGCCAAAACATAGGCGCCTTGGCGCAATCCTTCAGCCGGCGCCAATTGGCTGCGGTCAAGGGTAGGCACGTTCTGCCGCGTCAGCACCAATGCCACCGGACAAGCGCGACTTTCAATCGCGACCCGCCACGCCACCGCGGTTTCGTTGGCATCGCCGGGGCGAATCACGATCAGGCGCGGTATGGCGCGCAATGCGGCCAATTGTTCTACCGGTTGATGCGTCGGCCCGTCTTCGCCGAGAGCGATGCTGTCGTGAGTGAAAACGTAAATCACGCCCAGCTCCATCAGCGCCGCGAGTCGAATCGACGGACGCATATAATCCGAGAAGATGAGAAAGGTCGAGCCGAACGGGATAATGCCGCCGTGCGCCGCTATGCCGTTAAGCGCCGCGCCCATGCCGTGCTCGCGGACACCAAAATGCAAATTCCGCCCGGTGTAACCCCAAGCGCCGCCCGCCGAGCCCTGGCGGTCGGCGAACGTTCTCTGCGGACTTTCGAAATCACCGAGATTCGGCAGCACTGTGAACGTCGACGGATTCAGATCCGCCGAACCCCCGATCAATGTCGGCAGCTTTGCCGCGATTGCGTTGAGAACTTTCCCAGATGCAGCCCGGGTAGCGACGCCTTTGGCATCGGCGGGAAAATTGGGAATTGACTGTTCCCATCCGGCGGGCAATGCGCCGCTGATGGCTTGCTCGAGCTCTCTGGCGACCTCGGGGAATTTTTCGACGTAGGAGGAGAAGCGCTTTTGCCACTCGGTTTCGGCCTTCTGGCCTTTGCCGCCCGCCGCGCGAAAGTGCGCCAGCGCGTCATCCGGCACAAAAAAAGGCGGGTCCAGCGGCCAGCCGAGCTGTTGCTTGGTGCGTTTGACTTCCTCTACTCCGAGCGGCGAGCCGTGCGCTTCAAAAGTATCTTGCTTCCCAGGCGACCCGTAACCTATGTGAGTGCGCAGCAAGATCAGCGAAGGCCGGGACGTCTCGTCGCGCGCCGCGCCCAGCGCGCGATCGATCGCTTCCACGTCGTTGCCGTCTTCGACGGATTCTGTGTGCCAGCCGTATGCCTCGAACCGTTTCGCGCAATCTTCGGTAAAACTAAGATCTGTGGCGCCGGCAAGCGAAATACGATTGTTGTCATACAAATAGATCAGTTTGGCCAATTTTAGATGACCGGCGAGGCTGGCCGCTTCCGCAGCCACGCCTTCCATCAAATCACCGTCGCTGACGATGGCATACGTGAAGTGATTGATGATCTCGAACCCAGGCCGGTTGTAGCGCGCCGCTAGATGCGCTTCGGCGATCGCCATGCCGACACCATTGCCGAAGCCTTGACCAAGCGGACCGGTTGTCGTTTCCACGCCGGGCGTCATCCCGCGTTCGGGATGGCCGGGGGTGCGGCTTCCCCACTGGCGAAATTGTTTGATCTGTTCGAGCGGTAGGTCGTAACCGGTAAGATAGAGCATGGTGTAAAGCAACATCGATCCGTGGCCCGCTGAAAGGACGAAACGATCACGGTTCGGCCAGGAAGGATTGCTCGGATTATGTCTGAGGAAGCGTGTCCACAACACATACGCCGCCGGTGCGAGACCCATCGGCGCGCCCGGATGGCCGGAGTTCGCCTGCTGCACCGCGTCCATTGATAACGTGCGGATCGTGTTGATACACAGTTGATCCATCGATTGATCCATATCTTTGGCCTGTTCTAACCGGAGCGCGTCGGTCCTAATGGTTGGGTGTGATAATTATTTTTAGCACTTTCGCCAGCCTACGTCAGCACCATTGTGAAAATTATCGGCAGTTAGCAGTTATTGGCGGAAATGTATCTGGGCGGAAAGCTCGGCACTGACTATCGCCGTTCTGACAGCGTGCCCGACTACTGTCACGGCGCCTACGTGGGATAGAAGCTCAAGTATGAAGCGGGCCCGTCACGGAGAGGCTGAATTATTGAGCTGTTTTAGAAAAGCCAAGGTTCTCTTCATTGCGGTTCGGATTGTCGGATCTGCAATTGTTTGTAACCGTTCGAGATCCTCAATCGTATCGATATCAGACCAGGTCGGCAGCAATTTGAGAGCAATTCTAAGGCGATTGAGCTTCTCAGTGGTTTGCACCAAGACGCGATCGTGACTCCAGGTCATCCGTTCAAATATTTGCGGCGTCAGCTGATTCATGCCGACTAAGTAGTAACCGCCGTCTTGACTGGGGCCGAACACGACCCGCTTATCCTCGCAATTGAGCACGGTGTAAGCGTCGTGAAAAAAATTCAACGGCACCGCTGGCAGGTCGCTGCCGATGAGAACCAATCTTTTATGGCCACGGCGCCAAAGCTCAGCGAACACTTCTTTCATACGTTCGCCTAGACTCTCGCCGCGCT
>VBKY01000624.1 GCA_005879255.1 Deltaproteobacteria bacterium
GAAATCGTGGTTACTACCGTTGAGTATACGCATCAATTTGCTTACGCGCACACGGAAAAAGAGGGAGTTTGTCCTGTAATTACCGTGAGCATGTGTCCGCCCGAACTATTGCCTGATGATGGTATTGAAGTCGATGCTTTTTTGGATTCAGGAACGAGTACTTCCCTATTTAACGGTTCATTTCTTCGCGGATTCGATATTGATGTCATTAACGACCGTAGTAAAACATTTACCTCAACCGCCGGTGTTCCTCTCGCCGCATATCTCCACCGCGTCAAGATTATGTTGCCCAGCCTGGGTACCTTTGATCTAGATATTGGATTTAGTATCGATCCGATCAGGCGCAATTTATTGGGTCGAGATTTTTTTAATCTCGTGCAGATTGGGTTCCGGGAAAACCAACTACAGTATTTTCTGAAAGCTACTCCATAGCTCGCGCTCCAACTGATGTCAGCGGAAAACATCCCACTCGTTTACTCACATAAAGCTCGCAAAGCCCAGCGAGCAGAACTGGAACAATCCAGACCGTAATGAATGGCTGAAAGATACGGTCGCGGCGACAGGTGAATAAACAGCCCCCGTGACGAATCAGGCAAGGCACGACATGGAAACGGCGACGAGGGCCGGACTCGAAAGGGCCTCTGTGCGTTCGTTATGTGGTCCGGCGACCCGCCAGGAAGGAGATTGAGATCGTGCGGCATTGTACTGTGCATTGTGGTTGAGCAGTCAAATTTTGTTGATCGATTAACGCAGGACGGGTGCATCTTACTTACCCGTTTTTTGCCAGAGCTGTCTTCTGACGAAGCGTTCGCCCGTCTGGGAATGCTCGACAGGATCGAAGGGCTGAACGCGGTTCAAACATTGAAGCCTTCGCACAAAGATCAGACCACGCCTAACACATACAGCGGAAACTTTGGAAATCTTTGTTTTCCTCTGCATACTGATCTAGCGCATTGGGCAGTACCGCCACGATACGTCGCTTTGCGATGCATACTGGGTGCATGCGGCGTCACTACACGGCTGCTAGACGGAAGATTATTGATCGAAACAATCGGTATCGATGCGCTGCGTAGAGCTCTTGTTCAGCCCCGCCGTCCCCTGCGAAACCGAAGACAGCTTCTTTGCCTTCTCGAACGTTGCAAAAGTGGGACTGACCATATTTTGAGATGGGATACTCTTTTTCTCACGCCAGCATCTCCTTTTGGCGAGCGAATATCTTCTATCGTGCTAGAGTACCTTTCGCACGCGCCAACTATAGATGTTTATCTAGAACAACCGGGGGATACGCTTATAATCGATAACTGGCGTATCTTGCACGGACGCTCTTCGATCCCAGAGAACGCTTCCCGACGTCATATAGATCGGGCATACCTTGCGGAGGTTTTATGAAGACTTCCAGTAGCACGGCGGCGAAGATTCTCCATCCGTGGGCACAAGGCACCCTTCTTAAAAAAGCTCAGCGATATGCGGAAGACATGCTTGCGCAATCCCGTAACGACAGGCGTTTTGGTTTACTATCAACATTTGTTTTAGAATTTCTCGGGCGTGCCGCTCTCGCCAAAGTTAGCCCAACATTGCTTGCAGACACAAAAGATTGGAGTAACCTCTATTTCTCACTGGGTTTTACACCAACGGCGACAAAATTTATTCCTCGGTCTATTCCTGTTTCAACTGTTTTCGAACGGCTACAGGTGATTCTACCTGACTTCACGCCGGAACTTCACGGCTTTGCAGCGAAACATTTAAGTCATCGCAATGAGGAACTTCATGCCGGAGGCAATCCTTTTGAGGTTGTCGAAACGACTTGGTTGGCTTCATATTATCGCACGTGCCGCGTACTACTCACGTCAATGGGAGAGTCCCTTGAGCTAGTGTTCGGACCTGCCGAAGCAAAAGTCGCCAAAAGGCTCATCGAAGCGTCGGAAGATGAGTCAGCCAAGGCAGTGCTAAAAGCCATTCATGCACATAAAATGCAGTGGCAATCCAAGACTGCCACTGAAGCATCGAAGCTTGCGAGTCAGGCATCCAATTGGGCCGTTCGTGTCAGTGGGCACAGGGTCTCCTGCCCTGCATGCAGCAATGATGCGCTTCTTACCGGTGCACCTATTTCCGCTCCGCAGGTCAAGTTAAATGATGACTTAATCGTTGAGACGCAAGAATATTTACCATCGAAATTTGAATGCATCGCATGCCAGCTCAAGATCGCTGGTCTTTCCCAGCTGAGTGCCACCAATCTAGGGATGCCTTTTACAAAAACGTCCACTTACGACCCAGCCGAATATTACGCTCCACAGGATCAACACGATGAATATTGGGGATATGAAGACGATAATAATGAATGATGCCTTACTACAGCATCACTCACATCACACACAGACGCCTTGAAAACGAATCAAAATGCCTGGGACAAAACGAATGCCGCTGGGCTAACTCTCATCCCGGCGCAAACGCCTGTTAGAAACAAAATGGGCCACAACCAGACGGGTATTTAAAAGGATAACGATGGCCGGCAAGAAGGGATAGAGCGGACCCCCAGGCAATGCGAATGCATTCCGCCACGGGCTAGCCACAATCGCGCGCCGTCGAGCCGACGGTGCGTTGACCGAAGAGGAGCAAGACATCCGCGCCGATATTCTGTCGGGCTTGATCTCCGATAAAGGTGGAGCAAGGATGATGTGGTGGATCAGCTGGGGTCACGATCTCATGGGGCACGATCCTTTTTAGTCCCTAGCGAATCGATTCAAAATTGAGAATTTGTGACAAAATGTTATCCGACATGAAATAATTGTCGTTAGCATAGCGACCATATCG
>VBKY01000630.1 GCA_005879255.1 Deltaproteobacteria bacterium
TCAGGCTAATGACGGTCGCTGAAACGTTCACACGGAAAATCTCCCCTGCCCCTCTTTTGCAAAGAGGGGTGATCGATTGTGAAACTGCAGCTATATTGAAACGAAGGGCGATGAGTTATCCTATTATCCGACACAATCCAAAATCCAAAATCTAAAATCCAAAATAAAAAATGGCCATCCCTCTCCTTGAGGTCAGAAACCTTTCGGTCAATTTTAATCTTAAGCGCGGCACCTTGCCGGCGGTCCAAGACTTGTCTTTTTCCATTGGAGAGCGTGAAACTTTAGGGATCGTCGGAGAGACGGGCTGTGGCAAAAGCGTGACTTCACTCTCAATCCTGCGCCTGGTTCCTGGTCCGCCGGGCGAGATCGTCGGGGGCGAGATTCTCTTTGAGGGCCAAGATCTGCTCAAAAAAAGCGCGCGCGAAATGGAGAAAATCCGCGGGAGAGAAATTTCGATGATCTTTCAGGAACCCATGACGTCCCTCAACCCATCGCTTTCCGTCGGGGAGCAAATCAGCGAATGTTATCGCGTCCACATGGGACATTCGAAAAAAGTCGCGCGTGAGCATACTGAGCATGTTCTGAATTTAGTGCGTTTGCCTTCTCCGAAAACTCTGGCCGATCGGTACCCCCATGAGTTGAGTGGAGGAATGAGACAGAGGGTGATGATTGCGATGGCGCTCGCTTGTCAACCCAAGCTCCTGATTGCCGATGAGCCCACGACCGCTTTGGATGTAACCATTCAAGCGCAAATTTTAGAGCTTCTCAAAGAGCTTCAAGAAAGACTCAACATGGCGCTGATGTTCATTTCTCACAATCTCGGCGTGGTCGCGCGACTCTGCGACCGGATCGGCGTGATGTATGCTGGATCGATGGTCGAGCTGGGTGAAAAAAAATCTCTATTCACGCGCCCGCAGCACCCCTACACCATCGCCTTGCTCGAGGCGATTCCACGGCCCGAGCTGCGCCACGGTTTCTTGAAAGCGATTCCAGGGACAGTTTGCAATCTCTTCGAGCCGCCGCCGGGTTGCAAGTTTCACCCGCGCTGCTCCAAAGCTCGGGAGATCTGCAAAACGGAGCCGCCGCGGCTGGAAGAAAAATTCGCCAAGAGTTTCGCCGCTTGTTATTTTCCTGGTGCTGACTAAGGTGATTTGCTCGGTTCAAAGTTCCGGGTTCAAGGCCTGTCCTGAACACAGTGAAGGATCTTTCTTAGCTTTGTGACGGATCCTTCGAAGCTCAGGATGCGCGAGGCGCGCACTTTGAACATTGAACCCTGGAGCACGTGTTAAGAAAACAATAGGACAAGACCCGATTAATAATGCCGATTCTCGAAGTCAACGGTCTAACTAAACATTTTGACGTAAGCGGCGGAGTGATGAGCCGATTGCTCGCGGGCAGCAAAATGCTCAAAGCCGTGGACCAAATCTCATTTTCGGTTCCGGAGGGAAAGACTTTTGGCCTGGTCGGTGAAAGCGGGTGTGGCAAATCGACCACGGCGCGCCTGATTACGCGTCTCATCCCGGCAACCAGTGGAGAGGTCTATTTCGAGGGGAGGGAAATACTAAGCCTCCCCAACAAGGAAGTACGTGAGCTGCGTCGGCACATCCAGATGATCTTTCAGGATCCGTACGCTTCACTAAACCCACGCATGAAAATCGTCGATATTGTCGGGCGGCCGCTAACCATTTTTTATGGCACCAAGGGGCGAAAAAAAATTGACCGGGTCGCCGAATTGTTGGAACAGGTTGGCCTCAGCGCCGAACAGCTCTACCGCTATCCACATGAATTCAGCGGCGGACAGCGTCAACGCATCGGCATCGCCCGCGCACTGGCGACGAACCCAAGACTCATCATTGCCGATGAGCCGGTCTCATCCCTGGACGTCTCAGTACAGGCGCAGGTGCTTAATCTCTTAAAACAACTCCAACGCGAGCTGAAGCTGAGTTTGATCTTCATTTCACATGACCTCAACGTGGTTGCCTACCTGGCCGATATCGTCGCGGTGATGTATGCAGGCAAGATTATGGAAATCGCTCCCGCAGAGAAAATATTTCAAAACCCATTGAACCCCTATACCAAAGCGCTTCTAGCCTCGAATCCAACGGTAGAGTCGTTCAATGAAAATATCCAGTCACCATTAAAAGGCGAAATCACCTTCCCAGTTAACCCCCCGCCCGGCTGCCGGCTTGAGCCCAGATGTCCTATTCGTGTAGAGAAATGTAAAGTGATCGAGCCTCTGTTGGAAGAAAAACAGGTTTCGCACCGAGTCGCTTGCCATGAGGTATGATTCTAATGTTGTGGAGAGAGTAGTACTCGCCACGAAGAATCTAGCACGGCCGAGCCGCAAC
>VBKY01000635.1 GCA_005879255.1 Deltaproteobacteria bacterium
CAGTGAAAGTTGAAAAGTCTGAGGCGATCGAAGCCTAGGCGCTCTTCTTCTTAATATAGAAGGAAAGGAGGGCAATCGCCGCTGGAGTGATACCCGCGATCCGCGAAGCCTGACCGAGCGATCGAGGCTTAACCCGCGACAGCTTCTCGCATACTTCGCGCGACAACCCGCTGATAAGAGAATAGTCAATATCATTCGGCAATCGCACATGCTCCATCCTCTGGAAGCGCTCGACGATTTCGAGCTGGCGATTGAC
>VBKY01000636.1 GCA_005879255.1 Deltaproteobacteria bacterium
CCAATCTCCGTCAGTCGAAGATCTGCGTTATCCTCACGGAGCAGCAGCCGGTATTCGGCGCGGGATGTAAACATCCGATACGGTTCGTTATCCGTGCCCTTTGTGACTAAATCATCGATGAGCACGCCAATGTAGGCTTGATCGCGCGAGAAAACTAACGGCTCATCGCCACGCAGACTAAGAACTGCATTGATCCCGGCCATGATGCCCTGCGCCGCAGCTTCTTCGTATCCAGTCGTCCCGTTAATCTGTCCGGCGTGATAGAGCCCGCCAATCAACTTC
>VBKY01000637.1 GCA_005879255.1 Deltaproteobacteria bacterium
ATAGCCGGGCCGCATAATTTCAGCCCGTTCTAGTCCCTCGATCGAACGCACCATATCGATCTGTACATCCAAAGGCAGGCTAGTCGAAAGGCCGTTGGGATAAACCTCGACGGTATCCAAGCCTTCCGGCTCGAGAAATATTTGATGTCGTTCTTTATCAGCAAAACGATGAATCTTATCTTCGATCGACGGGCAGTAGCGTGGGCCGCGGCTCTTGATAACTCCGGAATACATCGGCGAGCGATGCATCGCCGACCGAATAATCTCGTGTGTCCGGCCGTTCGTATAGGTTATATGGCAGGGTACCTGGCGCTGGGTAATTGCCTCGCTCAAGAAGGAAAATGGAGTTGGATTGTCATCGCCATGCTGCACAGCCAGTTTGGCATAATCTATAGTTCGGCTGTCCAATCGCGGACAGGTACCGGTTTTCAATCGACCGACTTTGAAACCATAATTTACCAGCGATTCACTCAGTCCCTGAACCGCGAAGTCACCCGCTCTGCCAGCCGAGTAGTTCTTATCGCCGACATGGATGAGTCCCTTTAGAAAAGTCCCCGTCGTCAAAATCACTCGGCGGCCGTAAAACTTTTCGCCGATCTGGGTTTCGACACCTTTAACCTCATCACTTTCGACAATCAGCCCCTCGACGCTGGCCTGGCGAACCATCAGCCTGGGACAAGTTTCCAAGACTCGCTTCATTCGCTGTCGATAAAGCGCCTTGTCGGCTTGGGCTCTGGAAGCGCGCACGGCGGGTCCCTTTTTAGTGTTCAACACCCGGAACTGGATTCCGGTCTCGTCAATTGCCCGGCCCATCTCGCCGCCGAGCGCATCGATTTCCTTGACAAGGTGACCCTTACCGATTCCACCGATGGCCGGATTACAAGACATCTGGCCAATATGGTCGAGGTTTAACGTCAGCATCAACGTGCTGCAACCCATACGTGCAGCTGCGAGGGAGACCTCGATTCCTGCGTGACCGGCTCCAACTACGATGACATCGAAAACTTGGTTGTTTGCCATACTTACCGTTTCACGTGAAACAATTGGCGAATTTACCTCTCCGTTTCAAATATTAGAAGCTTGAATTCGTTTAAAGAGTTTATTTACCAATGCTGACCGTGCCGATGATTTCTCCAAGTGCGTTGCGGGTTTCATTTAGATCGACAGCGACAAATTCAGCAGCGTAGCCTTCTTCCAGTGTCGTCTCGGCATGCCTGAGTGCTGTCTCGCCGCGGAGCAGAGCATTCCTATGCCGCAGGTTGGTCAACACCATCGCCGGCTCCCTCTCACAGTCGATTACGAGGTCTCTTAATTTTTTTTGGAGAACGTTGATTCCTTCACCCGACTTCGCTGACACCCTGACGATTGAATCACTAAATCGCGAAAGATCTTCAGGTGACAGTACTTGGGGCAAGTCGTCTTTGTTTACGGCGATTAAGACTTTCCTTGCCTCGACATTGCGCAAGAGAACTTCGTCATCTTGGGTAAGTCTCGTCGACCCGTCCAGCACAACGATCAGGGCGTCAGCTTTTTCCAGATACTGGCGAGATAGATTTACACCCATTTGTTCTATCTGATCGTCGGTCTCGCGTAATCCGGCAGTATCCCACAGCACGACGGGTAAGCCATCCAGGTTGATCGCTTCTTCAATCACATCGCGAGTGGTACCCGGCACCGGTGTCACGATCACGCGCTCTTGACCAAGCAGCGCATTCAGCAAACTCGATTTGCCGACATTCGGCCGGCCACAAATACACACTCTGGCGCCTTCTCGAAAAAGTCTTCCCCATTCGTAAGAACTTATAATATCTAATATTTCGCTTCGTAAATTGCCAATTTTTTGAATAACATCCGGGCGCTTGAGCAGCTCAATTTCTTCCTCAGGAAAATCGATCGCGGCCTCAACCTGAACCAAAATATCGAGCAACTCTTCGCGCAGACCGTGAACCCATTTTGACAGCTCACCGCGGGCCTGAGTTAGAGCAAGTGCGGCGGCCTTGTCGGTTCGCGCGCGGATCAGATCGAGCACGGCTTCCGCTTGAGATAGATCCATTTTGCCGTTGAGAAAAGCTCGCTTGGTGAACTCTCCCGGTTCGGCTTGGCGCGCGCCTTGTGATAGCGCTAGTCCCAAAATTTTGCGCGAGAGAAAAGCACCGCCGTGACAGTGAATCTCGACCACGTCCTCGCCCGTATAGCTGCGCGGCTTGCGCATGATCGTCAGTAACACGTCGTCAACCATGCAATTAGATTGTGGCTCATGAATTTCACCATGGTAAAGCCGGTGCGACGCGAGCCTGCCATTCTTACCCTGAGCCCGAGCAAAAATTTTCGTCGCGATGTTTTCGGCATCTGCACCGCTAATTCTGATGACGGCGATGCCGCCTTCGCCAGGCGGAGTCGCGATCGCGGCTATCGTGTCTTCTTCGTACATAAAAATGCCGCATCATCTTAACAACTCGGCGGTTTAAGGCAATAACAGCCGCGCGGCATAAACAGAATTCTTGCCGCCGAAAAATTTGATCAGGAATATCGGAATAAATGTTGGTCAGGACGACTGCAACACCGTAAATAAAAAAGCCCGTCCGGCTTGTCGATCGAGCCGGACGGGCTTCACTGAAACAAACTGCCGCTTAAAATCTATCTTCTGAGGACCGTCAATGTCGCGCTCTTGGTCACACCGTTGTATGACGCACTGATACTGGCGCTGATCCTTTTATTAACCGTCGTTGTTGCGACGTTGAAAGTTGTCGAACTAGCGCCCGCCGGGACGGTGACGCTTGCCGGCACGATCGCCTTAGTCGGTTTGTTACTGGCAAGTGTCACCACCAAGCCTCCCGTCGGTGCTGCCTTCGTCAAAGTAACGGTTCCAACCGAGTTTGACCCGCCGACAACCGTTGTTGGACTCAATGTCAACGCAGAAAGCGCCGCTGGCGCGGCCGGGTTGACCGTTAGCGTAGCTGATTTGGTGACCCCGGAATAGACGGCCGTAATATTCCCCACCGCAGTCGAGCCAACCGCCGTCGTGCTCACCGTGAAATTTGCCGACGTTGCATTCGCCTGAACCGTAACCGAGCTAGGTACCGTTGCCGCAGGATTAGCGCTTGACAGCGTTACCACGGCTCCGTTGGCAGGCGCCGGGCCTGTCAGACTAACGGTCCCGGTTGCTGACTGGCCGCCGGTCACGCTTGAAGGCGTAACACTCAACGAATTCAAAACAGCGGGACCAGCTGGAGGCGGATTGTAACCGAGCTGGATTATTTCAAAATCGCTCGCCGTCAAGTTACTGAACGCCGGATTGAGAATATCGTTGTTCCACCGCGTGTCGTAGGTCCCCGTGATATACATGTCGGAACCATTGTCGGCCACGATCACCCCGTACTTTTGCATCGCGCGAAAAATTTTCTGCATATTCGGATCGCTGGTGCGTTGGGTAACATCGACGCTTGCCTTCAAGCGCAAGCGCGCGCCCATCGGCAACGCTCCCGACGTCGACCCGGCGCGATGCGATGCCGGATAGACATAGCCGTTGGTCGAGCGCACAGTCACGCGGAAGGCATGGCGAATTTCGCTAACGGTTGGATCGTTAACTTCATCGTATCGCACAAGGCCGGGAAGAATTGCCAAACCCGCTGCATCCGCCGACGTCCACGTATCCGGCCGGCGATTATTCGTGTTCATGTCGAAAAACGCCCCAGAGCCAGCGAACCATTTCCCTTGGGTCGTATTGTAAAAAACATTGTAAAGCTCGTAGAGATAATTTCGGTCTCGATCGACGATCAAGAGATGACGGTCTTGGCTGCTGCGCAAATCGACGTTGCCTGGATCGCCACCTTCCACCCAGTAGGGCTGGCTAATCGCTTCCGGCGGGATGGGATAAAACGGAAAACTCGTATTGGTCGGATGATCAATGCCGTCACTTTCGCTTGAGTACTGAAACTGCACCGCCTTCAGATCCGCGTTCGTGACACCGGTTACCACCGCGTACGGCATACCATATATCGAAAACCCCGACCCGGCATTGCCACCAAAGTCCGGATGCAGCCGCCGCGTTCCACCGTTATTGATAAAAGCGACATAGCTCGAGGAATTTCCATCCACGGGCCAGCTGCTGATATCCAAGTTCCACCAATTGTCGGCTGGAAAGAGCGGCAACGGTTGCGGCAGTGAACCGCCGCGAACTGAGTTCATCGCCCATGCCGGAACGATCGAGATTGACAGAAACGAGAACAAAGTCAGTAAAGCAACGAGCGCCGGCGCCCGCCTAGCCAAAAAACGAAAATAGCGTCTAATCATGTCCGCCTCCCCGAATGTAAATTCAATCCGGGGAAAACGGCGCAAGCGCTATGCCAGAAAATAAACGACTAAAACTCGCGCGTGGATTACCGAAAATTCCCGCAAGACCGGGCACTAAGAAATCTTTCTGTCATGCAAAGCAAGCGCACGACCGCGCCCTGACAGAATTAGTACAGTGCCGAATAGTTGAACGAATTGGCTGAGATTGCTGAACGGGCGTAACTGAAAAACTACGCGCGCAAACGAGGTGGTTATTGGACCAAGGTTTTCTGTCGAACCGCCAGCTCTTCGGCGCCCGAGAAGGCAAATCTTTCAAGCGCTTCCTCGTTGAGCTCAATTCCCAAGCCTGGCTTTTCCGGTGGGATCAAGTAGCCGTTTTCAACTGTGAACGGCTCGTCCAACAATTCCTCGCGGAGTGGATTGTAAGTGTAGTCCAGTTCCATCACGATACAATCTTGCAGCGCGGCGGCGAGATGAACGCTGGCGGCGAGTGCTACGCCGTCGCCCCAGGTATGAAACGAGACTGGCACCTTATGCTTTGCAGCCACCGCGGTGATCTTTCTGATTTCAGTGATGCCACCGGCGCGCGCGACATCCGGTTGGATAAAATCCACTGCGCCGCGCGCAATGAAATTTTCGAACGCATAGCACATGTGCAAGTTTTCACCGACGGCGATCGGTGTCTTGCCTTTCTCGCGGAGCGTCGCGTGGCCCTCGATGTCTTCGACGA
>VBKY01000638.1 GCA_005879255.1 Deltaproteobacteria bacterium
TCGAATAGGAAGCGTGCCGGCGTAGCCGGCCAAACCGCTTTGAGCGGTTCACAAATCAAGCCTCCGGCTTTGCCGGAGGTACATGACTTAGATAGCACATGCTCGCCCAACAAGGCGCTCCAGCTGACCATCTTTCCTTTGCTTCGCAACGGCAAGACGGCAGCTGAGCTGTGCGTTCGGGTGGCACGGCTGCGGCGGTGGAAGTTACAGTAAGGTTCACGTTATTCGGGCAATCATCCAGGCGAAATTGTCGAAAAGCTAATGTTATTTGTCAGGAGGTATACCATGATGTGCTCTCTGTCAGTTCATCACCTTTTTCGTACATTGCGCATTCTGCTCTGCGCCACTCTCTTCGCTTTGCTCGGCTCGGGCCATCCCTGGGCCCAAAGCAGGCCGAAGGTTTTAGGCGTTGGCATCGAACACCCAGCGTCGGCCATCTATATTGGCAACAGCTTTTTCTACTACAACAACGGCATGAGCGGCCATGTAGCGCGGCTGCTCGCGGCTGCTGACCCTCAGTACAAATTCCGCAGCACGTTAGTAACGATCGGTGGCTCGGGGTTTGATTGGCACGATGTAGATTCCTATTTCCGACCTAACGCCGTGGGATCGTATTCGTTCGACGCCAAGAACAACATCGTCTTCAACAAACTCGACAGGCTGTTTGATCTGGCTATCATGATGGACTGCAGTCAGTGCCCTGTTCATCCGCAGTTGAAAAAGGTGTTCTGGGAGTACGCGAAAAAACACAGCGACGCGGTCCGTAAACATGGCACCACGCCGGTGTTTTTCATGTCCTGGGCCTACGCCGACGTGCCGGAAATGACGGCCCAGCTCGCCGAGCAATACACCCAAGCTGGAAATGAGAACAATGCGCTTGTAATTCCGGCCGGGCTAGCCTTCGCACAGGCCGTCAAGAAGCGGCCTGAGTTGAATCTGTACGCTAGTGACAAGCGGCACCCCAGTCTCCTGGGGACGTACCTGGCAGCCTGCACGATCTACGCATCTGTGTTTAAGAAGTCCCCGGTGGGCTTGCAATACACGCCTGGAATTGAGATGGAGAACGCGAAGTTCCTGCAGACTGTCGCGTGGGAGACCGTGCAGGACTACTTCCGGCAGTAGCAGAAGCTTTGCAGCTTTGACCATGTCCACTGCGACCATCTCGAATGTGACATCACGCCGTGGCGCGTAACTTCTCGCAGCCCAACCTTCGGCTTGAGGCAGATCTTCGGACCTGCTCGCAAAACTCGCGGGCCTCGGCTGCTCAGCCTTCACGTAGAGGCTGTATCACGCGTCACTCTAGTCAAGAGCACTCGTGAAACATGAAGGAGGCTCATATGCCGACTGACGAAAAGCCCAAAACGGGAAAACTGAACGGCCGTCTATGGGGAGCGCGCGCCCGCGATTGGGCGGAGTTACAGGAACCCATGACTCGACGTGTCTATGATGCTGTGTTCGAACGTATTGGCATGGGCACGCAAATAAACTATCTCGATGTGGGTTGCGGATCTGGTTTGGCGGCACAGCTGGCCGCCGAGCGGGGAGCAAAAGTCTCCGGCGTTGATGCAGCCGAGAACCTCTTAGCTATTGCTCAATCACGAGTGCCGGCCGGGCAGTTTCGTGTGGCGGACCTCGAAGAGCTGTCTTTCACAGATAAGATATTCGACGTAGTGACCGGATTCAATTCGTTTCAGTACGCCGCGAACCCCGACGCAGCGCTTGCACAGGCGAAGCGCGTGGCAAAGTCGGGGGGTGCCGTCGTGATTGTGACCTGGGGCAAACCGGAAGGGATGCAGGCCGCGACGTTGATAGGCGCCCTGAAGGCCATTGTCCCGTCTCCGCCTCCGGGAACGCCTGGTCCATTTGCACTTTCGGATGAGCACTCGCTGCGGCAATTTGCGGCGAAAGCTGGTCTCGAGCCAGTGGAAGTCGTTGACGTAGACTCACCTTTCCACTACACAGACCTATCCACGGCGCTACGTGGCCTGATGTCATCCGGAAACGCCATTCGCGCGGCAGAACTCTCCAGCGACGACGCTGTGCGGAAAGCATATACCGACGCGCTAGAACAATTTCGTCAACACGATGGCAGCTACTGGATCGGCGCTGCCTTTCGTTGCCTGTTTACTCGAGCCTAAACGTGGGTTTCGGAAACATCCAGCGCGCGAGCTGCATAAAGAAATGACCTCTAACCCGTAGCTGGTGCGGACCGGCTCGCCGACGTTGCGCCACATCAAACGGACAGTGCTGGCCCGCCGCACACCACGACGTTAGCCCTCATTCGCCACATGCAATGTTTCACGCCGACTGAGTGTTCAGAGTGGTTGCGGCAACGCGATATCGCCGAAGCTCCCCGCGGAGTACCAGTCTTGCATTTTAGGCTTCCGCAGGAGGCAGGACCTATCATCGCTTTCACTCGCAGCTTGTTCCTTGCTTTCGGCGATTTTCCTGGCGGCCTTCTCGTTTTCACAGACTGGGCACTCTACAGACCTGATGAGATGGCGCTGATCGATTCGTTGCGTCGTGGTCACGGCGAACCGCGGCCACTGATCGAGGCTCCTGGTCATATCTTCACGGCCACTGAGGTTTCCGAAGCCATCGGGCAGAGCTATCTGCCGATCATTTTCGCGTGGAGTGCCTATATGTATTTGGCGTCCGGCTTGGCAACCGTATATTTTTGGGAAGGCGACTTGGTTGACTTTTGGACCTCAGACAGTCGTATCGCGAAAAAAGTCGATGATGTGGTTGAGCAGTATGGGTTACGAATTACTGATAA
>VBKY01000125.1 GCA_005879255.1 Deltaproteobacteria bacterium
CGGTGTAATCCCCCCCAGTGACATACCGATCAAGATTCCCCTGAGGCCGGAGCCATGCCCCATCCAACACACGATCAATTCTTCAGGCACGATCGCTTGGAACAATCCCGCCAGCGTGAATGCCGCGATCATGCGCGGGGTGATTTCAAGGATCAGCGACCCGGTGGCGTTAAGCCCCCTCTGAGCTGCTGCCGGCGATTTAATGTAAATGGCGGCAAGCGCAAGCACCGCTGCGACCATCATGACGACCGTCGATGTGTCCATAGATCTCCTAAGCGCAACGCTTAGATTTATTCTGGGAGGCATGAATTGAGGGCGGCTTGCAACGAATGATTAAGCGAAGACTGTAAATAACCGTCGGACACTTTTCAAGGCGAGCCTGTAAATTTCGCCTCCTTAGGGCTTGATGATCAGCGAAGACTGCTCTTCTTCCACCTTCGCCTTTTCCTGCGACATGAAAAAAGCAAAGCTCTTCTGCATGAGCCCGGTTAGGAACGAAACATCCAACGGTCCCGGATCGCCTTCGCCAACCTGGAGCGCCACGGCGAGAGAAAGTTTGGCGAGGTCTGTTCGGTTCGTCTCAGCGAAATAGAGTGCCATATCTTCCATGCGTCGTTTGAATGCTTGGCCGTTTGCGCCGGAACAAAGCGCCTTCACGGCTTCGCGGACGATGGCGGCGAAGCGCTCTTCCTTCTGTAAAGGATTAAGCACGAGACGGCTGGTCTGCGCTTCTTGAAGTTGCGCCACGAATGCTCGCACCCAGTCGTCCGTCAAAATCCAGTAACGCAGTTCCGGCTCGTCCAGTAGGCGCCGCGACTGTTCGCGCCAAGCGCCATCGCGGACTTGTGCCGCATCGAATTGCCGATAGACCGGATGCAATTGTTCTTTGGGTTTGGCTGTAGCAATCATCGAGCGCAGTTCGTGAAAGTTTTCCAATCCGCTCTGCCCGCGCGCTTTGGCCTTCTCGTAGCCTTGGTAAATCATCTGATCGGCAAACTCCCAAGGAATCGAGATCATGCCCACATCGTGTTGCTCCATGATGTCCTGGGCCATTTTGCGCAGCTCCTTGCGCCGCATATGCATCCCGCCGATTCGCAGCAGGCCGTCGCGATCCTGAAGCATCGCTTGGATGACCTGCAAACCATGATTGGGTTGCGGCTTGGCGATCCAAATCAACCGCCCGCCACCGCCGTCAACGGCAGACATGTAGGCTTCGATATCCGTAGCGCGACTAAAGACCGCCGCCGCGGGGTTGTTCTCGCCGGACGCTTCGTGCGCTATGGTCAGCCCCCTTTGTCCCAGTTTAAAAAATGATCGCCTGATCTCTTTCCTGATTTCCTTATCGGATGTCTGCTTCTCGATTTCGGCGAGCGCTTCGACAGCTGTCGAATCCAGAATTCTACCGAGAGCAAAAGCCACCGCCATGTCAATCTCTTTTTCTTTGCCAAAATGACTTTTCAAGTGCGGAACAAGATCCGTGGAAGCGTCGACCGCTAGCCCTGCCTCCCGCAGCCTGTCGAGCCCCTTCCGAATCTGTTCTTCATGGGACTTGTTTTTTGCCAACGTTATCGTCCTTTAACACATGGGGCACAGCATGCTCCCTGACAAATGTCATTGCCGGCCGTGATAGCACGGCATGCCGTGCCGTTACAATTTACAATTTGGCAAGGTCGGTCATCTTCCCCTGCCGGCCAGCGAACGCGAAGTTCGGCCATTCTTCCACCTGCGCATCACGATGGTTGTCGCGATACCATCTTGCGATTTCGCCAGCCGGTGCAAACCAGACTTTGCCGTGGCTCTTGGCATAGCGGATGAATTCCCGCAACAAAAGCGCTCGAAACGGCCGCCCGCCGACAAACGGGTGATTGCCCCACATCATGAACTTTGGATCGGTCTCGCCTTCCTCGTAGAGGCAATCAAAGCAATCCTTCCACATCTGCAACAGATCCCGCGGTGTCCTGCCGGCCCGCTGGTAGCTCGAATAGTCGTTCAAATCCTGGAAATAGGATAGCACCGTCAGTTCCTTGTTTTTGATTTTGAGCGTATAAGGCGTCTCCTGATGCTGCGGGTCCATCCAATAGGTATAGCCCAGCTCCAAAATGATCTCCGGAGTCCACGCGCTTGGCGCCACGCCGGTGGAAAGATAGCCGACCGGCGCCTTGCCCACGACTTTCTTCACGGCTTCCACGGTTTTCTGAAGATCTTTTTTTTCCTTGTCACGCTTCTTCATGTAGCTGTAATCATGAATCCAAGTTTCTGTGCCAATCTCGTGACCCTGTTCGGCGGCTTCTTTAAAAATCTCCGGATAATTCTCCACGGTGATTCCCGTTGGAAAAAAGCTCGTATGAATTTTTTCCTTCTCGAAGATTTCCAACATCCGATAGATGCCCACTCGCTCGCCGAACTCGCGATCCGTGATGATAGCCAGGTTTCTCTTGGTGACCGCGTTCCTTGGGAAGCTGCGCCGATTTTCTTGTTGCAGGGTATTGGGCCCGCCGAGGTCTTCCGGCCAGGTCTCAAAGGCGACGCACGGCGTGATCGCGATGCGCGCGCCATCGGGCCATTGGATCGGTTTTCGCTTCGGTTTGACTCTCATACTGCCTCCTGGACGTAAAGTTTGACTAGTCATGCCACAGTTCAAAATTGTTTCCAAACAGTTCCGCGCTCTTGAATACCATCGGAGCGCTTTGGGTTGTCGTCTCGCACATTCATCTCCAGCGAAATTGATTCGCGACACGCGACGCGAGTCTCAAGATGCCGCCTTGACTTGCGACGGGATGCCAGCTAATTGAATTTATTAGTCTGACAGAGGAGGCTGCGTTATGGCTGATGCGAAAATGATCGAATACCGCGTCGATAACGGCGTTGCGCTACTGGAAATCAATCGCCCACCGGTGAACAGTTACACCACGGAGTTGTTAAAAGAACTGGACGCGTCGATTCTCGAGGCTCGGTTTGACGACAACGTACATGCCATCGTGCTCACCGGCAAGGTAGAAAAATTCTTTTCCGCCGGCGCCGACATCAACATGCTCTCTAGTAAGTCCCTCGGTTTTAAAAACAATTTCGCTCTCCACGGCCACGAAGTGCTGATGCGATTGGAAAACACGCCGAAAATTATTATCGCCGCGATAAACGGCCACGCGGTCGGCGGCGGTCTCGAGATTGCCATGGCGTGCGATATCCGGATCGCCAAGAAGGAAGGCGGCCGCGTCGGGCTCGCCGAAATCAATCTCGGCGTCATGCCGGGCATGGGCGGCACCCAGCGCTTGCCGCGCTTGGTTGGCAAGGCGCGCGCTTTGGAGCTCTGCGCGACGGGCAAAACCATCGCCTTCGAAGAAGCCCTCGAGATGGGACTCGTTCATTACATCTACGAGAAAGAAAATTTCATGCAGGAAGTCATGGACTATGCTCGCCAGTTCATCGTGCCGAACAAGAGCAGCCTCGCTGTTGGCAAAGTGAAACGCGCTATACAAACCGGTCTCGAATTGTCCTTGCCCGACGGTTTGGCCTTCGAAAGAGAACTCCTGGCGCAAACCTTTGCCAGCGAAGACGGTCAGGAAGGCGTCAAGGCCTATCTTGAGAAAAGAACCGCGCAATTCAAGGGAAAGTAGCCACTACCTGTTTCCCGTTTCAACGTTTTGAACGGCTTGAACTTTAATTATTTCATGGGGGTTATCTAATGGCCAAGATGTTTATCGGCGGCGAATCCGTCGACTCAGTAACCAAAAACACAACCGAAGTGCGCAACCCCGCAACCGGTGCAACCGTCGATACCGTACCCCAAGGTAACGATAAAGACGTGCAGCAGGCAATTCAGGCGGCGGAGGATGCGTTTAAGGTCTGGTCCGATGTCACACCGGAAGATCGCGGGAACGCGCTCTTGAACGCTTCGGAATTGATTAAAAAGAATACCGGCGAAATCGCTCAAATACTCACGCAAGAGCAGGGCAAGACGCTGTTCGAAGCGGGCCTGGAAATTCACCATCTGGTTCACGGCCTGGAATTCTACGCGGGCCTGGCGTCGAAAGTGCGCGGCTCCCATGTGCCGTTGCCGCAGAAAGGCGCCTACGGCATGGTCGTACGCCAGCCGATCGGCGTTTGCGGCGGGATCGTGCCTTGGAATTTTCCGCTGACTTTAATGGGTACCAAGCTCGGCCCGGCGTTGGCCGCTGGCAACACAATCATCATCAAGCCGGCGAGCACGACTCCATTAGCTACGATCAAAGTTATCGAAATCATCGCCCAAGCGACTTTCGGCGAAGGCAAAGCACAAAAGACGCTGCCTAAAGGCGCGGTCAATATCGTCACCGGCCCGGGAGGCAGCGTCGGCGAAGAGTTGCTGCGCAATCCGCGCATCCGCCGTATCGCTTTTACAGGTTCTACCCCGGTGGGACGCCACGTTATGGAAGTTGCCGGGCGCGAAATTAAGCGCGTCACGCTGGAGCTCGGCGGCAGCGACCCGATGATCGTGATGGAAGATGCTAATCTCGACTTGGCGGTGAAGATGGCCGACGTCGGCCGCTACTTTAATTGCGGACAGATGTGCCTTGGCGTAAAGCGACTATTTCTCCAAGAATCCATCGCCGATAACTTCGTCGGCGGGCTGGTCGAAATCCTCAAAAAGAAAACCGTCGGCAATGGTATCAGCAAGGAAACCCGCATGGGTCCGATCCACCTCGGCTCCCAACGCCAGGAGGTCGAAGAGCAAGTGGAAGACGCCAAATCGCGCGGCGCCATGGTACTCTTCGGTGGCGAGCGGCCCCAAGGGGGCGACTTCGACAAAGGCTTTTTCTATCTGCCAACATTGATGAGCAACGTACCCGACGACGCGCGCATGACCAAAGAGGAAGTCTTCGGCCCCGCCCTACCGGTTTACACTTTTAAGACTCTCGACGAAGCGCTCGAAAAATCTAACGCCTCCGAATTTGGTCTAGGTTCGTCGATCTGGACGCGGAATCTATTGCACGCCAACAAAGCAATCGACAAGCTCCAAGCCGGCAACGTGTGGGTGAATTCCCTCCATTACGGCTATGACGAGCTTCCCTTTGGCGGTGTCAAATCCAGCGGCCTCGGCCGCGAGCACGGCCCGGAAGCTTTGGACTACTACCTCGAGCCCAAGGGTGTGGTTATAGTAAACGTGTGACCGCAGTTACGTTGAAAACGGTGTAGGGGCAGACCCCTGTGTCTGCCCGCTCGGACGGGCGACCACACCGGGTCGCCCCTACAAAATTTCGGTACGCTGAATGGATCGTTTCTCCACTATTCGAGTTGACAACCCTCGACCCCTTCAACTATTTTAACGTTATCTCTAACGGGCAAAGGAGCTCACCATGTTTGCACAAATGAGACACATGGCCATCGTCACGAGTAATGCGAACAACGAAGGCGATTTTTATCAAGACGTATTCGGCATGAGACGGTCCAGTTTACAGCGCGCCGGTGGGGCCGTGGTCGTCGGCGACGGTTACGTCGGATTGAATCTCAACCCGCGGGCGCCAGGCCGCCAGGCGGGCTTCGATCACTTCGGTTTTGAAGTTCAGGACGTCGAAGTAGTTTTTGCCCGCCTTAAAGAAAAGTATCCGAAGATCGACGTCCTCAGACGCCCCAGCAATCGCCCCTTCGCCGGCATCAGCATGCACGATCCGGCGGGAAATGTTTTCGATCTGTCGCAGCTGAACATGGAAAACCGCCGCGACCTCTACACCGACAAAGTCGAGGAACGCAAACGCCGCATCGGCCACTTCAGTCTGCGCTGCGTCGAGCCCGAGCAATGCGCCGAATTCTACCGAAACGTCTTCGAGTTGACGGAACTTGAAAAACCATCCGGTGATCCGAATCACTATCTATCCGATGGCAAAGTCACTCTGGCGGTCATGCCATGGAAGATTTCCGACTTCTATGGATCAGGTATCGAACGGCCGGCGCTCGACCACATCGGATTCAAGGTCGAAAGCTTGGCGGCGTTCAAAGCCGATCTGGAAAAAAGCTCACATCTCTATGTCCCGGAGGATCGTCCGGAGAAAAACCCGGAGCGCGAAGTGAGGCAAAAGCTTCTCGCGACATGTTGCTTCGGCCAGTATCAAATATCCGATCCGGACGGCGTGTTGATCGACGTGTCGGAGAATTAGCGGGTAGCTAGCGGGAAAAATTTCTTGTAATCACAAAGAACACAAAGGCAAAAAAAGAGGGCAGGTTTTTTGACCTGCCCTCTTTTTTTGTGCGCTAAGTGTTATCTGTCCGTGCTCGTCGCCTCGTTTATGGATTGCTCATGCGCTCATCTTTCTTACCTTAGTCCACCTGCCGGCGCCCAACCCCAGCGCAATGATGGCGAGGAAATAACTCAATGCCGGCACCATCGCTTTTGCCGGCGGTTCGACACCTGCGACTGGAATGACTTGCTCGTTTCGAATCGTCGGAACGCCTGGAACATTTGCGACCGCAGCGACTCTGTAATCCGCACCGTCGGGAAATTGAAACTTCATCGAGAACTGACCGTCCACAGGAAGTTTCTCGACGCCAAACACAACTTTGCCCTTTTCTAGGTGAGTGATTGTCAGGGTGAGGAAAGCCGTTGGTTTTTCGCCGACTGAGTCACCGTCGAGCCGCCACTGTACAAGAGTTGGGATACCTACCTTGGCCGGCTCTATGTTCACAGACGCAGTATGGATCGGTTTCGTGAGTCCTTGGGCAGAGCTAAGTTGCGCCGATCCTGAAAGCCATGTGACCGTGATCAATAAAGCTACGCTGGATCGACTTTGGGTAAAAATTCTTCCAGCGACGAGTCCGAGAAGAAACAGTCCGACGGAAAATGCGCCGAGAATGAACCATTTTTGTTCATTCTCCCGGACCCTGAAATCAAAAATCTTGCTCGCTTTCTTGCCGTCGAGCGTGATCACGTCGACCGCCAATCGATACTCGCCGCGGATCGGCAAGAGATAGTTCCAAGTGGCTCGACCTTGGCGCAGAGCAAGGCGCATTTCGCTCAAACGACTTCCCTCGATAAAAGAAAAATCAGTGGAGAAAAAGCGCGCCGGCTTGGGTGCATCCAAACGGATCTCCACGAATCCTTGATTTATCGGCCTGCCATCAGCCCCGGTGATGAGCAGCGACATAGTTACCGGGTCTGCAAACGGGCGAAGCAATTCCGGCCGCGGCGACGTTTTGAAGTAGATATTGAGCTCTTCCGCCCAGACTGGCGAGCCAAGCACCAAGAATACGGTGAGAACAATAGGCGCAGTGCAGCTGATCAGTGACAAGGAACTACGGCTAGAGCATGACGAACGTTGTGCAGCGTGTCATGGACGGCGGGGTAACTCGCCGCTAACGCGACGAACAGAGTAGCTCCACAAACAGAAAGAAAAATTCCCGACTTAATGAGAAATGAAGTTTGCTCGGATATCGATAATCGCGACCAGGTGGCAAATATTCGTTCCATGAGCATCATCTCCCACTTCAGATGAATCATATTCTCATACTAACCGATGCGTCCTGTCAAGGGAATCGGCCCAGATATAACTGTTGCGTTTCCGCGGCGTCTTTCATATTGCTGAAGGCAACTTTGAACCATGGGAGGTTACCATGCCTGTCGTCCACATCTACTTGTTTCCCGGAAGAAGCAAACAAGTAAAAAACGAATTGGTTAAGCGCATCTCGAAAGACTTCGAGGAAGTCGCCAGCATCAAGCCCGAGTCGCTCAACATTCTCTTTCACGACGTCGCGAAAGAGGACTGGGGCGTTCGCGGAGTGCTCGCTTCAGAGACGCCGCCGAAATAGACGCCGAGCATTTGCATATCACCACTGCTCGAAAACAATCCCCCTCTTTGAAAAAGAGGGCCAGGGGAGATTTTCATAGGCCAAGTTCCGGTGATAACTTAAAAGGATTGAAGTATGCCGCCAATAAAAACAAAAGTCGGATTTATCGGCAACAGCGCGCCATCGAGCCCGCACCACGAGAGCTTCAAGGCTTTCATCCCCGAGGACATCGAGTTCACCATCGTGCAGGAAGCGGGGGCGAGGACTTCCTTGTATGACGCCAGAGGCAAAGTCGATTCCCTGATCGGCCAAGTCAAAGATTTAGTGCAGCAGCACCATTGGGACGGCGTGATTATCAGCGGCGCGCCTAAGGAAGCGCTTAACCCCGGCATGTGGGAAAGGGTTTCTGCCGAACTAGAAGTTCCCGTTTCCCTGGCATTGAGATCCTCCGTTGCGGCTTTAACAGCACTTCCTGCGAAACGAATCTTGTTGATGACTCCGGTCGACGATCAACTCAAGAAATTGTACCGCGATTACCTTGCTCAGTTTGGCATCGACGCCGTTTATCCGCCGCAAACTTTGCGCGCGCACTCCGACGCGGAGAATCTCACGTCCAGCGATGTGGAAGCGATGACGAAATCCGCACTTGCGCAGCATGCCGACGTGGATGCCATCTATTTTCAAGGCGCGCTGCTTGACCCTCTGCCAATCTTGGACAAACTGGAAGCCGAGCTGAAGCTCCCCATCGTTGCCAGCAATCCCGCCATGCTTTGGCTGATTCTTTCCAAGCTTGGTCTGCGTTACACGATCAGCGGGTACGGTAAACTGTTATCGTCGTGGCCCGCCCTCCCCGCCGGGCCCTTCTGACACGGCAAGGAATTACGCATGCGAACTGTCAGGCTCGCCTACCGCGACAACGACCGTACGCCGGTCATCTACTGCATCAAAGCGATGGCCGAGCAACACTACAGCATCGAAGTTCAAGTCGTTCAAATCGCGGGTCGGGAGCAATTCGAGGCGGCGCTGTTCAACGATTCATGCGATGTCATCAGCCGTTCGCCCTGAGCGCCGTCGAAGGGCTCCGATAGAGTCTTCCCACAGTCTGACGAATGTGAGGGATCTGAGAAAGATTTCTCCCTTAGGTCGAAATGACAAGCTCTCCCTTGGCACCCTTCGCGCCTTTGCGCGCGTCACTCCGATTGATTCTCTACTTTGCGTTCTTTGCGGCTAAATTCCCAATCCTTTGTGGTCAGTTGTCTTCTTCGGTTGCGGCGTAGCCGCGCTGCGCCCTTTGTGGTTAAACTATATTCCGATGAAAAAACTTTTAATCGTCTTTCACTCTAAAACCGGCGGCGCCCAACAGATGGCCCAGGCCGCTGCCAAGGGCGCCGGTTCTGAGCCCGAAGTCGCGCTCAACTTGATCCGCGCCACCGAAGCCGGGCCGGCCGAACTGCTCGAATCGGATGGCTACATTTTCGCCACACCGGAAAATCTCGCCATGATGTCCGGCATGATGAAAGACTTCTTCGATCGCTCCTACTACCCGGTCCTGGACAAAATCGTCGGCCGGCCCTACGCGACCCTGATCTGCGCCGGCAGCGACGGCGAAAACGCCGCCAGGCAAATCCAAAAAATCGCAGCCGGTTGGCGGCTCAAGGCGATTGCCGAACCGATCATCGTCTGCACCCACGCGCAGACACCGGAAGAAATCCTCGCGCCCAAACAGATTGGCGAATTTGATCTAAACCGGTGTGAAGAGATCGGCGCGACGATTGCCGCAGGTTTGATGCTCGGAATTTATTGATTGGTAAGTGTACGCGCTTAGTCTCGTCTGATCTAGTGCGTGATAGAGAATATGCCGGGCAAAGAGTCTCGATTCAAGTCCAATCCAACAGGATAGGCGATTCAACCGGCGTTAGCTCCATGGTTTCTGTCGGCGGCCGAGCCGTTGCTGGCCCTGTGTCGGCCCGATGCGGGAACTGAACTAACGCTTCACCCGTACGACAAGAAGGATTCCGCCAACCACTATCGCTCCCACACCAGCCCAAACTGGAATGTTGACCGTCTCCTTCTCCTTAACCGACAATTCTAGCGGGCCTATCTTGGCTTCGTGAGTCTCCTTCGTATAGCTGAAACTGCCATACACAAGCGCCAGAACGCCGGCTACGATCAGAACCATCGCGACGATTTTGACTGCGTCCATATCTCGCCTCCTCCTACAAAACCTAATGAGCCGCCAGGGCGGGTGCCGGCCTCTTTAAGAAAATCGAGAATCTCCGCCGCCACTTTTCGCTCAGGTTTCCTGCTACTATAGTTCCAAACGTTTATTGCGAAGACGCGCTTGCAGTCAAGCAAATTCAGGCTGCCCAAAAAGCATCAAATGAGGATTTCACGGTCACGCTCCACGAACACCATCACGAATTGTCGAAGTTGGTCGTGTCGCGCGGAGGCGTACACCGAAGGCAGTGTTGAGTTTAGAGTTTGGATTGCAGCTTTTGCCGCGTTAGGTTCTTCGCGGTGAGGATCCCTCCCAATTCTGA
>VBKY01000126.1 GCA_005879255.1 Deltaproteobacteria bacterium
ATGTCGACTTTACCTGGGACGAGGGATGCCCAGTCTTTTCCCAGGGAGTGAAGAGTTGTACCCGAGTCGAGCGGCGACACCTGTGAGCCCGCCGATGATCCAGTTCGTACGCTTGGAAAGGGGAGTCAAGATCCGGAGTTTCAGAAAGTATATCTAAAGCTCATCGACGAAGACCCGATCCCGGTCATGCCCGATGAGATGGAAGAACGCGTCATGGTGACGATCTAAGTAATGTAATCAGCCAGCAATGAGCTTATTTCGCGTTGACAGGTGCGAGCCTCGGCTTGTGCGGCTCCCCGGGGCGGAGCGTCAATTGCGCTGCCGGCGAGAAGGCACGCGTTCGGATAAGCAGCGTGACAACCAGGCCCGCTATGCCCGATGCCCCTAAGATCATGGCGACGATGATAAACTGGTAGATGCCTGCATAGATCGGACTGGCACCCGACACCATCATGCCGGCCATCACGCCCGGTATCCAAACCAAGCCCAGCGACTTGAGCATATCAAGACGCGGAAGGAGACTGGCGTAAACCGCGCTTTGTACATAGGGCGCAACTGTCACTGCCGGCTCAGCCCCAAGTGCTAGGGCCGCCTCTACCTGGCCAACGTGTGCCGTGACATCGGCGCTGAATCGCTCGATCGACTGCGCACACGCGTTCATAGCGTTGGCGATGATCATGCTGCCCACAGGCACTAGGATCGCGATGGCAGGGTTGAGCGTCCCGGTCGCGAGCATTCCAGCAATTACGACGCCCGCTCCCGCCGCGATCGCATAGAAACAGAGCAGCAGCGCGTCCTTTATTCCCTGAGCGCGGCGCGAGGCAGTCACGGCAGCCGCAAACGTCATGGCCAGCAGGATGAGCATGCCGACCAACGCATTTCCGTGCAGCAGTAGAGCCAACACCATACCCACGAACACCATCTGCACAAGGCCCCGCACCAGTGATAGCACTGTTTCGCGCTCCACGTGCACAGCGAACCGCCGGCAGATGAGCACAACAGCAAGGCACAGTGTGACGGCACCTGCCGCCTGGGCCATTCCCATACGGACGTCGCTGCTCAGGCTCTGCATCAAATCAGCTAGCATGTGACACTCCATTCGTTGGAACAATCGCGACCAGCTTGCCGGCTTCCAGGTACATCGTGCGGTCGGCGATGCGGGCGGCCTGCTGCATGTTGTGCGTAACAATCACGCAAGTCATCTGCCGCTCGCGGATGACACCCAGCACAAGCTCCTCGATTCCGCGCGCTGATGCTTCATCGAGGGCCGAGGTGGGCTCGTCCAACAGCAACACCTCCGGAGAGTTCGCCAGGGTGCGCGCTAGCGACACGCGTTGCGCCTCGCCCCCCGATAGGGTGCTCACGTCGCGATCCTGGTAGCCGGGTAAGGCAACGCGATCGAGCAGCGCTTTGATCTGCTCCTGCGACATGGTCTCATGGCGTTGTAGGGGACCGAAGGCGATGTTCCCGGCCACGGTTCCCGGGAACAAGTAGGCCATCTGCATGACCATCCCGATCCGGCGCCGCAATTCTCGTGGCGCTATGGCACGATAGTCCTCACCGCCGAGCAGCACCGTACCGCCCGTTGCCTCATCGAGCCGGTTCAGCAGCCGCAGGAAGGAAGATTTCCCCGCCCCGCTCGGACCAACGACCGCGAGCACCTCGCCTTTCTGCACTTGCACGCTGATATCGCGCACCAGAACCTTGTCCACGACAGTGCGGGAGAGATTCTTGGTTTCGACCGCTAGAGCTTGAGCCGCCCAGTCCGTAGGGCGACGGTCAGCTTCTTCGGGCGCATATTCTGCGTATGCGATGACCGGAGCGGATTTGATGGGCGTTGCATGCGACATGTTCTTGCTTTCCAGTTTCAAAACAGACATTCCCCGCTGGTACCCCGTGACGGCTCATCGGAACTTTGCCTGGCCCGGGTTCTCGGCTTGATAACGGGAAAAACAGCAACGCATGTGCCAGAACAGATTGATGTCCCGAAGGTCTAAAAATAAACGGATCAGGAGCGTCTGCATATGGTGCAGCTTGGTTTCGGACCGATTGTGAAGAAGATCCACTGACTACTTATCGGCACGTGTCGAAATGTCGACTTTACCTGGGACGAGTGATGCCCAGTTTTTTATCCGTGCTTGAAGAGTTGTGCACTTTATCTCGATCCAGAAATCGTCACGCTTTTCAAAATATCAACGAGCCAGGTCCTTTACGGTCTCGTTAACAGGCGCAAGGGTTGAACGCTCGGCGTGAGCACATCGCGCAGTAAAGAATTTATAAGCTGACCGTCCCTGAAAAAATTTGCTGCGAGTGCCAAGACTCGCGAGCCATTTAGGCACGCCTCTACACGACTTGAAAGATTGATAAGATTCGATCACGGCCGGTAGAAATGAGTGCGAAGTCTCGGGGCTTCGTGCCCACGAAAGGTGCGCAGTGATCCGGCGTGAAGAGTCAGACCGTATCTTGTAGCCCCCGCGAAACTCGCCCAATCTTCTGAAAATGAAGAGCGCCCCGGCGTGTGGCTCGCACACCGGGGCGCGTGCATCCATATAGCATACACAGTGCGATCGCTCTCGGAATGGTGCGGACTCTGCTCATCAGCTTCAGTTCTCACTTGCTCGCGGGTGCCGGTTTCGCATTCACTCGAGTTCCGGCGCGTAATTCATCTGTACCGCTCACGGCAATCTGATCGCCTGGACTCAGAGCGCCAAAGACTTCAACCAGGTCTTTTCCGTTGTCGCTCATTGACGCGCCGCGTTTGACATCAACCCATTCCGTCACGCCGTCACGGATGCGAATCACGAAGCTACGCTCGGTGGTTGTCGCGATGGCCGAAGGGGTAACGAACATTGATGGATTCGGTCTACTAACCGGCCAGATGACCTCGGGGAACATACCCGGCGCGAGCCGCCTGTTCGGATTACTCACGTCGAGTTCCACCGGCATCGTCCGCGTCTTCGGATCGAGCGCATTGCTGATCCGCTGCACGATGCCGCTGAAGGTTTCACCCGGAAAAGACGGGAGGGTGAAACTTATCTTCGCGCCGGGCTCGATGCTGGAGATGTTTGCTTCAGGAACCGGCACGACGAGGCGCAGTCGAGAGACCTGCTGCAACCGCAGCATCGGCGGATTCGTCTGGCTACTCACCGGGCTGGCCAGGCTGCCCTGATGAACATTGCGTTCGGTGATGACGCCGTCAAAGGGCGCGGTGATGCGGAGGTAGTCTTCGATGCTCTGAGAGGAACGCGCCGCATCACGTAGGGCGCGTTCGTTCTCTTCAATCGCCTTGACCTCCGCCTGCGCCGCCGCCTCGTTCGCGTTCCAGAGCTGAACGCGGGCGCGTCCGGCCTCGGCCGCACGCTGCGCGATCTCCAGGTCATTGCCCGCGACGACGCCGGGCGTGGCCGACGCGGCTCTCATTCTCTGGTAAGTCGCCTCGTCCGCGGCCAGCTTCGCTTCGGCTTCGAGGCGCTGCGCGCGGATACCGCCGATTTTGGACTGAGCTTCGAAGCGCTGCGACCGCGTGGCGCGCACTCTGGCATCAGCTTCGCCGCGCTGCGTCTCGAGTTCCGGCGCGCGCAACCGGACGAGCAACTGTCCCTGCTTCACCTCCGAGCCGCGATCAACGTTGATGACTTCGACAAAGCCCGGCACTTTGGCGTAAAGCGCAGTGTCTTGATAAGCCTGTAATTCGCCGGGCAGGCGAACCTGCTGGTTCAGTTCGCGCGATTCGACCGTGGTGACTATGACAGTCGGTATCTGCGCTGGGGTGGCGGCCTGTGGGGCCGCAGTCTGCGGTTTCTGCCCAAAGCTGGAGTAGGCGCTCAGGCCGACGGCCGTTACCATCAGGGCGAGACCACCGATCATCAATTTGCGAGACATCTGCTTCGTCATTCGTTCTCCCTCATTTGTTCGTTCCTGGCTGATTCATTCGCGTCGTGTTTCGGGTGCAGCGATGCCGAAGCGCGACTGGCTTGGCGCTGAGCCATACCAAAGACCAGCGGCAGAACCGTCAGCAGTGCCAGCGTTGACGCCACCAGCCCACCGATCACGGCGCGCCCCAAGGGCGCCGTCTGCTCTCCGCCTTCGCCGATCGCCAGCGCCATCGGAATCATTCCCGCGATCATCGCCATGCTCGTCATCAGGATCGGGCGCAGACGGCCGCCCGCGCCTTCCATCGCCGCCGCATCGGCCTCCATCCCTTCACGCCTCTTCTGTTCGGCAAACGTGACGAGCAGAATCGCATTCGCGACCGACACACCGATCGCCATGATTGCGCCCATAAACGACTGCACGTTGAGCGTCGTGCCTGCGATCCACAGGGCGACGGCGACGCCGGTGATGACGGCCGGAATCGTCGAGAGAATCACGAGCGACACACGAACGGATTGAAAGTTCGCCATGAGCAGTAGAAAGATAACGACGATGGCGAGCAGCAGCCCCCATTGCAAACCCGACATAGTCTGGTTCATCGGCGGGACCTGACCGCGCAGGTTGACCGTCACGCCGCGCGGGGCTTCACCGGCGCGTGCAATCGCGTCATTGACTTCGCCCGCCACACTGCCGAGGTCTTTGCCCGCGATGTTGGCGGTGATCGTCACCATCCGCTGCTGGTTGTAGTGGTCGTATTCGCCGGCCATCGTGCCGTAGCCGATGTCCGCGAGATCGCCGACCCTCGTTTTCGTCATACCCCCGGGAATCGCGGGAATACTCTGCAAATCTTCAATCGAGGCCATCCGCGATTGCGGGATTTCGACCTGCACCTGATAAGCCTGGCCGCTGGTCGGGTCGCGCCAGTAGACCGGCTGCGTGAAACGACTCGACGAAGTCGCCGCCACGACCGAGCGTCCGACCTGATCGACTGTCACGCCGAGTTGTCCGGCGCGTTTGCGATCGATCCTGATCTCGGCAGTCGGGTAATCGAGCGGCAAACCGAATTGCAGATCGCGCAGCGCGGGAATCTTCTTCATCTCGGCCAGCACGTTATCTGCGACGCCGCGACTGACCGCGAGATTCGGGCCGCTCACCGCTACCTCGACCGGCGAGGGTGCACCGAAGTTCATAATCTGGCTGACGATATCTCCGGCCTCAAACGACAGGTCGACTCCCGGGATGACTTCGGGCAGTGTTTTTCGCAATCGCTCCTTGAATGCATCCAGCCGAATCCCGGAACCTTTTCGCAACGCCACCAGGAGGACGGCTTCCTGTGGACCGCTTGTCCATAGGTAAATCGTGTTGATGGGGTAGCTCGCCGGCTGGGCGCCTACGAAGCCGAGCGTGATAGCGACGTTGCCAACTCCATCTTTGGATCCAGCTTCTGCTTTGATGGCGTCGAGGGCTTTGAGCGCGATGACTTCCGTGCGCTCGATGCGCGTTCCGCTCCGGGCGCGCAGGCGCAATTGAAACTGCCCGGTATCCACGTTCGGGAAAATGTCCGTGCCGAGGTTGCGCCCGATGAGGAAGAGTCCGGCACAGACGATCAATAGATAACCGGCCAGCACGACCCATCGCAGCCGCCAGACGCTCTGCATCTTGGCCTGGTATTTACTACGCGCCTGGTCGAAGAGAGAAGGCGCTCCGTCAGACGTGTGGGCGCCGCGCAGGAGCCACACCGACAGTATCGGAAGGAGCGTATTAGAGAGGAAGTATGACGCGAGCATCGCCAAGCCGACCGCGAGCGAGAGTGGAATGAACAATGACCGCGCCACGCCGACCATGAAGAACGACGGCACGAAGACCGCCAGCACCGAGAGCATCGCCAGCAGCCGCGGCGTGATCGTCTCGTGTGTGGCTTCGAGCACGGCGGATTTGACTGATTCGCCGCGCGCCAGGTGCGTATGGATGTTTTCAATTGCGACCGTCGATTCATCAACCAGGATGCCAATAGCGAGCGCAAGACCGCCGAGCGTCATGATGTTGACGGTCTGCCCGGTCAGCCACAACCCGACCAGCGCCGCGAGTAAGGCAAATGGAATTGTAACAACGACAATCAGCGCGCTCCGCAGGTCGCGAAGAAAGAGCAACACCATCAGGCCCGTCAGGATTGCACCAAGCGCGCCTTCCACCGCCAGGCCGCGAATCGCGTTCTTGACGTAAGTTGACTGGTCGAATTCAAAGCTGACTTTGATGTCTTCAGGAACCAGCGCCTGAAAGTTCGGCAGTTCAGTCTTCACTCGATTGACGACATCGAGCGTCGAGGCGTCGGAGCGTTTCGTCACCGGGATGTAGACCGTGCGCCGGCCGTTGACCAAGGCATAGCCGGTTAGAATGTCGCTGCCGTTCTCGACCGTGCCGATATCGCGCACGTAGACGTTGGCGCCCGTGCCGGCGCGAATCGGCACGTCGTTCAGCTCCTGAATGTTCTGCACGACCGAATTGATCGGCGTCAGGCGGTTGAGATCGCCGGTGCGCAGGTTGCCTGCCGGCGTGATTGTGTTGCCTGCGGCAATCGCTTCGACGACCTCTTCGGGCGACATTCCGTATTCGCGCAGCCGCCCCGGATCAGCGTGAATGATCACGGTGCGCTGGTTGCCTCCGAATGGCGGCGGCGCAGAGACTCCGGGCAGCGTCGCGAACATCGGGCGCACGCGGAAGAGCGCCAGATCCTGTATCTCGCCGACGCTGCGGGTGTCACTGGAAAAGACGAGCTGTCCCACCGGCACACTGCCCGCGTCAAAGCGCACGACGAACGGTGAAACGGTGCCGGGCGGCATGAAGGCGCGCGCGCGTTCGACGTAAGCGATGGTCTGCGCGAGCGCTTGACTCATGTCGGTACCGGGGTGAAAGAAGAGTTTGACGAGGCCGACACTCTGAATGGACTTCGACTCGACGTGCTCGATGCCTGCGACGTAGAGGAAGTGATATTCGTAGTACGAGACCAGATAGCTCTCCATCTGCGCCGGATCCATCCCGCCGTAGGGTTGCGCGACGTAGATCACTGGCAGATTGAGATTCGGGAAGATGTCTACGGGCATTCGCGTCAGCGCGAGACCCGAGCAGAGCGCGATGGCGATGACCGCGACGAGAATCGTGAAGGGACGAATAAGCGCAGTATTGATCAGCCACACGTTTACTGTGTTCCTTTGATGGGTGTCTTCGCCACCTGCTCCAGAAATGGTTTGAGGTCGCCCTGCAGCTTTGCCGCAGCCAGCAATGCGCGCCATACCGCCAGCCGCGCTACCGCATCGTCAATCTCAGCCTGCGCCAGCAGCCGGTACGCTTCGGCAACTTCGGTGATGTTCGTCAAGCCAAATTCGTAGCGGGTATCAGAGCGTGTCGACGTTTCCTGCGCGGCTGTGAGCTGGATGGGAGTGTTCTCAGCGATCCGGCGCGCGGAATCGATCAAGGTGCGCGCCCGCGCGTCTTGCGTGGCGAGCGCCTGAATGACCTGATCGTAGCGCGCCTGTTCTGCCTGCGCGTTACTGGCTTCAGCTTTGCTCCGCGCGCGAAGCCCGAAGATGTCGAAGGCCGAAAAAGTTATCGTTATACCCGTCGCCCAGTTGAAGGTGTTGGGATAGAAGCCTCTGCCGTTATCGAAAGTGCCATCGAGCCTGGCGCTGGTGCCGCGTCCGAAAACGGCGGTTTGCCAGTCGAATCGCGGATACCAGGAGCGATCTAAAACTGTTTCGCGCGCTCGCACGGTCTCAATCGCGGCTGTTTGCGCGAGCGCGAGCGGATGAGCGGCGAGATTGGTCGGCGGCGATGGCGGCGCCGGCGGTACAGCAAGCAGCGGGCCGGGATCAATTGTGACTGGAGCTCCGCCTTGGCCGATGGTCTGGGCCAAATCGGCTCGCGCGAGCTCGGCGCTTTGCTGCGTTTGGATCAATTGATTTCTCGCGGCGGCCAGCTCGGCATCCGCGCGCGAGGCATCGACACCAGGTCGCAGTTGATTGTCTACCAGCGTGTGGACGGCTTTGGCGAAGATTTGCATCCGCTCAACGTTGGCCTGCGCGGCGCGCACGGTCTGCTCATTTGCCAGCAAGGTCAGAAAGGCATCGGCCGCCGCCGCGCTCACATCGAGCCGTGTTACGGTCTCACCTGCCTGGGCCTGATCGGTCAGTGCGCGCGCCAGATCGATATTCGCTTTCCGCAAACCAAAATCGAACGGTTCCCACGAAAGCAGCAGGCCGCCGGCGCTGCCCCAGGCACTCTGCTTGGTGGTTCTGTCAAAGACGGGGCCCGTAATCGGGGGTATAGTCGATTGTGGCAGCAGCAGCCCGGTGACGTTATTGCGCGTGCCGCGGTTCTGCTGCCAGAGCAGATCGGCGCGCGGCAAATAGGCGGTGCGCGCCAGCTCAACGCCGGCGCTCGCGGCTTGCGATTGAGCCTGCACAACGCGAACCGCGGGATAGGCGCTCAACGCTTGCTCGACCGCTGTGTTCAGGTTCAGTGGCGGCTGCGGCGACTCTTGCCCCAGAGAAAGAGCCGGCTGAAAGAGAGGAAGTAGACAGAAAAACAACTGCCCGATGATCATCTTCTTCATAGGTGAGCCTCCTTCAGGGATCTGGTCTTTAAAACCGAGTTATCACTGTCGGTCGGCGATCGGCAATTCGACACGAAAGCGACTCCCGGTTTCAGCGCTCTCCACTGGTGAGGCTGCCTCCGTGCGCCGTCACGATCGACTTGACAATCGCCAGGCCCAGTCCGGTGCCTGCCATCTGGCACGCCGCGCTTTGTCAGCGCGATAGAATCGCTCAAAGAGAGATGCGACAGGGTGGGACCCACCCTCTGGCTGGTAATTCTGATCCGAGAACTGGTCGTGCTGCTTCGCCTTTTTTTTGTTGGATATGTTGTTCGACGCAAGCGCTTTGCATCGAACGGGTTCGTTGCCCGTTTCCAATTACACGAGGGAACCCGAGCAACGCACATGCCAGAACAGATCGATGTCCGGAACGTTTGAAAATGTGCGGATCAGGAGGTCTCATGTGCTGCAGGTTTGGTTTCGGACGGGTTGTGACGAAGATCCCTTGTCGACTTATTGGCAGGTGACGGAATGTCGACGTTACCTGGGACGAGTGATGCCCAATCTTTTCATCAGAGAGCGAAGAGTTGTGCGCCTCATTCCGCGTCGAGCGGCGGCACCCGTGGGGTCGCCGATGGTCCAGTTCGTATCCTTGGAAAGGGTGAGAATCAGGATGCGGAGTTCCAGAAAGAATATCTCTCATGCCCAATGAGATGGAAAAACTCGTGAAATATGCGAGTGCCAAGACTCGCGAGCCATTTAGGCGCGCCTCTACACGACTTTCAAGATTGATAAGATTGTTATGCCAGGCCCTGCGTCTCCACCTACACGTCGCTATATTTACTAAAGCAGTTTTGCGTTCAAGCGAATATCGGTTCCGGCCAGCGCCTTCGACACGGGACAGTTCTGTTTAGCGTCCAGCGCATACTTTTGAAATGTCGCGTCGTCAATGCCAGGAATGTCGGCCTCGGTCTCCAGTTCGATCGTCGTGATGGAAAACCCTTCGCCAATCTTTTCCAGTTTCACTTTTGCGCCGGTATGGATGCGCGTCGGCGTGATACCCGCGCGCGAAAGCTGCGCGGTCAGCGCCATCGTGAAGCAGCCGGCGTGAGCCGCGCCGATCAACTCTTCCGGGTTGGTGGCCGATTGGCCTTCCTCAAATCGGGACTTGAACGAATACGGGCCGTCGAAGGCACCGCTGCCCACTTTCAGCCGTCCGCTGCCTTCGGCCAGATTGCCTTTCCATTCAGCTTCTGCTTTCCGTGTTGGCATAAAGCCTCCTTTCGACTTGCTGCTGTTTGCTTTGCTGTTTTCAGTGCGGTTCCCGGTAAATCGGCGTTCCGCTTCCTTGAGTGCCTAGTAGGTTCAAACGATCAATCCTTATCTTCCTCCATCTCGGGGAGTCGTGACGCGGGAAGGTCCCTGAAGCTCGCGCTTAGGCTTGGTCTCCAGTTATCCATCGGCTTTGCTAAGGTCCAGGGAGGAAGTGGCATGAGCAGGCGGTCGGAAAGGGTGTTGATATACGGCTCGTACATCTGCCGCAAATGGTCAAGTTTCTGATCACCCTCGACGCTGCTGCGAAGCGGTATGCCAGTCGCAGTGAGGAACGTCCGCAATTTCCCGAGGTCTTCCACGGGAAGACGATCGATCTTACGCGCTCGTGGTAGCGCTCCTAAGACTTCTGCTAAATCCACAACCGCATGGCGCGAGATCGCGAACGTCATTTTGGCTTGCCACCGGACCCCGCCCTCTGCATACGCGATAATCAGGGTGCATGTATCGAGGATTGTCGCAAGCGCCGCCAACCAAGATTGGTTAGTGTGCTGCGAACGGAAGTAGCACAAGACCGGATAGGAAAGGTGACTCTCCATCAATTCCGCCACCCAAGACTCCCAGTCGTGGAGATATTGACCGAGTGCTTGCACGTTCTGCCCCTGGATATGTCGCCGCAACAGTTCGCCTGCTGTTGGCGGGGAACCGGCGTGCGCATCCATCCGAGAGATGTTCACCTCCC
>VBKY01000640.1 GCA_005879255.1 Deltaproteobacteria bacterium
AAGGAACAGGGTAAACCAATGCGCGAGTCCATTTTGGAAATTCGCCGGTTTGTCCACACCCTCGATCATTACGGCGGCATGGCAAAAACCATGCGCACGGCGGCGGTCATGCTCGATAGCGGCCGCCACGGACTTGTTCTGCGCAAGCCTCTCGGTGTGTGCGGCTCGATCGTGCCATGGAACTTTCCGGTGTCTTTGATGGGCAATAAGCTTGGGCCGGCGCTGCTCGCGGGCAACACGGTCGTGGTAAAACCTGCAGGCACGACGCCGCTGACCGATCTCCGCTGTTGTGAAATTATCGACAAAGCCATTCAGGACGCCGGCGGACCGAAGGGCGTGCTCAACGTCGTCACCGGCCCGGGCAGCGTGGTCGGCGAAGAACTGCTGGTGAATCCAACCGTGCGCAAGATTGGTTTCACCGGCGCCACGGACACCGGTCGTCGTGTGATGCAGTCTGCGGCGAAGGATTTCAAACACGTGACGTTGGAACTCGGCGGCAGCGATCCGATGATCGTCTGCGACGACGCCGACATCGACCGCGCGGTTAGCGCCGCCTCCGTCGGCCGCTTCTTCAATTGCGGCCAGGCCTGCCTGGCGGTCAAACGGCTCTATCTGTTCGACAAGATCGCCGACACGTTCATGGAAAAACTGGTCGAGAAAGCCCAGAAGATCACCGTCGGCAATGGTCTAAAGTCTGGTGTGTTGATGGGGCCGCTCCACACCAAGGAGCAGAGACAAGAAGTCGAAGAGCAGGTCGAAGACGCCGTGAAGCGCGGTGCCAAAGTTATTTTCGGCGCCCAGCGGCCCAAGGGCGATGACTACGACAAAGGTTTCTATCTCCAGCCGACGTTGGTGGCGGACGTTAATCCTGATTCACGGATGATCCAAGAAGAAGTATTTGGTCCAGCCCTGCCGATCGTGCGGGTGAAGAATCTGGACCAGGCCATCGAGCAGGCGAACGGCTCGATCTTTGGTCTCGGTTCATCGATCTGGACGCGAGATATTAATCGAGCGATGTATGGAGCTGAAAATATCGAAGCCGGCTACACCTGGGTTAATTCGGCGCAGATCATCTACGACGAATTGCCCTTCGGCGGCGTCAAGCAGAGCGGTCTCGGCAAAGAGCATGGCGACGAGGCAATCGAGCACTATACGGATTCAAAGTCGGTGGTTATCGCCACCGAGACGCACTCGGAAATTATCGGCGGCGAATGAAGAACAATGAGAATGGAAGATAGAGGATCGCGATTTTCCATCCTCGGCGAAATGTTCGTCTATGACGCTCGCACTGCCTGATATCTACAACGCCGCCACTACTTTCGTGGATGAGAACATCAGCCAAGGTCGTGGCGGCAAAGTCGCTATCTACTACCAAGATCAAAAAATCACCTACCAAGAAGTTTTCGAAAAGGTTAACCGCACCGGCAATGCGCTAAAAGACCTGGGCATCGAGATTGGAAACCGGGTGTTGGTGATTCTGCCGGATTCTCCGGAATTCGCGTATGGTTTTTTTGGCGCCATTAAGATCGGCGCCGTTGCGGTTCCGACCAATCCCTGGATGTTCGCCAAGGATTATGAGTACCTGATCAACGACAGCCGCGCCCAGGCGATTATCGTTCACGATTCGGTTTTGCCGGAAATTGAAAAGATCTGGGACAGCACTCCATTCTTGAACCATGTCATTGTCGTCGGCACGCCAAAGGGGAAGGCGCTATCTTTCGAGAGCTTAATTGCCAAAGCCTCCGCCAAGCTCAATGCCGAAAAGACTTCCAAAGATGATGTTTGCTTCTGGGGCTACACCTCGGGCAGCACGGGTAGTCCGAAAGGCGCGGTTCATCTGCAGAACGCCATGATCACGATCAGCGATCTGTTCGTGAAGCCAGTGCTGGGGATGAACGAAAACGATTTATGCTTCTCGGCGTCGAAGATGTTTTTCTCTTACGGTTTGGGCAATTCACTCTATTTTCCGTTCCGCTTCGGCGCGTCCACGGTCCTGTGGCCGGAGAAACCCGATCCGGAAAAAATCCTCCAGGTCATCGACAAGTACAAACCGACTTTCTTTTTTTCCGTGCCGACGCTGTTCGCCCGCCTGCTGCGCGTCCAAAAGAAATACGATCTCAGCTCCTTGCGCATCTGTTTGTCGTCCGGCGAGCCGTTGCCCCCGGCGATTTTCCACCAATGGAAGGAGCACACGGGCCTGGAGCTTTTGGATGTCGTCGGCTCGACGGAAGCCACCCACGATTTCTTGGCCAATCGTCCCGGCCGGGCGAAGGCAGGCAGCAGCGGCGAAGTGACGCCGGCGTTCGAAGCAAAGATCGTCGACGACGACGGTCGCGAGCTGCCGGTCGGCGAGGTCGGCAACCTCATGGTCAAAGGCGACGCCAACGCGCCTTATTATTGGAACAAGCACGAGCAGACCAAACGGATGATGCAGGGCGAGTGGCTCAAGACCGGCGATACTTACTATTGCGACACGGACGGCTACTACTGGTACTGCGGCCGATCCGACGACATGATGAAAGTGGGCGGCCTGTGGGTCTCGCCGATCGAAATCGAGAATACCTTAATGGAACACCCGGCGGTGCTCGAGTCGGGTGTCATCGGCGGTACCGACGCCGACGGTCTCTTGAAACCGAAGGCCTTTGTCGTGCTAAAGAGCGAATTCCAACCCAGCGACCATCTCCGTAGCGAGTTGCAAAACCACGTGAAAAACAAATTGGCGCCGTACAAGTATCCGCGCTGGGTCGAATTCGTCGACGACCTACC
>VBKY01000127.1 GCA_005879255.1 Deltaproteobacteria bacterium
AGGTGAAGGCGAAAATATCGTGGGGGTAACCATGAAGGTTAATTATCTGGTAACATAATTGCTCCTGTACGCTTCTTACGGTGGTTTTTGCCACAACGATGCTGTCGAGAGCGACACATGGAGGAGCACGACCGAATAGCGCACTGAGGCATTTCCTTAACAGACTTTATCGGTGACATCGTGACGAAGACAGACGACAGCGCTCGATATTACAAAAGCTTGGCCATTGGGCGATTCACGAAAGAAAACTTCTTCCCGGTTTCTTATCCCTAGGCACTCGCCGAACTTGACGCCATCCACTGGCATGTGGCACAAGTGCAACAATCAATGCACGATCTCAGAAACCTTATCTGGTGCTCCACTTAGCCAATGACGCAGTCATGTTGCTACAACACATCCGGTTCCTGTTTTTGCAAGACAGGGCGATCTGATAGGGAATAGGCATAGGAGACGCTATGTTTAATTTTGGGGTTATTGCCACAGTTCTGGTTATCTCCGTTTTGCTAATCATCAGCGGGATCAAGATTTTAAGGGAGTATGAGCGAGCGGTGATCTTAAGGCTTGGGCGTTTGGTACAGGCGCGCGGCCCTGGGATTACGTATGTCATTCCATTGGTTGAGAAAATGACGCGAGTGGAACTTCGCACCGTGACCATGGATGTCCCTCCGCAAGATGTGATCACACGCGACAATGTCTCCATCAAGGTCAGTGCTGTTCTCTACTTCAGGGTAATCGATCCCAATCGAGCCATCACGGAAGTGCAAAATTATCTCTTCGCCACTTCTCAACTCGCCCAGGTCACGCTCAGGAGTACTTGTGGGCAGGCCCTGCTGGACGAGCTCTTGGCCGAGAGGGAAAAGATCAACGCGCGAATTCAGGAGATCCTGGACTCCCAAACCGAGCCGTGGGGAATCAAAGTGGTTTTAGTAGAAGTGAAGGACATCGATCTTCCCGCAGACATGCAGCGGGCCATGGCCAAGCAGGCGGAGGCGGAGCGAGAGAGGCGTGCAAAGATCATTCACGCGGAGGGAGAATTTCAAGCCTCGCAGAAGCTCGCGGATGCAGCTGAGATCATTGCGAAACAGCCTGCAGCCATGCACCTTAGATTCCTGCAAAGTCTGGTTGAGGTATCGGCGGATAACAATTCCACCGTAGTCCTGCCGGTGCCCGTAGACTTGTTAAGGCGTTTTCTTGCGTAGGGTGTGTCATCTTGCCTTTTGACAAAAAATAGAGCGATTTTTGGGTAGAATCCGTGCGTTTCCCGGAGTGAGGCCAGGTCTCCTCTTGGAGAACACATTCACTCGTCACAAGGAAATCGATTAAGAAAGGTGCCCCGTATGAGAGAGTTAAAACGGATTATCGTTGGTCACGACCTGGAAGTCGGCGGAGAATTAGCGCTCCGATCGGCAGTAGTACTGGCTAATCGGTATGGTAGTGCACTTCGACTGGTGCAGTGGTAGAACCGCTCCACTCCTATCAGAGAGTCTCGCATCCGTATCGAAACAGTTGACAAGATGACTGATCGCCAGATTGCGGCAAAAGTTCGACAGCACTTTCGAAAATAAGTTTGCCAGTTCAACAATCGGTATGAACCAACTCCCTTCGGCCTTCTGGTGCGTCTCTGCAACCGAGATACTCCAGCACCTTGGAACGGCCAAGGAAGGATTGAGCAGTGAGGAAGCCAGGCAGCGGCTCGCCCACTATGGCTCTAATCTCCTGAAGCCCCAAAAGCGGTCGGATGCGCTCACGCTCATGCTGGCTCAATTCAAGAGTCCGCTCATCCTCATTCTTTTGTTTGCCACAGGGTTGTCATTCTTTTTTACATGATCCTGTTAACGCTCTCATCATTCTCACCATTGTCCTCGTAAGCGGCCTTCTCGGGTTTTGGCAGGAGCGCAGCGCAACCAGCGCAGTGGAGAAGTTGCTGGCCGTGGTGCAAATTAACGCTACCGTGCTTCGTGATGGAAGCCCCCATGAAATTCCAGTCGAAAAGATTGTTCCCGGAGATATCGTCATTCTGAACGCCGGCGATATCGTCCCGGGTGACTGTCTGGTTGATGAATCTAAAGATCTCTTTGTTGATGAAGCAACCCTGACTCAGACCGCCAGAAACCGAATTTGAACACGGCATACGGCGATTCGGCTATTTTCTTATGGAAGTGACGCTGGTGCTGGTGATGGCTATCTTCGCCCCCAGTCCGCGTAATTCATACGGATGAGGAATGGATGATCGCGAGTACGGTTTGCCGCGTTTTGGGTCTACAATTGAAAAGGAACATGATCATGAAAAAAAGAAAAGTGTCTAAGAGAAGGGATTTGAGGAGAACATCGCCATGAAAACGGAAATGACAACGGATAAGGCATTATCACCGGATCTGCTGGGGAAGATGGATGCTTACTGGCGCGCCGCCAACTATCTGTCGGTCGGGCAGATTTATCTTTATGACAATCCGCTGCTGAAACAGCCACTGGCGCTCGCGCATGTGAAGCACATGCTGCTGGGACATTGGGGCACCACGCCGGGGCAGAATTTCATCTACGTGCATCTGAACCGGGTCATCAAAAAATATGACCTCGACATGATTTACATCTCCGGTCCCGGACACGGCGGCCCGGCGATGGTGAGCAACACTTACCTCGAAGGGACTTACAGCGAGGTCTATCCAAACATCAGCCAGGATGAGGCCGGGCTCAAGAAGCTGTTCACGCAGTTCTCCTTTCCCGGCGGGATTCCGAGCCATGCCTCGCCAGAATGCCCGGGATCGATCCACGAGGGCGGCGAGCTAGGGTATTCGCTCAGCCATGCGTTTGGGGCGGTGTTCGACAATCCTGCTCTCGTCGTCGCCTGCGTCGTCGGCGATGGCGAAGCGGAAACCGGCCCGCTGGCCACGGCGTGGCATTCCAACAAATTCCTTGATCCGATCACCGACGGTGCGGTGCTGCCGATCCTGCATCTCAACGGCTACAAGATTTCCAACCCGACCCTCCTCGCCCGCATCACCCGCGAGGAATTGGAACAGTTGCTCCGCGGCTACGGGTGGACGCCCTACTTCGTCGAGGGTCACGAGCCGGAGCTGATGCATGAGGCCATGGCCGCGACGCTCGACACGGCGGTGGAGCAGATCCAAAAAATCCAGCAGGACACGCGCGTCCACGGCAACTTCGCGCGTCCGCGCTGGCCGATGATCGTCCTCAATTCACCCAAGGGCTGGACGGGGCCCAAGATGGTCGATGGCCTGCAGGTTGAAGGCACCTTCCGTTCGCACCAGGTGCCGCTCTCCGACCCGGCCACCCATCCCGAACACCTGAAGCTGTTGGAAGACTGGCTGAGGAGCTACCGGCCGCAGGAACTCTTCGATGAGCAGGGCCGCCTGAAACCGGAACTGGCCGAACTTGCGCCCAAGGGCGAACGACGCATGGGCGCGAATCCTCACGCCAACGGCGGCATTCTACTCCGCGACCTGCAGATGCCGGATTTCCGCGACTACGCGGTCGACGTGCCCTCGCCAGGGGTGCGCGGCATCGGCGACACGCATGTGCTCGGGCGTTTCCTGCGCGATGTGGCGAAGCTGAACAGTGAGCAGAGGAATTTCCGGGTCTTTGGCCCTGACGAGACGCTCTCCAACGGCCTGGAAGCCCTCTTTGAAGTGACCAAACGCCAATGGGACGCCACGACCGTGCCGAACGACGAATTTCTCGCGCCCACTGGGCGCGTGATGGAAATCCTCAGCGAGCACCAATGCGAGGGCTGGCTCGAGGCCTACCTGCTCACCGGGCGGCATGGACTCTTCAACTGCTACGAGGCGTTCATCCACATCGTCGATTCGATGTTCAACCAGCACGCCAAGTGGCTGAAGGTCACGTCGCACCTGCCGTGGCGGCGGAAGATCGCCTCGCTAAATTACCTGCTGGCCTCGCATGTCTGGCGCCAGGATCACAACGGCTTCACACACCAAGATCCCGGTTTTATCGACCACGTCATCAACAAGAAGGCCGAGGTCGTGCGTGTTTACCTTCCGCCGGATGCAAACTGCCTGCTGTCGGTGATGGACCACTGCCTGCGCAGCCGCCATTACGTTAACGTCGTGATCGCGGGCAAACACCCGGCGCCGCAGTGGCTGACGATGGACGCGGCCGGCAAGCACTGCACTGTGGGCATCGGCATCTGGCAGTGGGCCAGTAACGACCAGGGAGTAGCACCCGACGTGGTCATGGCCTGCTGTGGCGACGTGCCCACGCTAGAGACGCTCGCCGCCGTCTCCATTATGCGCGAGCATCTGCCCGACCTGAAAATCCGGGTGGTCAACGTCGTCGACCTCATGAAGCTGCAGCCGCCAACTGAGCACCCGCACGGGCTCTCCGACATGGATTTCGACGAGATTTTCACCAAGGACAAGCCGGTCATCTTCGCCTTCCATGCCTACCCGTGGTTGATCCACCGGCTGACCTACCGCCGCACCAACCACGACAACATTCACGTCCGCGGCTACAAGGAAGAGGGTACCATCACGACGCCCTTCGACATGACGGTGCTGAACGATCTGGACCGCTTCCACCTCGTGATGGACACTATCAACCGCCTGCCGCAGACCGGCGACAAGGGCATCTACCTGAAGCAGCAGCTCAAGGACAAGCTGATCGAGCACAAGCAATACATCGACAAATACGGCGAGGACCTGCCGGAAATTCGCAATTGGCAATGGAGTTTGGTCAAAGCGGGCAAACGTCCGTCAAAGCGGTCGGTGCCGCGATAACAATTTATGCTTCAACGGCCTCGGTGAGCACCGCCTTGGTGGGTATGAACAAACTGCAACCGGCTTTCTGGAGCATTGCTGCAAACGAGACGTTGCAGCAACTGCAAACGACTGCACAAGGCCTGACGACTGATAAGCTCGGGTGCGTTTGACGCGTTACGGAGCTGATCTTCTAAAACCTAAAAAGAAATCGGATGCACTCACTCTTCTCCTATCTCAATTCAAGAGTCCGCTCATCCTTATTCTTTTGTTTGCCACTGGGTTGTCGTTTTTTTTACATGATCCGATTAACGCTCTCATCATTCTCACCATCGTCCTCGTCAGCGGCCTTCTGGGCTTTTGGCAGGAGCACAGCGCAACCAATGCCGTGGCGAAGCTACTGGCCGTGGTGCAAATTAAGGCTACCGTGCTTCGTGATGGAAGCCCCCATGAAATTCCAGTCGAAGAGATTGTTCCAGGAGATATCGTCATTCTAAACGCCGGAGATATCGTCCCGGGCGACTGTCTGGTTGACGAATCAAAAGATCTCTTTGTCGATGAAGCAACCCTAACGGGGGAAACCTACCCTGTTGAAAAATCGGTTGGGGTGCTTGCGGCAGAGACACCGCTTGGCCAGCGGACAAATTCTCTATGGATGGGAACTCATGTGGTCAGCGGCAGCGCCAAAGCACTGGTTGTCAGCACAGGCAAGCAAACCGAGTTCGGCAAGGTCTCCGAGCGTCTAAAACTCAGACCGCCGGAAACGGACTTTGAACGTGGCATACGGCGATTCGGCTACTTCCTCATGGAAGTCACATTGATCTTGGTGATAGCCATCTTCGCTATCAACGTGTATCTGGCACGTCCGGTCCTGGATTCCTTTCTCTTTTCCTTGGCCCTCGCGGTTGGGCTCACCCCGCAACTGTTGCCGGCGATCGTCAGCATTAACCTTGCCCACGGCGCCAAACGAATGGCGCAAGAAAAAGTGATCGTCAAACGGCTCGCATCGATTGAAGACTTCGGCAGCATGAACGTAATCTGCTCGGATAAAACCGGCACCCTGACTGAAGGAATCGTACACTTACAATCCGCCGTTGACGTGGAAGGCGCGCCAAGCGACAAAGTCCTTCTCTACGCTTACCTCAATGCGTTTTACGAGACCGGCTTTACCAACCCGATTGACGAAGCCATTCGCACCCATCGAAAGTTTGACCTGACCGGCTACCAGAAGACGGACGAGATCCCCTATGATTTTCTGCGCAAGCGTTTGAGTATCCTGGTTGCTCATGAGGATACCCATCTGATGGTCACCAAAGGCGCGTTGACAAATGTGCTAGCCGTCTGTGCATTAGCGGAAATTGGCGAGGGAACAATCGTCGAGATCGCGACGGTGCGTGACCGCATCCAACAACATTTGGAGGAGTTCAGCACTAAGGGTTGTCGTACGCTGGGCGTCGCATACAAAAATATGGGAACGACATCACTGATGAGCAAAGTCGACGAAGCCGGCATGACGTTTTTGGGATTCCTCGTGCTGTTTGATCCGCCCAAAGCCAATATCATCGAGACCATTGCCAGTCTGAAAAATCTCGGTGTGGCACTGAAGATCATCACCGGAGACAATCATCTGGTCGCAGCCAACGTCAGTCAACGAATGGGATTATCAAACACCGAAATCCTCACAGGTTTAGATCTCCGTCAACTAAGCGATGGCGCGTTGCTTCAACGCGCGGCCGACGTGGACGTCTTCGCAGAAATTGAACCCAATCAGAAGGAGCGCATCATCCTCGCCCTCAAGAAGGCTGGCAACGTCGTGGGGTATATGGGAGATGGCATCAACGATGCCTCGGCGCTTCATGCCGCCGATGTCGGCATTTCCGTTGAGAGCGCCGTCGATGTCGCCAAAGAGGCGGCGGATATTGTCTTACTCGAAAAAGATCTGCGTGTTTTGGTGCAAGGTGTGCGCGAAGGGCGAACGACCTTCGCGAACACGCTAAAGTATGTGTTCATGGCAACCAGTGCCAATTTCGGCAACATGTTCAGCATGGCCGGAGTATCGCTTTTCCTGCCTTTTCTACCGTTGCTACCGAAGCAGATCTTGCTCACCAATCTAATGACCGATTTCCCCGAGATGACAATCGCCACCGACAGGGTGGACGCCGAAATGATTGACCATCCGCGGCGCTGGGACATCAAGGCCATTCGCAAGTTTATGATTACCTTCGGCCTGGTGAGTTCGGTGTTTGACTACCTCACCTTCGGAGTGCTTCTGCTAATCCTTCATGCGACCCAGGATCAATTCAGAACCGGCTGGTTTTTGGAGTCGGTTATTTCACCTTCATTAATTGTGCTGGTGATACGAAGCCGGAAACCTTTCTTCAAGAGTCGACCCTCGAAATATCTGTTCATAGCTACTCTCATAGTCGTTATCGTGACGGTGATTCTACCCTTCACCCTTCTTGGCGAGATTTTTGGTTTTACCCGGCTGTCGATTTCGTTGCATCTCTTGTTAGGGGCGATAGTCGTTCTTTACATTGTCACAGCGGAGATGGCGAAGACGATTTTTTACCAGAAGGTAAAACTATGACGGATAGAAACGATTAACAACAACACTCTTACAACGCATCGCCCATCGGGCAATGCTTGAAAGAGCACTCCTTCCCGACTTCTCATGCTGGGCACTCGCCAAACTTGACGCTATCCACGGGCCTGCGGCGCAGGGAGAACAATCAGCGGAAAATAATTCCACCGTAGTCCTGCCGGTGCCCGTAGACTTGTTAAGGCGTTTCTTGCGTAGGGTATGCGGACTGCGCCCCTCCAGTGGGAGGAGCGCGGTCCACCCCTAGTTCGACGTGTTCCGTCAACGGCCCGAAGGCCCTTCGCATCTCTCCCGCCCGCCCTCATTCTTTTTTTAACAGTGTCCAATATTAGACAGTAATCTTCCCGCATCAGCGTATGCTGAAATGTTTAGATGCAGCGCGGAGCGGCGCTTCGATGAGACTGTCCAATATTGGACATCAATCCCGGACCGGTTAGTTTAAGCTTATAACGATCCGTGGCAGAGGGTCTTACTTTGCGATGGTCGGAAACTCGACCTCCCACCAGATCCCTGCTAGCGCGGTTAATTAGACAGTCCTTCCGATTCGGAGTGGGAATGACCCCTTCTCCGGGTCGTAATTACGGAATGCAGGAAGGTGGTTTTATGAATGTCATCGTTCGGATCGTAATCGGAGGAATCACTGGTTGGCTGACGGGAAAACTGGTTGAAATTGAGGGTCGTGAAAAAGTCGTCAGCGAAGGGCATGTTCTTGACATCGTCTACGGCATCGTTGGTGCCATCGCCGGCGAGTATCTGTTTTTCTGGATCGTAATCGGTAAAGGCAATGCGTTCAGTGATTTTGCTACCACGATTCTTGGCTCTATCACTCTTGTCGGTGCAGGCAGGCTACTAGCTTCACGCTGGCGCTTTGTTCGATCTCACAAGAAGAATACGTCGCCCAGCTCATTTGAAGTTACACGAGTGAATCCTGACGTAGTTGGCCTAATCGAAGCGCCGGCCGCGCCATAATGTTTTCTAAAACCATTCAATAAAAAGGAAAAGCTGAAGCCCATGAACACTTCCACATACAACCCGGAGGAGCTGGTCAAGCGGGAATATAAGTACGGATTTGTTACCGAGATCGAGAGTGACACCGTGCCTCGCGGGCTCAACAAGGATGTCGTCCGCTTGATTTCGGCCAAAAAAAACGAGCCGAACTTCATGCTGGACTGGCGTCTCAAGGCCTACCGTCACTGGGAGAAGCTGGAAAAATCTGAGGCAGAGCCAGAATGGGCCAACGTCCACTATCCGCCAATCGACTACCAGGACATCATTTACTACTCGGCGCCAAAGACAAACACTGAGGGGCTGAAGAGCCTCGACGAGGTAGACCCCAAGCTGCTCGAAGCTTACGAGAAGCTCGGCATCCCCCTGTCGGAGCAAAAGTGGCTCACCGGCGTCGCGGTTGATGCGGTCTTTGACAGCGTGTCCGTAGCGACGACGTTCAAGAAAAAGCTAGCGGAGTTGGGGATCATCTTTTGTTCCTTTTCCGAGGCGCTGCAGAAGCATCCAGTGCTTGTGAGAAAGTATCTCGGGTCGGTGGTGCCCTACAGCGATAACTTCTTCGCCGCCTTGAACGCCGCTGTCTTCAGTGACGGATCCTTCGTTTACATCCCCAAAGGCGTGCGCTGTCCGATGGAGCTATCGACTTATTTTCGCATCAATGCCGCTGAAACGGGTCAGTTTGAGCGCACGTTGATCATAGCCGATGAGGGCAGTTACGTGAGTTATCTGGAGGGGTGCACCGCGCCGATGCGCGACGAGAATCAGTTGCATGCCGCCGTGGTGGAGCTCATTGCCCTGGACAATGCCCAGATCAAGTACTCGACCGTCCAAAACTGGTATCCCGGCGACAAGAACGGCAAGGGCGGGATTTACAATTTTGTCACCAAGCGGGGCAAATGTCTGGGAAATAACTCCAAAATCTCTTGGACGCAGGTAGAGACCGGCTCGGCGATCACCTGGAAATATCCTAGCTGCATCCTGCAGGGTGACAACTCGGTTGGGGAATTTTACTCCGTGGCACTCACCAACAACTATCAGCAGGCGGATACCGGCACCAAGATGATCCACATCGGGAAAAACACCAAGAGCACCATTATCTCGAAGGGGATCTCGGCAGGACACGGGCAGAACACCTATCGGGGGCTCGTGAAAGTCATGAAAGGCGCTACCGGCGCGCGCAATTATTCGCAGTGCGATTCATTATTGCTTGGGGATAAGTGTGGCGCTCATACTTTCCCCTATCTCGAGGTCATGAACAACTCATCGCAGGTGGAGCACGAGGCTTCGACTTCAAGGATCGGCGAGGATCAGCTTTTTTACTGCAGGCAGCGCGGGATTTCACCGGAAGATGCCGTAACTCTGATCGTCAACGGCTTCTGCAAACAGGTGTTTCGCGAGCTGCCGATGGAGTTTGCCGTGGAGGCGCAGAAGCTTCTAGGCATGAGTCTCGAAGGCAGTATCGGCTAAAATAATGGCTGTTCCGGTTTTACTGTGACGGAGTATTCACCACGAAGCCAGGAAGAGCACGAAGCCGGAAGAAGAATTTAACCGCAAAACACGAAAAAAAGATGTAGGGGCGACCGGCTGGTCGCCCTGCCTTTCCCATCTAAGGGTGTGACAGCCTGCCGAGTTCCCCTTCGAGCAGCCTAAGA
>VBKY01000040.1 GCA_005879255.1 Deltaproteobacteria bacterium
CGAGCTGGCACGCAAAAATGTCGCGCGCTATTTCGGACCGGCGCCGAACTGGACCGTGAAAGTCGGCGATATCGCCCTTGAGGTTGAAGAAACCGGCATGGACCGAGTGATTCTCGATCTTCCCGAGCCCTGGCAGGTTATCCAACGCGCGTGGACGGCGCTCCGGCCGGGCGGAATTTTACTCTGCTATCTGCCGACGGTTTTGCAAGTGAAGAGTCTAGTCGATGGGTTGCGCGATGATCAGCGGTTTGCATGTATCGAGACGATGGAAACTCTAATGCGCTTTTGGCACTTTAAAGGCATGAGCGCGCGCCCCCAGCACCGTATGGTCGCTCACACCGGCTTTCTTACGTGCGCGCGTCGATTAGCCGAGGGCCAAAAAGACATTCCCCGAGCCCCTTGAGTCGTTCGCCTAGGCACAGATCCGGTTGACATCCATGCTGATTAAACTAAACATCGAAAGCTGAATGTCAGGCTTACACATTGTCAGAATTTCCGGCGCGATTCTGCTGGCAATCGGTATCCGTTCCGCCGCCCTCGGCCAGCAAAGCCTGGAACGCATTGTCATCACCTACCCCAGCCGCAGCATTGCCTCCGTTGATCTATACATCGCCCAAGATCGCGGCTTCTTTCGTCAAGAAGGATTGCTGGCCGACGTCGTGCAAGTCAGGGGTAATATCGGCGTGACCGCGCTCCTGAGCGGCGATGCTCATGCGATTAACAACGTCGGCACGATCATTCGCGCCATGGAGCGCACCGACCTGCCGGCCAAAGTGGTCTCCCAAAGTCTTAAGAAAAATCTCTTTTGGCTAGTCACCAAGCCGGATGTGAAATCTCTAAGGGATCTCAAAGGCAAGGTATTCGGAACCACGACATTAGGCGGCTCCCAGCACCTCGCCACTGTTCGCCTCTTGCAAAAGGCCGGTCTAGATCCAGACAAGGACATCACCGTAGTCATCGGCGGCGATGTCCCGGCGCAACTTCAGAGCCTGTTGGCAGGAGCCATCCATCTCGCCGCCCTTTCACCCCCAACCGTCATCTTGGCGCGAGATAAATTCAAGCTGAAAATTCATGGCAGCACACTCGACGATCTGCCCAATCTGCAGAACGGCCTTGCCGTCTCCGAGAAACTGTTGCGCGAAAGACGTGATTTCGTAAAGCGCGTTTTGCGAGCCCGTTCGCGCGCGCACCGCTACTTCTGGGAAAACGAACGCGGCACTGCCGAGGTGTTGGCGAATTATCTAAAAGTTGAGCTTCCCGTCGCGCTAGAGTCCTACCGGCTTGCGCGTCCTGCGTTTACCACGAATGGACTGGCCACAGACAAAGAGGTCGAGGACTTTCTACGCGCCGACGCCGAATTGCTGAAACTTCGCGAGCCGGCGCCGGCAGCAAAGATTTTCGATTTTAGTGTGCAGCGCGAAGTGAATCAGGAGTTGGGATTAAAGTAGTCCAAGAGGCCTTATTTAGGGCATATTGCTGGGCGACTATGCCTCCTTTCATACAATCCATAAACATATCCGTGGTCTTCAAGCCGAAGAACCGAGAGGCCGTCACTGCTCTGAATGACTTCAACCTTGAAGTCGCCAAGGGAGAGTTCGTGAGCATCGTCGGACCATCCGGTTGCGGTAAAAGCACCTTTCTCAATATACTTCTTGGCCTCATTAAGCCCGATACAGGGGAGATGCAACTGAACGGCACGCCGATTACTGGGCCAAGTCAAGAGCGCGCCATGGTCTTCCAAGAGTTCGGACTGCTACCTTGGAGAACCGTAGCAGCCAACGTAGAATTAGGCCTGGAGCTAAAAGGAATTGCCGCGGCAGAGAGAGCAGAACGCGCCAGTGAACTCATCAAATTGGTGGGTTTGTCTGGCTTTCAAAACCACTACCCTCACGAGCTTTCCGGCGGCATGAAGCAGCGCGTCGGCCTCGCGCGGGCATTGGCGACGGAGCCGGATGTCTTGTTGATGGACGAACCGTTCGCCGCGTTGGACGCGCAGACTCGGGACCTGATGCAGGCGGAATTGTTACAGATCTGGGAACAGTCGAAAAAGACCGTGCTGTTTGTCACCCACAGCATTGAAGAGGCGGCTTATCTGTCCGACCGCGTCATCATCATGACGGCGCGCCCGGGTCGCACCAAGGAAATTTTGCAGATTCACCTGGCACGGCCGCGCGACTATGAGATGCGGTTGACGCCGGAGTTCAACGACATCAAGGCAACGATTTGGAACACTTTGAAAGACGAGCTAACCGCCCGGTCCGAGTATGGAGCTTAGAGCGTTTTATCAACAGCATTACAGGGCTATTCTCGGGACGGTGTCAGTCCTCGCCTTCATTGTCATTTGGGAGTCGCTGCTCACTTTTGTGATTCCCCTCAATCCATTTTTCTTTACAAAACCGTCGCTCATCGCCATCGCTTTCAAAGAACAGGTCCTCCACGGCGCCCTCTGGCGCGACCTGGCCGTGAGTAGCCGCGCCTTTTTATGGGGTTTCAGTCTGGCGATTCTATTTGGCATCCCCATAGGAGCGTTCATGGGTTGGCGGAAGCGGGCGGAGTATACTCTCGACCCGTTTCTGACCGCCCTTTATGCCAGCCCGCTCGTTGCCTTAGCGCCGCTGATGATCGTTGTCTTTGGTGTGGGTTTGTTAGCTAAAGCGATGTTAGTTTTTCTGCTATCGGTCTTTCCCTTTATTTTCAATACGTTCGCCGGAGTCAGATCCACGGACCGGCTGCTTATCAATGTCGTTCGTTCCTTTGGCGGAAAAGAAAAGGACTTATATCTCAAGGTCATTTTTCCGAGCACCCTGCCTTACATCGCGGCGGGGGCCAGGATCGCCCTTGGCCGAGGGCTGGTAGGTATCATCGTAGGAGAATTTTACGCGGCATCGGAGGGCATTGGCTTTGCCATCTCGCGCTTTGGTGACACTTACAAATTACCCGAGATGTTTGCGGGCATTTTGGTGCTGATGATTGGCGCCGTTGTCATGACCGAGGGGATGAGAAAACTTGAGGCGCTCCTCGCGCCGTGGAAAACATCGCAGGAAAGCCGATGAATCGTCTGGCTAATTTCTATAGTGAGCGCGAGCACTATTTGTTGGGATGGGGGTTTATCCTGATCCTGATGCTGGCGTGGGAGACGCTTCCTCGCCTGGTCGCGCTACCCAGAGGTCTCACACTCTTTTTCACGACCCCTACCCGCGTGGTCGAGGCGTTTTACCAACTGATCGTTGAAAACAAAATTCAGCATCACCTCTATGTCAGCTCCATCGAATTTCTTTTTGGCCTCGCTCTCGCCATCGCGGTGGGCTTGCCGCTCGGACTCATCGCGGGACGATCCAAAATCATTGACGCGATGGTTGATCCCTACGTCACGGTGTTGAATGCCACCCCCAGACTTATCTTTCTGCCACTTTTTATCCTTTGGTTTGGTATCGGCATGTGGTCAAAGGTCGTGATCGTTTTTATCGGCGCGGTTTTTCCCCTGCTGATCAACACTCAGGAAGGGGTAAAAAATGTCGATCAAGTTCTCGTCAATGTCGTCCGATCCTTCGGCGCCAACGAGTGGCAGGTCATGAAAACCGTCGTCCTGCCCAACTCCGTCCCCTACATTGTCGCCGGGTTGCGGTTGGCCATTGGCAGGGCCGTATTGGGAGTCGTTGTTGGCGAATTCTTCGGCGCGAGCGAGGGGCTGGGCTACATGATCGCCTCGGCGGCGACCAACTACAAAGTGGATGTGGTCTTTGTCGGCGTGGCAATTTTCATGGGCCTGTCGTTGGTTCTGACCCTGTGGGTCAAGAACCTTGAGACCCGTCTCAGCCGCTGGCGTCCCGAAGACACAAAGGCCTTTTAAGTAACAAGTGGCGCCGGTTACTTCGACGGCTTTATCCCCAACTCCTTGATTACTTCGTTCAGCAGGTCACGGGCCACGTACTGCTCGAGATCAGGAAGTGGTTTTCCCTTCGGCCAGCCAAGTTCAGGTGTCGCTCGCGATTCAAAAAGCGCTTTAACCAACTCAGCGGGCAGTTCGGGCGAAAAGGCGTTGGCGACCTGTTTATAAATTCCTTCGTTGACGGCCGCGTCATTAATTTCGAAATACTTTTGGATGACCTCGATGGTCCCTTTCCTGTTGGCTTTGACGTATTCGTCCGCCTTTGAAATGGCTCGGACAAAACGTTTGACCGCATCGCGCTTATTATTGAGATTATCCCTATGCGTAAGGAAGCTACCGCCGAGCCTGGGAATATAGTCGCCCGTCTTTAGCAAAACCTTCATGCCCTCCTTTTCCGCCCGTGCGGCATGCGGGAAGGAAAGAACACCCGCCTGAATCGAGTGATTAACTAGCGCTGCGATCCGATCCGGTTCTCCGCCGAAGGCAATCACTTTATAATCTTTCCCCGGTTCCATCTTGAAGTGTTTTCCCAGCGTAACCACGATCTCGCTGTAGTCAGCGGAGCCCGGCCGGCCAAGACCGATCGTCTTGCCCTTAAGATCCTCCACCCGTTTAATGTCCGGTGCCGTCGTCAGCGTCCACTGTGAAATCAGGGATTGCCCCACGAGAAAAATTAGCGGCGCTCCCTGGAGTATCGCCTCCGAGCCGCCAGCTGGAATTGGCACAAACTCGATTTCCTTGGCAATCGCCGCTCGGACGAGCACCCCGCCGGTGGTGGCAATAAAGGCGGCATCCAATCCCTCGCCCTTGAAGAAACCTTTGTCCATTGCCACGTAGGACGGAATATGAAACCCACTCCCGCCGACGGTCCTGCCGACTTTGATCTTGATGCCCTGAGCCACGGCGAAAGATACGGGGATCGCAGTGATCAGAAGCACAGCAACGATCACTCCGAATAGCAATCTCATCCTATTTTGAATCAGCATATCGAATGCCTCCATTTTTAGGTGCCGCCGACGTCGTATGTCTCTTGGACTGATGTCCTTTCTGTGAGCGAAACCTAGCTTCAAACGACGATCAAGGCAAGTGAAACCCTCGGCAATTGACAGCTACGATTGTGCTTACTAAAGTGCACCGCGAAAAGGGAGGGATATTCACATGAACATTCTCATCACGGGAGCTGGATTAATTGGCACGAACGCCGCGCGGCACGCCGTTGATGCCGGCCACAAAGTCGTGCTTTTCGATCTCTCGCCCAATCGCGATTACATCGACAAAGTTGTTGGCAAGGATAAAGCGGATGTGGTCGCGGCGGATATGCGGGACCTGCCTGCCCTGCTCAGCGCGTTAGAAAAGTTCACAATCGACACGATGGTCTCCACCGCCGGATTGATTGGTTCGCGCGTCCAGGAAAATTCTTATACCGGGGCAACCAATAATATCCTCGGCACGATCAACGTCCTCGAAGCTTCGCGGCTGCGAAAAATCAAGCGCGTCGTTTACGTCAGCACCTTCGGGGTTTATGATCGCGGCAACATAACCGACAGCCTGATACGCGAGACTCATCCCATCGGCGGCCATAATCTTTACGCCACGACGAAGGTCTGCTCGGAGCACTTAGTTCACGCATATGCTGCCATGTACAATCTCGATACGATCATTATCCGACCCGGCGGTGTATTCGGCCGCGGTTTTTACGTTGGTGGCTCGACCGTCGGCAAGGTCATGCGCGACTTGGCGATGAGTATGATCAAAGGCGATCCGATAACGATTGATGGCAAAATCTATGGTCCCAACGAGTATGTGTACGGCAAGGATGTAGGGTTGGCACTATTTCTCGCTTGCCAAGCCGCGAATCCCAAACAACGCACCTATAACGCGGGCACGGGGACCGTGCATGGCCCGGAAGAACTTGCCCAGGTTGTCAGGGAGCTCACGCCCAATACGGAAGTGAAAGTTAGTGGCCCGGGGATCGCGGAAAAGAGCCGCAGCATTCCAATGGACATCAGCGTCTCAAAAGCAGAACTCGGGTACGCACCGAAGTTTTCGCTGAAGGAAGCGTTACGCGACTACATGGATGAGCTGTGGGCGGCTGGGGTGCGCGGCTAGCTTTGTGGGGCACGACATGTCGTGCCTGCCGCAATTCGAAAGAAGAACGGGCAACGAAATGCCTGAGCTGCTTTCAATGGACGATCAATCCGAGAACCGAAAGCGAATCATGTAGTACAACGCGGCGATGCCGTCTTTCCAGGTGATCTTTTTACCTTCTTCATAGGTGCGGCCATGATAGGAAATCGGCACCTCATAAAAGCGGCATCGTTTCTTCGCGAGCTTTATGGTGATCTCCGGTTCGAAGCCGAACCGATTTGACTTGAGTTCGATTCCCTTCAGAACCTCGGCGCGAAAAACCTTGTAGCCCACCTCCATGTCAGAAAGGTTTAAATTGGTGAGCATATTGGACAGCAGGGTCAGCGTCCGATTGCCCAATGAATGCCAAAAAAAAAGCACGCGGTGGGCACCCCCGCCTGCGAAGCGCGTGCCATAAACGACATCCGCCGAGCCATCCTGAATGGGCTCAAGCAAGCTCGGATAATCCTTGGGATCGTACTCCAGGTCGGCATCCTGAACGATCACGACGTCGCCCGTCACATGACTAATAGCTGTCTTTATCGCCGCACCCTTTCCCTGATTCTCCGGCTGAAAAAAAACTTTGATTTGATTCAATGGGTCGTTGACGCGCTCGCTTTGATCTTTCAGCCGGGCCAAAATCTCCCGGCTGCGATCCTTCGAGCCATCGTCGACCAGAATGATTTCCTTAGCCATCTGAACCGCGCACACACGGCGCACGACTTCCTCCAACGTGCGCTCTTCGTTGTAGACGGGAATTAAAACAGAGAGCTTCATTGTTCGAATTCGCGTTTTTTTAATTCGCGCACGAAGGCGGAAAGTTTGGGGTCGGAGTTGACCGCTTCATTGATTTTGGCCTGAAAGTCGGCGGCGGCTCGTTCCAGAGGAGTCGTGTCTACCCGCAGACCGAGCCACTGGTTAAGCCGGAGCAACAGAGCCAAAGTGCCGCGCGGATTGGGCGAGACGGAAAGGTAATGGGGCAGTGAGGCCCATAAGCTCACGTGAGGAACGCCCGCCGTGCGGCAAGCGTCGGCAAGCACGCCGACAATACCCGTCGGCCCTTGATAGCGGGAAGGGACGAGGTCGAGTTCCTCCGCCAGCTTGGGGTCGGTAGAAAAACCCGTCAGAGGGACCGGGCGAGTATAGAGGACTTCATCGAGGTAAGCACCCAGGGTGATGACCATTTCGGCCTGGCACTCGCGCGTGAAGCGGAGCATGGTCTCGGTGAAGGTCCGCCAACGCAGATGGGGCTCAGCGCCAATGCCGAGCACAAAATCTCTTTCGATACCGATTCCGGCGCCGTAATAGAAATCATAGGAAGGCCAGTGGATCTCGCGCATTTTGCTATCATTCAATCGAACCACTGGACGTTGCCTGTAAAAATCATAAAACTCTTCGGGATCGATGCTGGCAAACTTTTTGCTCATCAGCTGATCGATCAAGTATCGAACCGCGGTCGTCGCTGATGAGCCAGCGTCGCTCCAACCCGCAAAAGACAATAGCAAAATTGGACTTTTTAGAGTCGGGCGGCTTTCAAAATTTAAAGGTTCCATGGTTGAAAGTAATTTACCATAACTAGGCCCAGTCTCTCCAGCTCAAAAATAACCGAAGTCAAGTTAGCCCGTTGGGTGGGGCAGTCGCGATTTTAATTAATCCAAAGGTGTTGATTCAAAATCAGCTAGGAGTTCCCGGCCCCCTTTGCTATAGTGACGACACAATTATGACTGGACAAAGACACCGCCTACCACCGATGTTTCAAAAGAACGAGGTGCTGTTTGGCCACGACGGCACGCCTGGTTTAATCGCCTTTGAAGTCACCGGCGATACGGTGACAATTTTCTCTCGTGATGGCGTTACTACGCGCTCACAAACCGTGCCGTTTCAACCGTTATTACTGATGGCGGACGACGACGGCCTCGCGGGCTGGAAGGGCGAGGCCAAAATCGAACCGCTTGCCGGCGAAGGCGCATTCAATCGCTTAGCACTGTTTCCCGATCTCAAGCAGCTCGATGACGCCCGATTCTATCTGCAGAAAAAAACCGGTAAACCCCCGTCCGCCGGTGACTCGCCCTACTGGTATTCCAGCGATCCGCTTCAGCAGTTTCTATTGCTTTCCGGAAAAACTCATTTCCTGGACATGAGCTTTCGCGACTTGCGGCGCATGCAACTCCACATCGAGACTTATTGTGCCGACGGTTTCACGTTTCCCAATCCAACACGCGACACCGACTGCATCACGGTGATCGCCCTATCCGACTCGACGGGCTGGGAAAGATTGATTTTCGGCAAGGAGTCCGACGAACCAGAAATGTTGCGCGAGCTCGTCATCGAGATCCAGCGGCGTGACCCCGACGTCATCGAGGGCCATAATTTGTTTCGATTCGATTTAGAATATATCGAAGCCCGCGCCAGACGGCACAACGTCGCGTTAAACTTCGGGCGGGATGGGTCGCGGCTCGCCGGCCACACTTCCCGAATGCAAATCGCCGAGCGCACTATCAGTTACCGTAGGTATGAAATTTTCGGCCGCCATATCATCGACACTTGGATCCTGGCGCAGCATTATGATGTCGCCACGAGGGAGCTGGAAAGCTTCGACTTAAAGGAAATCGCCCGACATTTCGGCATCGCGGGTGCTGACCGAATCTACCTGCCGGCAGACAAAACCAGCTGGTATTTCGATCATGATCCCGACACGCTGAGTCGCTGCGCGCTCGATGACGTGCGCGAAACCCGTGCCATTTCGGAAATTTTATCACCCAGTTACTTCGTCGAAGCGCAAATTTTCCCGTACAGCTTCCAGCACATTCCGCTGCGCGGCAACGCCACGAAAATCGACACGCTGTTTTTACGCGAGTATTTGCATCAGCGCCGTGCAGTGCCTTTTCCCGGCGAAGGACGTGAAGTGCTGGGTGGATTTACCGCTATGGAGCTCCAAGGAACCGCTCAGCGCGTCTTACACTGCGACGTAACCTCGCTGTATCCGTCGATCATGCTGGTTTACAACTATTTGCCGAGCAAGGATGAGCTCGGCCTTTTCTCAGGTTTGCTCCGCGACCTGCGCACGTTTCGAGTAAAGGCCAAGGAATTAGCGCGTGATGCTGCAGAGGAAGAAAGCAGAAACTATTTCAACGCGCTGCAATCGACGTTTAAAATTCTAATCAACTCTTTTTACGGCTACCTTGGTTTCCAGATGGGCCACTTTAACGATTTTGACGCGGCGAATCAGGTCACGGCCAAGGGCCGTGACCTGATTCAGTCGGTGATTGCTTGGCTCAAGAAAAACGCTGCCAAAATTGTCGAAGTGGACACCGACGGTATCTACTTCATGCCGCCCGAAAGCGTGAAGACCGCAGCAGACGAGGAGCAATTCGGCGCTAATCTCGCAGCAATTCTTCCCAACGGCATCGAGCTCGAGCTGGACGGCCGTTATCCGGCAATGTTCAGCTATAAAATCAAAAACTACGCGCTGCTGGACGAGCAGGGGCGATTGCGCATCAAGGGCTCAGGCCTACGATCGCGCGGTCTCGAGCTCTTCCAACGCGAATGGCTGGAAGAAATGCTCTTACTGCTCTTAAAGGATGATCGAGCAAAAATCCCGAAACTCTACGAGCGCTATCTTGATGACATCGATCAGCACCGCAAGGAAATTTCCTGGCTCGCGAAAACCGAGACACTACAAGACTCGTTGGAGACTTATCAGGCTAAGCTCAAAGCCAAGAAGCGCAACGCCGCCGCGCCCTACGAGCTTGCGCTCAAAGCCGACCGGCGCTACCAGCCGGGCGATCAGATCTCCTATTACGTCGTCGGAGCGAAAGCCAAGATTAAGATCAACGAGAACTGTAAGCTAGCGTCCGAATGGGACGCCAACAAACCCGACGAAAACGTCGAACATTATAAGGCCAAGCTCAAAGAATTGTATGAAAAATTCAAGCCATGGATCGAGGACGGAGCGACAACGGGAGAGCACTCAGGATTGAGCGACGATCCGGCTCAGTTCTCGTTAATCAGTTCTTAGTCCGAACACACGAGCAAATGACTCTTACGGTGAACAAAGTCGCTCTGATCACGGGTGGCGCTCGCGGCATCGGGCGTGCCGTCGCGCTGGACCTGGCTTCGCGAGGCTGGTCGGTAGCTATTTGTTACCGCTCCAGCGCGAAGGAGGCGGCGGAAGTCGTTACCGCCGTGGAACATCACGGGGTAAATGGTCTGGCAGTGCAATGCGATGTTTCTGATCCCGTGGTCGCAACAGGCTTTGTGCAGCGAGTGAACCGAGAATGGGGCCGGATCGACGCGCTCATCAACGGCGCCGGTCCATACCATCGAGTTTCTCTGCTGAAGGAAACCAATGACGGGTGGCACTCGATGTTCGACAACAATTTACACCCGGTCTTCTATCTGAGCCAGGCCGTCATTCCGATCATGAGAGAACGAAAGTGGGGCAGAATCGTATGCTTCAGCATGGCGAACGCTGAACAGCTCATCGCTCAACCCCAGCTCACCGCGCACTATATAACCAAGGTGGGATTGCTGGCGCTAACTCGTTCTTATGCTCGTCTGATTGCACCAGACGGGATCACGATGAATTGCGTCTCGCCCGGCTTCATCGATTCAGGCAGCGCGCCCAAAGAAGAGCTGGAACGCACGGTCAAACTTATTCCCGCGGGCTATGTGGGCAGTGTTGACGATGCGGCCGCGGCGGTGCGTTTCTTATTGTCCGACGAAGCGCGCTACGTCAATGGCGCGAACATTCAGCTCAGTGGCGCGTGGGGAGTGTAGAAAAGCGCGAAGCGGAAGGCTAGAGTTATTTCTATCCTTATTGTTCAAAATTTATCGGTTTAAATCGAGATGGCGGCACCAAAAGATCACGAACGTGCTCTCGAGCTTATCGGCGAAGCGATGAAGCACCAGATGGCGCAAGAGTTCGACGAGGCAATTCGCTTGTATAGAAAATCTATCGCGCTCTATCCGACGGCTGATGCGCATACTTATTTGGGTTGGGCCTACAGCTTCCAGGGGCGACTCAACGAGGCCATCGCCCAATGTGAAATTGCCATCAGTTTGGATCCGGAGTTTGGTAACCCCTATAACGACATCGGCGTCTATCTCATGCAGCTGGAGCGGCTCGACGATGCCATTCCCTGGCTAGAGCGAGCTAAGTCCGCCACGCGCTACGAACCGCGTCATTTTCCTTATATAAACCTGGGCCGAGTCTATTTAACTAAAGGAATGATCCAGAAGGCACTGGAAGAATTTCGCGGAGCGCTGAAAATCAATCCCGGCGACCAGGAACTCACGCAACTGGTGGAAGAGTTAGAAACTAAGCTGCAGTGATTTTCGCCTGAATTCGAATCGGCAATTTGACCATGAGCGATAGACTATCTGGCTTCGGCGATCGCCGCTTCAAAGAGCCGCATCGCCGTCGCCACCTCTTCCTCAGCGACAATTAAAGGCGGACAAAAGCGTAACGTGCTCTCGCCGCAACTCAACAAGAGTAACCCCTTCTCAAAACATTTCTGCATGACACGATCGCGCAGCTTGGCGTCCGGCGCATGACTGCCATCATTCCGCTCGAACTCGACGCCGATCATCAAGCCCAAGCCGCGCACATCGCTGATCTCGCTATAGCGAGATTGCATTGCCATCAGCTTAGTCTTGAGGATTTCACCGACAAATGCGGCGTTCTTGATCAAGCCCTCTTCCAGCAGCTCAATGGTCGCCAACGCCGCGGCGCACGCCACTGGGTTGCCGCCGAAAGTGCTGCCGTGCGTGCTGCGCGTCCAGGTGCTGATCTCGTCACGCGCGATCATAGCGCCAAGCGGCATGCCACTGGCAATTCCTTTTGCCGTGCAGAGAATGTCCGGCTCAATGCCCCAATGTTCGCAGGCGAACATTCTGCCGGTACGGCCGAAACCGGACTGAATCTCATCGAGCACCAGGAGAATGCCGTGTTTTCGGCAAAGTTCTTGGAGCATCGGCAAGTATTCTGGCGGCGGTACCACGTATCCGCCCTCACCCTGGATCGGTTCGACAAAGATTGCCGCCACTTCTTCCGGGCGCACCTCGTAGCGAAACAGCACCTTCTCCAACACACCGACGCACTCGATGCCACAGGACGGATGTTTCAATTGATAGGGGCAGCGGTGACAAAAGCCGTAAGGCACGTGATGCACGCCGGGAATGAGCGGTCCGAAATGGGCGCGATGGGAAGAGCGGCTGGCAGTCAACGACAAGGAGCCGAGCGTACGGCCGTGAAACGCGCCGTGAAATGCGACGACATGCTGCCGTTTAGTGTGATAGCGAGCCAATTTGAAGGCCGCTTCCACCGCCTCCGTTCCTGAGTTGGTGAAAAATACTTTCTTAGTCCCGGTGCCCGGCGCAAGCCGGCTCAGCTTCTCAGCCAAGTCGACCATCGGTTCGTAGTAATAATCACTGCCGCAGATATGCAGAAACTTCCGCGCCTGCGCTTCGATCGCTTGCACCACCCGCGGGTGCGAGTGGCCCGTACTGGCCACGGCGATGCCCGCCATGAAATCGAGAAACAAATTGCCATCGACATCCTCGATCACCATGCCGCGCCCTTGTTTCACGACCAGAGGATAGACCCGGCCATAGGCCGGCGCCGTGTAGCGATGGTCCCGATCGATAATCGCCTTGGCCTTGGGTCCTGGCAGCGGGGTCTTGATGTGGGGTGCTTTCATGGAAGTCTCCAGTTTCGGGTTTCGAGTCTAAAGTTTCGTGCTGGATTTCTTCAACTCGAAACCCGGAACGCGAACTCGAAACTACTCCACGTTATCAATCTGCGCCTTCTGCAGTTTGCCTGAGTAATCGACATAAATCGATTTCCACTCGCTAAAAATATCGTACACGGTGGTACCGGCTTCGCGATGTCCGTTGCCGGTGTCTTTTACCCCGCCAAACGGCAGATGGACTTCCGCGCCGATGGTCGGCCCGTTGATATAAGTGATGCCGGCCTCGATGTCGCGCATGGCGCGAAAAGCCCGGCCGACATCCCGGGTGTAAATCGAGCTCGACAAGCCGTACGCCGTGCCGTTGAGCACGTCGATGGCCTCTTCGAAGCTTTTGATTTCGATAATCGACAGCACCGCCCCGAAGATTTCTTCCTGTGCGATGCGCATGCTCGGCGTGACTTGGTCGAATATCGTCGGTTGGAAAAAGTAGCCGTTTGCGCACGAACCAGCTTCGTAGACGGAACCGCCCATGAGTAAGCGCGCCCCTTCTTGCCTGCCGATGTCGATGTACTTAAGAACTTTTTCTCTGGCGGCTTGATTGATCAGCGGACCCATCTCCACGTTCTCATCGAGGCCGTCGCCGATTTTGATTTTCTGCGCGCGCGCCACTAGCATGTCGATCACTTGCTTAGCCACGTCGCGATGAACGATCAATCGGCTGGTTGCCGTACAGCGCTGCCCGGTCGTTCCAAAAGCGCCCCAAAGCGCACCCTCCACCGCGAGTTCCAAATCCGCATCTTCCATCACGATCTGCGCATTCTTCCCGCCGAGCTCCAGGGATACCCGCTTCAAGTGTTGGCCGCATACCGAAGCGATCTCCCGTCCGACAGCCGCCGAACCGGTGAAGGAAACCAGCTGCACGTCACGATGGCGCACCAGCGCAGCGCCCACCTCTTCGCCGCGCCCGTGAATCAAGTTGACAACGCCGGGCGGCACGCCCGCTTCTTCGAGGACTTCGACCAGCCTGACGGCAGTGTGCGGCGTGTCTTCCGCCGGCTTGAGCACCACGGTGTTGCCGCAGAGCAGCGCCGGAAACATTTTCCACGTGGGAATCGCCATCGGGAAGTTCCACGGCGTGATCAGCACGCACACGCCGATGGGCATCCTCACGGACATGGCAAATTTGTTCGGCAACTCGGCGGGTGTCGTTTCGCCGAACAGCCGCCGTCCTTCGCCGGCGACGTAGAAAGCCGTATCGATCCCTTCCTGCACGTCACCGCGGGTTTCTTTGAGAATTTTTCCCATCTCGCGCGTCATGCCGCGGGCGATTTCTTCCTTATGCTTGCGCAACAATTCGCCGACGCGATAAATCAGCTCACCACGCTTGGGCGCGGGCACGAGGCGCCAGCTGGCAAACGCTTTCTTCGCGGCGTCAACGGCGCGATCGACGTCGGCCGCCGCGGACGCAGGGAACAGGCCGATCAAATCACCGCGGTTCGCCGGACTGCGGTTTTCAAAGGTTTTTTCCGACATTGCCGCCAGCCATTTGCCATCGACGAAATTTTTGCATTGCTCAGCCATGTTCATTCACCTCGGCTATGCGCCATTGGGTCAGGTTTCACCGCCCAGGATACGGTGATTTTAAAGCCCTGCTGCCCGGAACACAATGTAAATGCAGATCGCAAACCAGCTCGCTCACTGTCGATCCCGTCGGCCCCAGCGAAATCGACAAAGATATCTCCAACTGTTCAAGCTCGTTACTGCCTTGATCGGTTAACGCAAAGATATTCTTTACAATTAGCGGTGATGTTGATATTGAGCGACGAATATCGAGCAGAGGAGTCCTCAAGGAAGTAGATTATCATGGATATGATTAACGCTTTAGTCGCGGGCCTGCTGTTAACTTTTAGCTGGTCGACTTTTAGCGTGATGATGATCGGCATCGTGATCGGTTTCGTCGTAGGCATCTTGCCGGGTCTAGGCGGCCCCACGGCTATGGCTCTCATGCTGCCCTTCGTATTCAAAATGTCGGCCGTTGAAGCCTTCGCATTTCTTCTAGGAATGACCGCGGTGACCGCGACCACCGGAGATATTACCTCCGTGCTTTTCGGAGTTCCCGGCGAGCCGACCACGGCATCGACAATTGTCGATGGTCACGCGATGGCGCGCAATGGCGAGGCAGGAAGAGCTCTTGGCGCCGTACTGATGAGTTCCCTGGTCGGAGCCATATTCGGCGCCGTAGCAATTGCGGTTGCTATTCCTATAGTCCGGCCGTTAGTTCTCTCCTTCGGCTCTCCTGAATTTTTCATGCTCTCACTGCTTGGGATTTCTTTCGTCGCTGCCCTTAGCGGCGAGGATGTGCTTAAAGGCATGGTCTCCGGCGGTATCGGCTTGATGTTCGCGACCATCGGGTTGGATCCGATATCCGGCATACAGCGCTATACCTTTGGCCAGCTATTTCTCTGGGACGGCATTGGACTCGTCCCCATTACAATTGGCTTCTACGCCATTCCCGAAACTATCGAGCTGGCAGTGTTAGGAACCAGCATCGCGACGCAAGAAGTTCAAGCTCTCGGCGGTGTCATGGAGGGCGTCAAGGATACCTTTCGTCATTGGTGGTTGGTTATCCGCTGCAGCGCCCTCGGCACATTCATGGCCATCATTCCTGGAATGGGAGCGGCCACCACCCAGTGGCTGGCCTACGCTCACGCAGTGCAAAGCTTAGAGGATAAATCCCGCGCCGGCAAAGGCGCCGTCGAGGGCGTGTTAGGCCCCGGCGCGGCGAATAATTCCACATTGGGCGGAAGTTTGATCACGACCATCGCCTTCGGCGTTCCCGCCAGCGTTATCATGGCGATCCTTCTGGGTGCGTTCATCATCCAAGGCATCGTCCCCGGTCCGGATATGCTGATCCCCGAACCCAAGGGCCACCTAAGCCTTACTTTTTCTTTTGTCTGGGTCATCATCATATCCAACATCATCACCGTGGCGATCTGCTTTCTCTTCTTGGAGCCCCTCGCGAAGATCACCCAAGTCCGTGGCGCTATAATTATTCCCATCATTCTGGTGTTGATCTATTTAGGCGCCTTTGCCGAGAAGAACGCTTTTGAAGACATGCTAATCGTACTCTTATTTGGCGGGCTCGGTTGGGTCATGGAAAAACTGGAGTGGCCGCGCCCACCAGTCCTGCTCGGTCTGGTCCTCGGTCCGCTGGCCGAAAACCGACTGTTCCTATCGACCGACAATTACGGCGCGGCGTGGCTTGGACGTCCTGGCGTGCTGATTATTTTCGCGGTCACCCTATTTGGTGTCTTTTATCCAATGATTAAAAATAGACGGGAGGAGAAGGAAAAGCTGGCTTCTCGAATCCAAGATCAGGTAACTGTTGAAACCGCTCACGCTGGCGGATTGCGCTTCAGTAACAAAGCGCTCTTCAGCGTCGCTGTCGCGATTATACTTGCACTCGCGCTATTCCAGAGCCGAAACTTTGGTTATCGTGCCGGCCTCTTTCCCTGGGTTATTGGAATTCCAACCCTGCTGTTGTGTCTTGCTCAGCTCAGCAGGGATCTCTGGGGAAAAGAAAAACCCAAAGGCGCTCTTGCCGCTTGGGAAGTTGCGGCTGACGTTGCACCCGAAGTGGTGCATAAAAGAACCATCAACATTCTCCTGTGGACGATTGGTTTCTTTATTTCCATTTGGCTATTGGGCTTCTCGTATTCAATTCCGGTCTCGATGATCTTGTATTTGAAATTGGCGGGCAAAGAGAAATGGCCGATGACGATTATCATCACCTTCTTTACCTGGCTGTTTATTTACGGATTGTTCGAACGAGTTTTGAGTATCCCATTCCCTGACGGACTGCTCGTTTCGCTAATCAAAGGTCCTGACTGATTTTCCCGAGCGCACGCCAGACTCTCTCCGGCGTGAGCGGCAAGTCATACATTCTCAACCCCGTCGCGCGGCAAACTGCGTTGCCAATGGCCGGTGCAACCGGGAGTAAACCGCCTTCTCCCGTTCCTTTCGAACCGAAGGGGCCCGGTCCATTGCGGCTCTCAACCAGAATCGATTCAAAATCCTTCGGCAAATGATTGAAACTCGGCACTCGATAGTCGACCAGGTTAGGATTCAATATTTGGCCGTCTTTGTAGATCATTTCTTCGAGCAGGCTGTGCCCGATGGCGTTCATCACGCCGCCTTCGTCTTGCCCTTCACAGAGAACCGGATGAATCGCCTGCCCAACATCAGCAAGCGAAACATACTTAATTAGTTTGATCTCGCCCGTGTCGTAGTCCACTTCTACTTCGGCCGCCCCCCAGCTGATTTCCCAGAAAGTCGTCGGCGATCCGAGAGCGGCCTGCTTGGTCTTGATGTCTTGGTACGCGCCGCGCCCGATCATCTCGCCGGCTTTGGACTTGAACACTCTCTGCATGAGCTCTTCTAACGCCAGACTTACGCCCTTTGCGCCATGCACTTTGCGATCGCGCAACGTGAGCCGCTCCGGTTTGGTTCTGAGTATCTTAGCGGCATGGCGGAGGAGCTGCCGCTTCAAATCCTGCGCCGCTCTTTGCACGGCGAGGCCCATTACCACGGTCGAACTGCTGGCATTGGTATTGACGTCGTAAGGGGTCACGTCGGTATCGAGCTCGGCCACGGCGACGGCCTCGAACGGAAGTCCCAACTCCTCGGCGACCACTTGGCTCAGCGCGGTGCGCGCGCCCTGGCCGATTTCTACCGTTCCTGTGAGCAGCACGACGCTGCCGTCACCATTCATTTTCACCGCGGCGGAAGAAACTTTGTACGTTCCACCGCCGTCTTTCATGCAGACCGCCAGACCTTTGCCGCAGCCCGGCTTTCGGCTCTTCTGAGCCCAACCGATTTCTTTGGCGGCGCGCAGCAACCCAGCTCTGAGATCGCAATCCACCGGCGTGTCTCCCGGGGTATAAAGCTCGCCTTTTTTTAAAAGATTTTTCAGACGAAATTCCAACGGATCGAGACCCAGCTTCTCGGCGATGATATCCATCTGCGATTCATAGGCCCACGTGACTTGCAGCGTGCCGAAACCTCGGTAAGCACCGGCCGGCACCGTATTGGTGTAAACCGTGTAGGCGTCGGTCTTAGTATGGGGCAGACGATACGGACCGAAGCAACGATATCCCGCCTTCTGGGTCACTCGCGGGCCAGCATCGGCGTAGGCGCCGGTTTCCATGTGAATGAGACACCGGCGCGCCACCAGCTTGCCGTCCTTCATCACGCCGGTTTTAATCTGCACTCGGGCGGGATGGCGTGTCACGGTCTTGAAGCTCTCTTCAATCGTGTGCGCCAGTCGCACCGGGCGTTTCGCCTTCCAAGATAAAGCCACGGCCAGGGGCTCGGTCTTTACTGCAAGCTTGCCGCCGTAGCCGCCGCCGAGGTACGGAACGATGACGCGAACTTTGTTGAGCGGCAGATGAAAAATATCGGCGAGGTGCTCACGCAGCGTGAACGGCTCCTGGGTCGCGGCCCAAAGCGTCATGTGATCGCCTTCGACGCGCGCGATGGTGGCGTGGGGCTCCATGGAAAAATGCTGCACGCGCGGAAAAGTAAAAGTGTCCTCGAAGACATGATCTGCTCGCTTGAAACCCTCTTCCACATCGCCTTTGGCATAACTGAAACGATAGCAAAGATTGGTGCCGGCGAATTCTTTCGGCGCCTCGTAGTGCTGCCCCATCATTTCGCCGCCACTCACCGAGGAGTCGTGCACCAGTGCCGCGTCTGGCGCCAGCGCCTCGTCCAAATTCGTCACTGCCGGCAATTCTTGGTAGTCGACTTCAATTAATTCCAAAGCTTCCTCGGCGATCGCCTCGTTTGCCGCCGCTACCGCCGCCACCGGATCGCCGACGTAGCGCACTTTGTCGACCGCGACGATCGTTTGATCTTTGTAGGCGGCGCCGAACATGCCTAAGCGCACTTGATCGGCTCGCGTGATCACAGCAAAAACCCCGGGGAATTTTTCGGCTTTGCTCGCGTCGACCCGGGTTAGCCGGGCGTGCGCGTAGGGGCTACGGAGGATCTTGCCATGGGCCATTCCCGGCAGTTCAACATCGACTGTATAGATAGCCTTGCCAGTAACTTTTTCGTCGCCGTCTGAGCGCAATTCTGGGTGTCCAATAATCTGAAGTGCGTGTGCCTTACTCATTCTTTCCTCGATGACCGTAGTGTCGATGAATCCATTCGAGTGCTTCCTCCCGGCTGTTGAGCTCGCCGCCTAGCTGCGCGTCTTCCACTTGCCGCAAGATGTCCGTGAAAATCGGTCCCGGAGTAATCCCCATAGCGATCAAATCACCGCCACGCACCAGTGGCGCAGGGCGAATTTCTTCGTCCTTGAGCTCAGCCAAACGCTCTTTGCAATATTCGTAATAATGCAAGTCGCCGTTCGACGACAAGGCATCGATGCGCGTCAATTCCAAGAGCTCCTCGATGCCCTCTTCGCGCAAGAAACGCTTGAGTGTGCTGAGCCGCATTTTGGGTGCTTGAATATGACGCAAGTGATTGTGCACCAAGTAACCGACTCGCTCCCACGTTGCGCGGCCGCGCTTGAGCCGTTTGAGAACTTCCTCAGCCATTTCCGCGCCCTTTTCCGTGTGGCCGTAAAAAGTGATGCGCTCGGCATCTTGGCGGATGCAAACCGGCTTCGCCACGTCATGCAGCAAACAGCCGTAGGCCAATGTTTCTGAGGGCCGATCCAAATGGCTGAGCAGTAACATCGTATGCGCGAACACATCACCTTCGGGATGGTAATCCGGGCCTTGCTGCGTGCCCTTCATCGCCTCTACCTCCGGCAGCAAAATCTTGAGTAAGCCGGTCTCTTCCAGCAGTTCGAAGCCGCGGCGCGCGCCGCCCTCGGTCAATATGCGGGTTATCTCGTCGCCGATGCGCTCCCAAGAAATCTGCGTGACCGTGGCCGCGAGCTGCTTCATTGCAGAGAATGTCGCGGCTTCAATTTCAAATTGGAGACTGGCCGCGAAACGTACGGCGCGAATGATGCGCAGCCGATCTTCCTCGAAGCGATGCCGTGCATCACCAATGGCGCGAACCACGCGCCGCTCAAGGTCTTTCTGACCTTCCACCAGGTCGATCAGTCGGTCAGCGATAGGATCATAGACCATGCCATTGATGGTAAAATCACGGCGAAAAATATCTTCTTCCAAACTACCGTAGCGCACCTGGCTCGGCCGCCGGCCGTCCAAGTAAGGCCCGTCGTGACGAAAGCTCGCCACTTCGAAAGGCTTGCCGTCGCTCAGCACCAAGATCACGCCGAACTGCGCGCCCACCGGAATTGTTTCAGGAAAAATTCGCTGAATATCTTCCGGTTTCGCATTGGTCGCAATATCGTAATCCTGCGGTGGCTTATGGAGCAGCATATCGCGCACACACCCGCCGGCGAGAAAGGCTTCGTAGCCTTCTTGCCGCAGACGTTGCACGATAGAGATAGCTCTTTCACGCGCCGACATAGACGTGACCACTCAGTTTGAAATTCAACTGTCAGTGAAGAAGTTAACACAGCCGGCGCTTAGAGCGGGTACGTCGTGCTCGCCGAAGGGATTAGCTCCCGCACCTTTCCCTGAAGTTCCTGGAAAGTGAACGGCTTGACGATGTAACCGTTGCAACCGGCTTCAATGCAGCTTTTCAGATCCGTGTCGCGGAACAACGCCGTAGCGGCGAGAATCGGAATGTTTTTAGTTTCGCCATTCGCGCGAATCTCCCGGGCCGCCTCCCAACCGTCCATGCCCGGCATCATAATATCCATGATGATCAGCTGCGGCTTTTCGCTCAGCGCCTTTTCGACACCCTCTTTGCCGCGCTTGGCCGCGATCGGCATAAAACCCATCAGCTCGATTTGCCACGTCAGCAACTCACGCATATCCGCGTGATCTTCAATAATCAGGACCTTTTTCATTGGTCTAAACTGGGAGTACAGCTAACGGTTAAACGGTTTAACGCGGAAGTAGCATGAACTATGCCGCAGGCGGACGACGACTGTCAAGCTCACGGATTACACAATCGATCATTGAGCCGCACTCACGAAAAACGAAACTTTCAGCAAAAAGCGACAAAACCGGGCACCGCATCATGGCGTGGCGGCTCGCCAGCCAGGCTCGTCTCCGCTATTTCTTTTCGCCGACCTTCTGTTGATTTCCAACGATTACCGTAATCAGCTTTTCGGGCTCCAAATATTGCTTGGCTACCCGCTGAACTTCCTCGCGGGTAACCTTGCGGATGAGATCGCTATAACGATCCGGATAGTCCAGGCCAAGTTGAAAAAATTCTACTTGTGCGAGAAAACTTGCCACTTTATGGTTAGTGTCGAAACGCAGCGGAAAACTCCCAATCAGGTAATCTTTGGCGTCGTTCAGCTCTTGCTCGCTCACCGGCTGCTCGCGGATGCGGCTGATTTCTTCGATGGCGAGACGGATCGCATCCTGAGCGGTTTCATTCTTGGTTTGCATGACGAACTGAAACGTCCCGTGGCTTTTTTCCGCGCTAAAAAAACTATGCACAGAATAAGCCAAGCCGCGCTCATTGCGGATCGAATCCATCACCCGGGAAGAAAAACCGCCGCCGCCCAAAATGTAATTCATGACCTGAATGGCATAATAGTCAGGATTGCCGCGTGTCACGCCGTTATGGCCCAGAACAATATTCGCCTGCGTCAGATCCTTGTTGACGCGCAAAACGTGCGGCGCACCGATTTTTGTCGGCACCAACGGTTGACCGCTGGGCTCACCCTTGCTCCATCCCTGGAAAGCTTTGTTGAGCCCCTGAGTGATTTCCTGTTCCGAAACGTCGCCGACCACGGCCATAATCGAGCGATTGGGCCGGTAATAGCGCGCGAAGAACTCTTTGAGACTGGTCTGTTGTAGAGTCTTAACCGAGGCTTCGCTTCCTTCGACCAATCGGCCGTAGGGACTGGCGGGAAACAGCGCCGCGGTAAATGTCTTTTGAGCCACCGCGTTGGGATCCTCTTCCCGCGCCTTGATCGAGGCGATAATTTCCTGTTTTTGCCGGTCGATTTCAGCCTGGGGGAAGCTTGATGAAGTCAGAATCTCAGCGAGCAGCGCTAATCCCGTCGCCAAATCTTTCTTCAGAATAGTCACGCTGATACTGGCGACGTCCTCGCCGCCGCCCGCCTCGAGACTGGCGCCGAGAAAATCGAGCGTCTCATTAATCTGTAGGGCGGTACGCTGCTTGGTCCCATATCTCAACAACTTCGTCGTTAGATTCGCGAGCCCTTCTTGCTTCGCGCCGTCGTAGCGGGAGCCGGCATCGATCAGTAGTTCGATTGACACCATGGGCAGCGCGCGCTGTTCGGAGGTCAACAGCACTAAGCCGTTGCTGAGCACCGAGCGCTTGGGCGCCATGCCCGCCGGAACCGACGACGCACAGAGCATCGCCGTGCAAAAAACCACCAGGGTGATACGAAGCCTCGTCATGGGGATTTTGTCGGGATCAGGGTGCCGGCCGTGCGCCGGTCTCGGTCAAGGTATTGTTTTGCCACGCGCCGAATATCCTCGCGAGTCACTTTGCGAATGCCGTCCAAATAATTGTCCATCTGGCGCCAGCCGCCGGCAGCTTCGTAGGAGCCGATCTTCATCGCCTGCCCGAAGATAGAGTCTTGCGCGAAAACGAACGCCGCTTCGACTTGATTCTTGGCCTTTTGCAATTCGCGCTCGCTGATCAATCCGGATTTCACTTTCTCCAACTGGCGGTCGATCTCGCGCTCCACGTTGGCGGGCTCGATGCCGGGAAGAAGTTGCGCTGAAATCGAAAAACCCATGGGATCGATCGACATACCGCCGTAGTCGGCGTCGACGCCGCGCACCAACCGCTTCTGATAGACCAGCTCGTGATAGAGCCGGGAGCTGCGCCCGCCGGCGAGCACCACCGACAAAAGATCGAGCGCGAAACTGTCCGGGCTTTTCAGATTGGGCGCGTGATAAAACAAAAGATGGAACGGCAGCTCGGCCTCCTTTTTGAAGTTGACCCGGCGTTCCCCGCGCTGCTCCGGCTCTTCGGCACGCACCTCGGGCGGTTCGGCGCCGCGGGGAATTTTTCCAAAGGCGGCTTTGATCTTCGCCAGGATCTCTTCGCTAGAGAAATCGCCCACCACAACGATGTAGGCGTTGTTGGGTGCGTAGTAGAGTTTGTAGAAATCGACCAGGTCTTGGCGCGTCAAGTTTAGGATGTCTTGCATCCAACCCACGACGGGCCGCCGATAGGGATGAATCGTGAAGGCTACGGCGCTCGCTACCTCGCTTAACGCCGAAGCCGGATTGTCTTCGGTCCGCAGACGGCGTTCTTCCTGAATCACTTTTTTCTCGGGCTCAAAGTAAGTGTCGCCCAGCAGGGCGTTGGCCATGCGGTCCGCTTCCAGTTCGAGCTCAATAGCGATTTTCTCCCGGCTCATGGTCGCAAAATAGACGGTTACATCCGAAGAAGTGAAAGCATTCGATCGCCCGCCGTTCTTAGCAATAATCCTGGAGTACTCTTCCGGCTTGGTCGTCGGCGTGCCTTTAAACATCATATGTTCGAGAAAGTGGGCGAGGCCGCTCTTGCCGTCCTTTTCGTTGCGTCCGCCGACGCGATACCAGACTTGGAATGTCACCGCCGGGCTCTTGTGGTCTTCCAGCAGCAAAATCTTGAGACCGTTATCAAGAACAACCTCTTGAACTTGAGCGGCTTCGGCCAATTGGATACTGAGTGGCAAGAAAAAAAGTGAAACGAGGAGACGAAACAAACGTTGCGGCATGATGATTCAAGTTAAAGGATGCAATCTCAAAGTCAAGATAATGGTTTACGATAGTGCTCAAGCCGGGGAATCGGAGCACCGTGACTTGAAATACCATGTTCCATTATCATTGCGGTGTTCTCTCGGGTCGTCTGATTAAAAAAATCAAAACCGCCGAGACTACATAACTCGCAAAAAAAATCATGAAGATGGTCTGATAATTGCCGGCATAATCAAACGCAAGGCCCGCAAACAGTGCGCCCAGCCCAAGTCCGCCTTTGTGAAACGGATCGAGGACGCTGCTAATCGCGCCAAACGAACGGCGGCCAAAGTAGCGGGCGATGAGAACTTGCGTGAGGACCGCCGCGCCGCGGGCGTTCAAGCCGAACAATAGGGCGAAGATAAATGCCGGTACCGGCGCAACGACTTGCGTCAAAAACGCCACAGTACCTGCTGCCAAAAGCATCGTCGTCACGTTGAGCCCGCGCGGACTTACGCGCTCCGCCAGCGCACCCCACAGACCATTGCCGAAGGCTCCGGCCAAAGCCATCACGCTCACGGCTCCCGCCGCCACTGCCGGCGCGATCTTTACGTCTGTAAAATACGCGGCCGCATGAAAAGCCGTACCTCCGGTGCCAATAGCTGCCAAAAAAGTGCTCGCGACCAGTATCCACAGCGCGCTGGTGCGCATCGCTTCGCGGCGCGGCCAACTGTGTTCGCGCATGGATTTTTTCATCGTTTCTGTCGTTAGTTCCAGCGGTGTTGTCTCGACCAACGGCGTAATACCATCTGGATACAGCCCCAGATCTTCGGGCTGCCGGCGCAGCAACACGACTCCGGGAATGACGACCATCACCCAGAGGGAAATTCCAAGCGCCAGAAAGGCGCTGCCCCATCCGTAATGAGTCACGAAAAACTGGTAGACGAGTGAGAGAGCAGCAGAGCCAAGCGGCGTCGCCATCGCAACCAATCCCATTGCGCGCGGACGTTTGATATGAAACCAATTGGTAACCGCGGTGAAAGAGATCATCCCACGCAAAAGAAACTCAGTCAGCGCGCGGGCCGGAACAAAAGTCGCATAAAAGTGCCACGGCTCGGTGCTGAAACTCACGCCAATCGCCAGCAGCCCAACAAGCGCGCCGCCGAGCGGCAACAGAAACCGCGGGCCGAGGCGATCGGCAAGCGGCCCAAAGACCGGAGAAAGGCTACCGCCGAGCAGCGCTCCCATCGTGATCGCGGCCGCAGTGAACGACCGGCTCCAACCCAAATCGTCGCTGATTGGCTTCAGCACCACGGCCATGGTGATATTGCTTACGCCGGCAGCCAAAATACCCGCCACCATCGTGATTGCAACGATGATCCAGCCGTAAAAGAATGGCAGCCTCACCGCCGGTTACTCACCGGTACAAACAATGAAATTTCTTGAGGGACACGCGCTAAAGCGTGATAATCGTTAACATCGCTTCGAATCGTATAGCGGCAGCTCAGGCGTCTTGCAATGACGGTTCGGGACATTCCATCGGCGAAATTCCAATGGCCAATGCTCCCTGGTTTGAGTGAATTTAGCCTGAAGGTTGGGCTTTTCTCGCGACATAGGATATTTTGCCTTGAAAACCCGGCAGGAAATCGAAGCCGATCGCAACAGCATGTTAGTGCCTTAACGGAGGATCCTGCGATGACGAAGACGACGAATCGCCGGCTACAATTTATCATTTCGATCCTCGTCAGTATGGCCGTGCTCGCTTGTTTTGCGCCGGCCGTGAAATCCCAATCGGAAGAGCCGGAGGGCCGGTTGATTGCGCCAAGACGCTTGCATCCGAGATTACAGAGAGAAGGAAAGCTCCCAAAGCAGACGGAAGGCGCGGCGCGCAACCAAATGGCGCCGTCGGATCTTGAATCTCCCAGGTCACCGCCAACGGACAACTTAGGGATTGCCAAAGGGTTCGCCGGCATTGCATTTCCTAACAGTTTTGGCTCCGTGCCGCCCGACACTATAGTCGCCACTGGTCCGGCTCATATCGTCGAGGTGACCAATACCACCATCGGTTATTACAGCCGAGTAACAGGCAAACGCCTCTTCATTCAGGATCTCTTTCTTTTCTTTGCTCCCGCTGGAGCCGTAAAATTCGCTTTTGATCCTGTAGTGACCTATGACGATATCGCGCAACGATTCGTTGTCGCGATGATTGACGAAGACGACACGCTAGAAAAGGGCTTCCTGCTGTATGCGGTCTCTAACAGCTCCAATCCACTCGACGGATTCTCCGAAATGCACCGAATTGACATCACGGAAAACGGCGTAGTGTTGGATGAGCCCGTGCTGCCCGACTTCACCAGGATGGGCTGGAACGCCGACGCTCACGTCATCACCCTCAACATGTTTGGCGCCGACAGCGAGACCTTTGATCATGTCAGCGTCATTGTAATTGACAAAAGTACAGCGCTCGACAGTAATCCAGCAACGTTGGCCTTTTCGCAAACCGATCGCGACCCTGTTGATTTTACCCTGATGCCGGCGGTGATGCACGGATCGGTTAGCGGTGATCCGATGTGGTTTGTCATGGAGTCGGGCGACGCGCTCGGCTCCGCTATACGGGTCGTGAAAATGATCGACGTTCTTGATTCTCCGACTTTTACTGACACGGACCTAAGCGTAGGCGCTTACGTCTTCCCACCCAATGCCGATCAACCGGGAAGCGGCAGCTTTGGGCGCATTCAAACCAACGACTCGAGCATTATTAGCGCGGCATGGCGCAACGACCGCCTTTTCGCCGCCCACAGCATCGGTCTTCCCTCCACGGCTCAATCGCATGTGCGCTGGTATGAATTCGATAGCTCGGGCTCTTCACCGAGTCTTACCCAGCAGGGAACCATCGATCCCGGCGTGGGTATTCACACCTATTACCCCTCCATCGAAATCGCGCCCAACGGCGATGTCGGTATGACCTTCATGCAGTCGTCAAGCACGCAATTCATGTCGATGTATGTGACAGGACAAAATTCGGCAAATCTCCCAGGGCAAATGCGCACTCCTATTCTGGCCCAGGCCGGTCTCCGCACTTATCGAGCTTTCGACTGCGTCATCGGTACTATCTTTGTCGATGATTGCCGCGCCGGCGACTATAGCGGGATCTCGATAGATCCAAATTTTTCCAACATGTTCTGCGCGGCCAATGAATATGCCACCTCAAAAGGCTCCAACAACTGGGGCACCTGGATCACCTGCTTCGCCATCGGCATCCATGATCTGGCTGTGACCGGCATCGTCGCTCCGGCCACTGTCAAAGGAACAGCAGCAATAAGCGCAGCCGTCACCGTGACCATTCAAAACCGAAGCGATCACAACGAGACGATTACTCCAACGAGTTTGGACAACGGAATAAGCACCGGGCTGGTGCGACTGAATGTCAGCGTAGCGGACAATAATTCAGCGCAGTGCCAACCTCCGGCCGTCGCTCTCAACGCGGCGAAGAATGCCGCAATATTCGGCAGCAGCGGATCGAAGGCTCTCGCGCCGAAACAGACCATGAGCGTCGGTTATTTGGTCACCTTGCAATGCACAAACCCTCTGCCCGCCAACTCTGCCGATGCCACTCGCGGCGACTACAGCTACTCGGCCACCGTGCAACATGATGTGCTCGATGGCTCCGCGGATATTCATGATGAAGACGATGTCTGCCCGCGCGATGCCCTGCCCGGAGGGATCGATTCACTGCCGCCACCCAAAGGTATTACCGACAAAGGTTGCGGCGCCAAAAAACCCGATCGCACACTGGGAGCTCCGGTTGTTACAAATGTAGTGCTCTGATTACGTACGGCCAGGATTATGACGCCCCAGAGCGAGTTGACGAAACGATACCCACTCGATTGGGATCTTGTTTGACGCACTCTTCCAGGCTTGTATCCGACGCTACTCCCTTGCTCGCGCATAATAACTTGACGTGAGTGGGCGCAGCGCTAATTTGCTGAATTGACGAAGAGCTCCATGCACAGCTGAAGCCGGTTCGGTCGTTTGACTCCCTTTCTTTGCCACAATACTATGATTAGAAATTGAGGAGGAATTCATGGCCGACGTCACTGACATGCGAGGATACATCGAGATACTGGAACAGATGGGTGAATTGCGCCGCTTTGAAGGCGTAGAGTTGAAATCGGAAGTCGGTGCATTGACTGAGCGCGCGGCGGAAAATGAGGGCCCGGCGCTGCTATTCAGCAATTTCAAAAATTATCCGCCCGGCTTTCGTGTGATCTCCAATGTCTTTCGCACTTGCAAACGCACGGGCCCGGCGATGGGCCTCAACGAAGAAAACGGCATTGATTTTCTCTATACCTGGCGCAAAAAGCTAGCGGCGTACAAACCCGTGCCGGTCGAACACGTCGAGGGTGGACCGCTGCTTGAGAACCAGATGGCTGATAATGAAGTCGATCTGTACAAATTTCCCACGCCGAGCTGGCATGATCTCGACGGCGGTCCCTATCTTGGCACCGGCTGTGGCGTGATCACGAAAGATCCCGAGACGGGAAAACTCAACATCGGCACCTATCGGGTCATGGTCCAAGACAAGAATCATGTTTCGGTGAAAATGAACATGGGCAAGCACGGCCGCCTCGCTTTCGAGCGCGCGCGCGACGCCGGCAAGCCACTGCCCGTGGCGATCACGTTGGGCCAGGGACCGGCGATTTTTCTTGCGGCGCAGATGCCGCTGCCGCCGGATGTGAATGAATACGAATTTGCCGGCTATCTCCAGGGCTCGCCCGTGCCGGTGGCGCGCGGCGCGGTGACGGGCCTACCGATTCCGGCGAACGCGGAAATTGTCCTTGAAGGCGAGATGCCGCCGATGAAAGACGAAGAGATGCCGAAAGAAGGACCGTTCGGCGAGTGGCCGGGATATTTCACAGACGCAAACGTCGGCGAGACGCCGGTCATGGTAGTCAAGCGTGTCTGCTATCGCAACGATCCGATTATGCTCGGAGCGCCGCCGCTGAAACCGCCGGCAAGCTATTTGCCCATTCCGCTCGGCGCCGCGACTCTATGGGAGCAGCTTGAGAAAGCCGGCATCCCAGAAGTCAAAGGCGTCTGGGGATTCGTCTACGGCGGCCAACCGGGACCGTTTACGGTAATCGCGATCAAGCAGCGCTACGCGGGCCACTCGAAACAGGCTCTGCTCGTCGCTGCCGGCGCGCGCGCCGGCGCCTACGGCGGCAAATTCGTTGTCGTCGTCGACGATGACATCGATATCACCAATCCCGCGGACGTCATCTGGGCCATCGCCACGCGCTGCCATGTGCGTGAGGATATCGACGTAGTCAAAGGCGTGTGGGCTTCGGTGTGTGAGCCGGCCCTCCCACCCCAAGAGCGCTCGCCGCGCGGCTATACCAGCGACCGCGTCTTGATCGACGCCTGCCGGCCTTTTAAATGGCTGGATCAGTTCCCGGCGGTCAATGCATTTACTAAGGATTTCAAAGACAAGATCGCCGGCAAGTACAAACTATAGCAAGGTTTTTCTCAATTGCCGTGCATGAAGTAATAATTGCTCGTAGCCGAACGTCAAAGTACTCAATGGGTCGATAGACGGCCGGAACAGGAGCCATTATATGGGCACGATTGAAGCTTTGAGTTTGGCGATGGGCACCGCGTGGACTTCGGGGATCAATTTATATGCCACGGTGGCAGCATTGGGTATCGCCAGCCGGGCGGAAATGATCCAACTCCCTCCGGATCTCCAAGTGCTAGGCCACCCTGCGGTCATCGCCGTCGCCTGCGTCATGTATCTGATCGAATTCTTTGCCGACAAGGTCCCCTACGTCGATAGCGGTTGGGACGTGCTGCATACTTTTATTCGTGTGCCGGCGGGCGCAATTCTGGCGGCTCGCTCTTTGGGCGATATGAATCCGGCATTGGAGCTTGTCGCCATTCTCGCCGGCGGATCGATCGCGCTGGCGGCCCACGGCACTAAAGCAGCGACGCGGCTCGCGATCAACGCGAGTCCGGAGCCTTTCAGCAATTGGATCGCGAGCGTCACCGAAGATATCACGGTCTTCGGCAGCATTTGGCTGATGTTCAACCATCCGGTCGTTATGATCATTTTGGTGTTGGGATTTCTCGCTCTGCTCGTCTGGATTGTGCCGAAGATTTTCCGGCTCGCCAAGCGCGGCTTTCAAGCACTGCGCAACAAGCTGCGTGGGGTCAAACCCGACCAGCCGGCGTCATCGGATCCTACGGCCTTGCCAACCTAGTCTTTGAGAGTGACCGGCGGAGACGAAATCAGCAAAAATTCAACGGACAAGATGGAACAGCAACCGACGCCTCAAACACACGGTGAGCTTCCGGCAACCCCACTCACGCTCGACGGCTCCTACATCTTGCATCAAATGTTTCGCATCCGATGGGCGGCATGGCGCGCTCTGGGTTCATCACAACAGAAACATATTCTTACTCACGCCACAGCGATGTTCGGCGAGATGGAGCAGAACAAACAGGAGGCCACGAGTTTGTTCTCCACGTTGGGGCACAAAGCCGATCTCATGCTCGTCCACTTCCGCAAGAGCTTGGATGCGCTGAACGATGCCGAGCTGACCGTCGCCCAGTCAGAGCTATGTGAATACCTTGATCCAAGCACTTCTTATCTTTCGGTGGTCGAACTGGGTCTCTACGAAGCTTCGGTGAAACTCTATTCGGAATTGACCGGCAGGGGATTGCGGCCGGGGACGGGAGAATGGAACAGTGAAGTGGAAGCGGAATTGGCCAAGCAGCGCGAAGCCGCCGCGCCGCGCCTCTGGCCGGAGATCCCGCAACGCCGGTATCTGTGTTTTTATCCGATGAACAAGTTTCGCGGCGAGCACAGGAACTGGTACGGCGAACCGATTCGCGAGCGCCAACGCATGATGCGCGAGCATGGCATGATCGGCCGCCACTACGCCGGCCGCGTCACGCAAATCATCTCCGGCTCCATCGGTTTCGATGATTGGGAATGGGGCGTCGATCTGTTTGCCGACGATCCGCTGGTGTTCAAGAAACTAGTCTATGAAATGCGCTTCGACGAAGCCAGCGCGGTTTACGGTTTGTTCGGCGCTTTCTTTGTCGGTCTGCGCTTTCCCGCAACCCAGCTGCAAAGCTTGCTCAGCGGCAAGACGCCGAGCTTTACCTAACACACGGTAGATCAAATCGGCTCAATCCCCCATAGCCGCCGCGGAGGATATATGCGACTAAAAGATAAAGTCACCATCATCACGGGCGCCGCCCATGGCATTGGGAAAGCGTATGCCAGGCGCTTCGCCGAAGAAGGTGCCCATGTCGTCGTCGCCGACATCGACGGCGAAGGCGGTGAAGCGACAGCGAAAGCCATCACGGATTCTGGCGGATCGGCATGGGCCCGCACGACCGACGTTCGAAACTTCCCGAACGTTGAGGGACTGATACGGGAAACGAAACAAAAATTCGGTCGCGTCGACGTGCTGCTGAACAACGCGGCTATTTATGTCACGCAAGAACTTTGGAAGGGTCCGGTGGAAGACCTTGCGCTGGACGAATGGGACCGTGTCATCGAAGTAAACTTAAAAGGCGTGTTTCTTTGCAGCAAGGCCGCAATCCCGATCATGAAGCAGCAAAGAAGCGGCAAGATCATCAACATCGCCTCGGGAACATTCTTCAGCGGCTCCGGCAATATGCCGCACTACACGACGGCGAAAGGCGGCGTGGTCGCGCTCACGCGGGTAATGGCCCGGCAGCTGGGGGA
>VBKY01000633.1 GCA_005879255.1 Deltaproteobacteria bacterium
TGTCGAGAGGATCATCAGCGCTGGCCCACTAAATTCTTCGCAGCCCAGGGACTGTTCACCATGCATACAGCCTGGAAGCTGGCGAGCCAATCCCGATGAGGAAACCACCGACTGGAGAGCCGTGTGCGGGAGAACCGCACGCACGGTTCGGAGGGCGGGGACGGCGAGAGCCGTTCCCGACCCCTATCAGACCTTGAGGGACTGGCAATCGCCTATATGGTGACGGAAGTGCAATGATAAGGCTGAGGGATGGCCTGGATTTTTTTACGTTCTGGTCGCCTCGGCCGCCCGCCATTCTGAAATGATCTGCTCCAGCTGTCCCATGATCTCTGCCTCACTTTTACTGAGATCCATCGGTTTGCCGAACGGCTGTGGGACATCGATACCGGTGGCCCAGTAGACTTCGACGGAGTTTCCATCGGGATCTTGGGCGTAAATGCTCACGGTGTTGCCGTGGCTGACCACGCGGTTGATCGGCACGTTGTTTTCAACAAAGACTCGGTAAAAGTCTTTGACATCTTTGAGACTGGCGCAGTGAAAGGAAATTTGCTGCAGCACGTTGACGTTGCCATTGTCGTTGCGGCCAGGCGCCAGCAACAGCTCGTGGTGTTCCGCCAACCTGTCCTGGGCGGTCATAAATACGGCGCCTCTTGGGCTTCGATCGCTGACTTGCAGACCGAAGATATCCCGATAGAAGGCGACCGATCGCTCGATGTCGCGAACATAGAAACCGATGTGACCTAAGGACGTAACTTTTGGCATATGGCCTCCGTAATCGGCTGGATTCTTAAATGGTAAGCGTGGCGATGTCAACGCCTTAGGGAGCGACGCTATGATGTCGAATTACGCGCCCGTGGTATCTTGGATCTCTTCGTCTGGATCGAGTTTATTGACGATCAACCCGGATGGCAGCTTAGGATAGAAATAGGTCGACTTTTGCGGCAGCTTCTCGCCGCTGGCGACAATCGTCTGAATCTCTTCTGCTTTTGTCGCGTTCAAGATAAACGCCGCTTGATAATCTTCCTTTTCCAGTGCTTGGAGCACAGCTTCTTCATCCTGTGAATAGCGGATATTGTCGCTTTTCACCTGCTCGTCGGGCGTCATGCCAAGGATATGCTCGAGAATCAGTAAGTGCAGCGTGCTCACATCGAGCTCTCTCAATGGCGCGCTTAGATCCTTCGCGAGACGCTGCATGATGCGCTTGTTCTTAAGGCGCAAGATTAAGTACCGCGGGTCGCGCTTGAAGCTGGTGCCGATAACGCGATGCTTCTTCGCGGCCGTCTTCAGCGCTTTGAGAAATGAGATTTTTCCTTCGGGCGTCTTGGGGTGCTGTTCGACGTAAAAATAGGTTTGCAGCGCCTCTTCCAACTCGAGAAACGGTTTGTGGGTGTATCCGCGCGCTAAGCGATGCGTTGGCATAATGACGACGTTTTCGTCGCTGATGTTGGCGAAATAAACCATGATGTAATTGAAAGGTTCGCGGCCGTTCCACTGGCCTCGCTGATTGCGCATCTGATCGCGATAATTGAGCGTTGCTTCATAACGGTGATGGCCGTCGGCAATCAGCAGCCGTTGGTCTTTGATTTCGGATTGAACTTTCCGGATCAATGCAGCATCCGCGATGCGCCAGAGACGACACTCATCGCCGTTCTCCTGTTCGATCTCGATGAAGGGCTCGACTCCTTCGACTTCGACGGCGAGCATGCGGTTGATCGTTTGCCTCGGCTGAGAATACAGCGCAAAAATGGGACTCAACTGCGCGTGACAGGCGAGCATAAGCTTCAGGCGGTCCTCTTTCGGGGCGTCGAGGGTTTTTTCGTGGGGTTGTATTTCGCCGGTGGAAAAATCCTGCAGCTCGGCGAGAGCTAAGAAACCTTGGCGGTTTTTCTGTTCGCCGCTTTTGAGCTTGAAGCGATGGGATAGAAAGTGGACGGCCGATGTTTCATCCCGCTCGAAAATTCCTGTGGCGAGCCATTCTTTAAGAAGCTGCGCCACAGCGGGATACGAGTCGGGCTCCTGGCTCAGGTCTAAACGGATAAAATTATGCGGCGATTTTTTGTAGAGCTTTTCTTGCTCCTCTTTCGAAATGACATC
>VBKY01000634.1 GCA_005879255.1 Deltaproteobacteria bacterium
AGCATTCCCTTCGACAGCGATCTCTCGCCGTGGGGCGTCGCCGCGGCCAACAGCGGCAACAATTTTCATCTCTACGATATCGGCGCGATTCACGGCGCGGCGACCAAGCTCAGAGAAAAGGTCTTGCAGCTCGCCGGCTATGTCTTGAACACCAATCCGAAAGAACTAGCGATTGAGAACGCCGTCGTGCAAGTGCCGGGATCTGCGACCAAGAAGGTGACTTTCGCCGAGCTCGGACGGATCGCCTACAACAACCAGCATCTGATCCCTGATGGCATGGAAGCCGGACTGCAGGCGACGTACTACTACATGTTTCCGCATGCCAAGCCGAACATTATTCCCGGCGCCGATCGCCTGGTGCGCGCGCAATTTACTTTCTCCGCGGGCGCTCACGCTGCGGTCGTGGAAGTCGATAAAGCGACAGGTAAAGTGCATGTGCTGCGTTATCTGATCGTCGGCGACAACGGCACTGTGATCAATCCTGATGTCGTCAATGGCCAGGTCTACGGCTCCGCCGCGCATGGCATCGCCGTGGCTCTCGGCGAAGGCTTCATGTACAGCCCGGAAGGGCAGCCCTTGACCATAACTTATCTCGATTATGGCAAGTGCTCGACCGAGGAGACGCCTCGCGTGGAGGTGATTCACCGCCCTTCCCCCTCGCCGTATACACCGCTCGGCCAAAAGGCCGCCGGCGAAGGCGCGGCAATTCCCTCACCGGCGGCAATCGCGAGCGCGGTCGAAGACGCGCTCAAACCTTTCGGCGTCAAAGTATGCGACCTGCCTCTCACACCTGAAGTCGTGTGGCGTTTAGCGCATCATAATCCCGAGGCCGAGCGGAGGTCGTATTAGCGATGATTCCCGGTGCCTTCGAATATTACGCGCCGCGCTCGCTCAACGATGCGGTGAAATTTCTTACCGAACACAAAGACGATGTAAAAATCCTCTCCGGTGGTCAAAGCCTGCTGCCGTTGATGAAAATGCGCCTATCGAAGCCCGGCTTTATTGTCGATATCGGCCGCATCCCCGATCTCGATAGGATCGCCGAAGAGAATAACAGCTTGGTCATCGGCGCATTGGTCACCCATGAGCAGATCGAGTTTTCCGACTTGCTCAAGTCCAAGTGTCCGCTTTTGCCTCAGACAGCGACGACCATAGCGGACATCCAGGTGCGCAACCGCGGCACTCTTGGCGGCAGTATCGCTCACGCCGACCCTGCGGGAGATTGGCCCGCTGCCGTTATGGCTCTCGACGCAGAAATCAAAGTCGTCGGTCCCGCCGGCGAGCGTTGGGTGAAGTGCGGGGAATTTTTCCTCGGGCTCTTGATGAGCGTTCTCGAACCGGATGAAATCGTCACCGCGATCAAGGTGCCGATTACCGGCGCCGACAAGACGGCTTATTTGAAGGCCGCGCCGCGATCCTCCGGCTTCGCCGTCGTCGGCGTCGCCGTACGCCTGGCGCTCAACGGCAACGATATCTGCAACCGAATTGCAGTGGGAATCACCGGCGTTGGCGACAAAGCCTATCGCGCCGAATGGGTCGAACAAAGGCTCACCGGGAACAAGCTCGATAGCAAGTCGATCCAAGAAGCGGCCGCACAATCGACGCGCAACATCGAGGTGATCGAAGACATCAATGGCTCGTCGGAATATCGCAAGCACCTGACCGAAGTGTACGTCGTTCGGGCCATCGAAGCCGCGCTCAAGGGATAGACCCCGTCGATCGGCGCCACCGGCATTGTGGTGTTGTAGGGGCACGGCATGCCGTGCCCATTCTTACGTCCGAAGTGACAGAAAACCAACCACAGTGAAAAGTGCTGCTCGTCTCGTCACAAACCTCCTTGGCCAGAAACGACAAGGCCCCCACCGAGGTGGAGGCCCGTCATTACTCATTGTTTGCTGCTGCTTATCCTTAAACTTCTTTCGACTTAATCGTATAGGTGAAATTTTTTGGATCGAGACTGTCCTTCCGTCCGTTCGCCGTTTCGCCCTGCGGATACATCAGAAAAGCG
>VBKY01000128.1 GCA_005879255.1 Deltaproteobacteria bacterium
CCAGTTTAGCACAAATTTTCTCGAAGCTAATTACTTGGTGCCGATTACCAGCGACGAGGTGAGCGGAAATGGCAACTCGATTTGTTCGACCCTTGACAGGCCAGCGCCTTCCATCCAAGCTCGAACTTCATTGAAGCTGTAACAGCGCCCGCCATCGGTTGTGAGCAGCATGAGCAGGCTAAAGATTGCCCCCACGGCTGGGTTGGCACGGCTGTCGTCGAGGATGTGATCTTTGATGATCAATCGTCCCAATGGTTTGAGATGATTGGCAAGCTTCTGGATGAGGGACCGATTATTGTCGTAATCTTCACCATGAATAATGTTCGACAAGAAAATGAGATCATAGTCTCCTGGGATCGCGTCCTTTCGATAGTCGCCGGGGATTAAACGAATTCGCTCTTCCATCCCGGCTTCGCGAACAAAGCGTTGGGTGATGTTTAGCGTTGCCGGTAAATCGATAATCGCGGCGCGAAGGTTGGGAAATCTTCTGCACAGCGCGATGGGGTAGGTCGCTGGTCCGGAACCGACATCGAGGAGTTCGCTGACTGTCTCCCAATTAAGCGTATTGGCCATCAGGTCCGCGTCACCCCGTGCGTTGACGAGCGAATCCATCGCCTTGATGAAGATCTCGGTTTCGTTGACATCGTCCTGATACATGTTGGGCGGCCGCACCGGTTTGCCAGAGCGAATCGCGTCAGGAAGTTTTTCCCAGCAATTCCACAACGAAGAGTCAAAACGGATCATGCCGCCGACGTAATTGGGCGAGCTAACAAGCAAATAGCGCTTGGAGATATCTGCCAATGAAAAACTTTCGGATTGTTTATACTCAGCGGCTTGCGGATGCAACTCGCGTGATGTCGCGATTGCGACGGCGCCCGAGGGTGAAGCTTCCAGCGCATCGAAGATACCCAGTTCGACGGCCGTTTGCACGATCCGGGCTTCGACATGGCCGCTGGCCAGACTCATGAGATCAGAAAAATTCATGCGAATCCAACGTCTGGTTTTAGGAGTTCGATAAATCGGCTGCCGCTAACGAGACATCGCCTTACCAATGGAAAAGATTTCTCGCTCCGCTCGAAAGGATTTCTCCCTTTGGTCGAAATGACACTTTTAACTCGATGGTCTCACGTGTCATCGCCCAGGAGCAGAGCGACCGAGGAATCAACTTCTTGGGCGGGCGGATTTAGGAACGTCCGCGCTAGAGTTTTTCGATGATGCGGTAACTGCGGCTCTTGGGCTTGAGCGGCGCGACGATGCCGTTTTTGACCATCGAGCGAATTTCTCTGTAAGCCGTATCGCGATCGACTTCGGCGAATTTTTCATATTCTGCCGTCGAAAATGTCTTGCCATGACAGTAAGCGTACGCCAGCAGCCGTCGTTGGCGTACGTTGATCTGCGACGTGCCGAATTGGTTCAGCCACCTGAGCGTCGTATCGTCGTAAATCGGCGAATTGCGCAGCGTGACGGAGAAAATAAAACCGTCGGCGGCCAACTCGGGCGGATGAAGACCATGGTTTTCCATCTCCTGAAACATGCGCGGAATGCCTTCGCCGATTTCGCGCAGGTAACCGAGATCGGCCAGCACCCGGACCATGAGCGGATTGCGCGAAAAATGAACAGTCTTTTGATGTCTCAATTGTTCGAGCGTTACCGGCGCGGGCGGTAAACCGGGACTGCGCACGGTGATGTGATCATCGAACATCCACACCTCGATGGAAGTGCCGGTCAAGCTGTAATCCCGGTGCGCTACTGCGTTGACAAGCGCCTCCTGCCAAGCGAAGGTTGGATACTCGAGCCGTTCGCGAAAGAAAAGATCGTGCAGTATCGTGCGCTCGCGAATATGTTCTTTGATCCGGCCAACCGCTTCGTCGATCAGGCGTACCAGAGGCGCTTCGAAACGAATCCGCTTGACCACGTTGAGCGAGCGACCGTGCTGCCGTTCCGTGCCTTCGTATTTGACGAAATCGATACCGGCGCGCGGGTGCCAGCGCGGCGGGTCTTTGGCGAATAAAAGTAACGCCGCCATATTGGGACACGGGATCGCACGGGAATGATCGAGCAAATGATACGTCTGACTCAACGCCGCCTGAGGCTCATGTCCCTTTTGTCCTTTGTCGACAAAACTCTGGATTAGATCGGTGTCTAGATCGAACCAGGTCGCGTTGAGCGCCTGTTGGCGTTCGTAGAAAACATTCTTCTTAGCCTCTTTGAGCGAGTGAATCTGCTCCGCTTGTAATGATGCGGTTTCCGCGGCGATCCGATAAAAGGATCGGCCACCGGCGATTCGATAAATCTCCAATCCGGACGCGACTTCGAACTTGAGGAGCTGCAAATTACCGAGCCGAACTTTTTCGCAAGATGCGCTGAGCTCGGGCCGAATCAGATGCTGCGGCGCTTGGATGAGAGTCTGGAGCTCGTCGTGATTGTAGGGAATCCCGGTGACGCTTTTGTCTGGCTCGACGCCAACTAGAACGGTTCCGCCGTCGGCATTGGCCATTCCGGACAGTAGCCGCACGATCTCGCGGGCAAGATCTTCTTCACGCTTTTTTTGCCCTACCCCGCGGCGATACTCGTGCGCGCTGACAAAATCGAGAAATTGGCCGCGCTCCTGTTTGAGGAGCAGTCCGATTTCCTCTGCCTGCATAGTCTTCACTTACGGTCGAGAATTGTAATCTTGCGAAAATACTGGCTTCTACGTTCGCGTGTTTTCAAACTTGCGCTTGCACATTAGGGGTAAAGAGTAAGTGGGGTCACGCCTGGCTCCTCACGATTCACGCTTACGATATTCCCCCAGCGGCGTTAAGCTTGACAATCTCGAGCACCATTTGCGCCGATCGATTAAGGTCCCTCAGATCGAGCCACTCGTTGACCGTATGAATATCGCGCATGCCGGTGGAAAGATTGGCCACCACGAGACCCTTTTGATTGAGCACATTGGCGTCGCAGCCGCCGCCCGTCGCGAGCGTTTTCACTTCCAGTTTCAGACTTCTTGCCGCGGCGTGCACGAGTTTGACAATGGGCGCGCTCTCCGGCACGTCCATGCGGTCATAGTCGCGTTCAATTTTCGCTTCGACCTTAGCACTATGCCGCTTACCGTCCAATTCCAGCACATGGCGCGCCGCAGCGTCTTCAAGACAGTGCTTCATATGCTCGGTCTGCCGATTAAGCTTCTCTTCGCTGTGGCTACGCGCTTCGCCTCGCAGAATCACGTGATTGGGTACGATATTCACCTCCATGCCGCCTTCGACGACACCGATGTTGGCTGTAGTTTCATCATCGATGCGGCCGAGGCGCATCTGGGCAATGCCTTCTGCGGCAACTTTGATCGCGTTGATGCCTTTTTCCGGACAGACGCCGGCATGGGCTTCAAGACCAAGGACGCGAAATTCCATGCGATTGGCGGCCGGCGCTTTGGTGAACAGAAAACCTACGGAATCACTGTCGAGCACCAGACCCGTACGCGCGCGCAGCCTGCCGACGTCGAGACACTTGGCGCCGATCAGTCCTGCTTCCTCGCAGATCGTGAAAACCACGTCGATGTCACTGCACGGCAGCCGATTCTCTTGCATCACCCGCATCACCTCGCAGATGATCGCCACGCCGCTCTTGTCATCGCCGCCGAGGACGGTGCGGCCGTTCGTGCGCAGAATATCGCCGTCCAGTACCGGCACGATACCTTCACCGGGGACAACCGTGTCCATGTGCGCGGACAGCAGCAGCGCCTGAGCATTCTGAGCGTACCCGGAAAAATGGGCGATTAGGTTACCGACATTGCCGCCGACTTTTTCACCGGCGTCATCGATCGAAACGGTGGCGCCGAGCGCTTCCATCTCACTCTTGAGCCGCATGGCCACGTCGTACTCTTTGCGCGAGAGGCTGTCGATCTTGATGAGCTCGATCAACAAATTTTTGAGACGCTCTTGATTGATCAAGGTATGCTCACTTTGGTTTACGTCGTGATGCTCAAGGGAAACAATTCTTCAATTGATCTCATATTCTGCGTTTTCAATCAGTAACGCGATCCCCTGTCCGCCGCCGATGCAGGCGCTGCCAATGCCGTAGCGTGCGCCTCGATTCTTTAATTCTTGCGCTAAGGTCAAGGCAATACGAGTCCCTGTTGCGCCTAGGGGATGACCGAACGCAATCGCGCCGCCATTGACGTTCACTCGCTCGCGATTTAACCCAAGCTCTTTCTCAACGGCAAGATACTGCGCTGCAAAAGCTTCGTTAATCTCGATCAAGTCCATTTGATCCAGAGTCAACTCCGCCCGCTGCAGCGCAGCCCGAATCGCTGTCACGGGACCGATCCCCATGATGCTGGGATCGCATCCCGTGATACCCCAGGCGACGATTCGTGCGAGAGGCGCTATTCCGCTTTCCCATGCCTTCTCTTCGGTCGTCAGAATAACCGCGGCGGCGCCGTCGCAAATTCCACTGGCGTTTCCTGCGGTCACGACTCCTTCCTCCTTAAAAACGGGTGGAAGAGCGGCTAAACCTTTCAATGTCGTGTCGGGCCGAGGATATTCGTCTCGAATTAGAACGTCCTCTATAGGCATAATTTCTTCGCTTAGCCGGCCAGATTCTTGGGCAGCGCGAGTTCTCATCTGGCTCTGAAAGGCATACTGATCAGCTTCCGCGCGGGTGATGCCATATTGGGAGGCGAGATTTTCGGCAGTCAGGGCCATGGACAGATTGCAGTAGCTGTCTGTGAGAGCGCTCCATAACAAATCTTCCAGTTGCCCTTTGCCGAGTGAAATTCCCCAGCGCGCCCCTCGGATCACATGAGGAGCTTGGCTCATGCTTTCCGTGCCGCCCGCCAGCACGATCTCGGCTTCGCCGAGACGCAACATTTGGGCGCCGCTAATGATAGACTGAAATCCCGACCCGCAGAGGCGGTTCATCGCGAGTGCTGGAGTGGATTGTGCCGCGCCGGCGCGTAGGCCGACGTGGCGCGCCAAGTAAATGGCGTCCGAGCTGGTTTGGAGCGCGTTTCCGAAAATAACGTGCTCGATATCCGTCGGTGAAATGCCGGCTCTGGCTATTGTTGCTTGGGCGGCAAAGACCCCGAGATCCGTCGCCGTATGATCTTTCAAAGCGCCGCCAAACTTTCCGAAGGGTGTCCGCGCCCCGGATAAAATGACGCTTGTTCTCTTTCTGGATCCGCCCATGAATAGAAGCTAACACGGAAATCTGTGTTGAGGCAATTTAATAGTGGCGGTGGTCTTTGGCGCCGGTAGAAAAATGGCTGGCATTCGGTTAATCATAAAAAGGGGTGGAACTTATGCCATCGGAGATTCGCAAAGTTGGGGTCATTGGAATTGGGCTCATGGGCAGTGGCATTGCCCAGGTGGCCGCGACGCGAGGCTTCGATACGCGGGTCGTGGATGTCAGTTCGGAAATCTTAGAGAAAGGAATGCGGCGCATCGGAGAAAGCCTGGAACGACTCGTTCACAGTTACGAGAAATCCGGCAGCAAGACCGGAACTTCAGCCGAAGAAAAGGAGCACATCCTTACGCGCATCCGAACTTCAACCGACCGAAGCGACCTATTAGAGTGCGACATAATCATTGAGGCCGTCGTGGAAAACGAGGCCGCGAAAAGAGAGATCATTTCCGCATTGTCCCGTATGGGCTACCAGGAGACATTGGTTTCCAACACCTCGTCGATTTCCATCACCCGCCTCGCGAGCGTTTACGCGTATCCGGATCGTTTCATGGGGATGCACTTCATGAATCCAGTGCCGGTTCAGCCGGGCTGCGAACTCATTCGAGGGTTGCTGACCTCCAACGAGACCTGGGAAACAGTTACTGCTTTCGGTTACGAATTAGGCAAAGAACCAATCTTTGCGGAGGACAAGGCTGGCTTCGGCATCAACCGCATGTTCGTACCTTTCCTGATGGAGGCGGTGAAAGTCGTCGAGGAGGGAATCATGAGTTGCGAGGACGCGGACAAAACCACGCGCTGCCTGGGCCACAAGATGGGACCCATAACGACTCTAGATTTTGTCGGATTGGATACGACGCTTGCCATTGCCGAGGTTTTGCAAAAGGAACTTGGACCGAGCTATCGAGCTCCGGATCTCCTAGGGAAACTGGTGACCGCGGGGTTCTACGGCATGAAGAATGGCAAGGGATTTTATCTCTGGGACCAGGGCAAGCAGATTGGCGTCAATCCAGCGGTGGCGCGCTATCGGCGAAAACCACTGTAGCGCCTCATGGTTGTCCTATATAAGGCTTCACCGATCAACGTCGTGAAATTAAAATGCATGTCGCGGCCCGCGTCGTAGACTCTCATGAGCCGAAAAGTTGTCGCTTATTTGCCCTCGATCAGCATCAAATTTGGATCTTCAAGGTGTCGGATCACGACGTTGAGAAAACGGGCTGCCTCCACGCCATCGACGACGCGATGATCAAACGCAAGGGAAAGCGGCATAATCCTGCGGACCATCACCTGACCGTCTTTGACGACCGGCCGATCTTGAATCTTGCCGATACCAAGGATCCCGACCTCAGGATAATTGATGATCGGAGTTCCATAGGTTGCGCCGATAACGCCGTAGTTAGTAATCGTAAAGGTGCTTCCCCGAAGCTCCGCAAGATCAAGGGTCCGATGTCTTGCCTTTTCGGCCAGGGCGCTGATCTCTTTCGCGAGATCAAGAATGTTTTTCTGATCGGCGTGCTTGATCGCAAACACCATCAGCCCGTCGGGCGTATCGACTGCGATGCCGATATTGTAATATTTCTTGACTACAATCTGCTGCTTTTCGTCATCGAGCGTGGCGTTAAGGTAGGGATGCACTTTGAGCGCCGAGAGGGCTGCCTTAATGACAAAGGGCAGATAGGTGAGCCTGATGCCTTTTTCCGCGGCGACTTGTTTTTCTTTTATCCGGACAGTTTCTAAATCGGATATGTCCGCGTCCTCCCAGATCGTGACATCCGGCACGCGCTGCCGAGCCTCTTGCATCCGTTTCGCTATGGTTCGGCGCAGTCCGCGCAGAGGAATTCTTTCGAGCGCACCGTAAGAGTCAGTGCCGGTTGGTTCCTCCGTGGGTTTCTTTGCCACCGCCTGCTCGACGTCTTCTCTCGTGATTCTTCCTTCCGGACCAGTGCCACGAATTATCGCCAAATCGACATTTAGTTTTTTTGCTAGGGCGCGAACCGCAGGCGTTGCCTTAACCGGCGCCGGTATCTCTACGGCTTCCTCATCGCTGAGAGAGCCGACCACGGTGCCGCTATCTGCCGTCTGCGGTGACGGAGAGAGCTGACTCTCCCCATCTTCATCGACGCTCACCAAGAGCTCGCCAACTTTGACGATCTCTCCTTCGCCGCAATGCAGCTTGGTCACTTTACCCGTATGCGGAGAGTGCAGGGTGACGATAGCCTTGGCGGTCTCGATTTCCACTAGATCCTGATCTTCTTTGACCCAAGCGCCTTCGGCGACTAGCCACTTGACGATCTCCGCTTCACTGATGCCCTCGCCAACATCGGGTAGATGGAATTCCTTGATCATCGCGGTTCTTTCTCAGAGGGGATTAGGCGTTCATGACTCGATCGATCGCCTGAGCAACTCTGCTGGCGTTCGGGAGAAAATGCTGCTCCAGTTTTGGCAGGGGCATGACCGTGTCAAATCCGGTCACCCTTTCCACCGGGGCTTCCAGATACAACAAGGCCTTCTCGTTGATGCGGGCTATGACTTCGGCTGCGACGCCGCAGCTTCGCGGCGCCTCGTGGACGATAACGGCTCTGTTGGTTTTTTTCACGGACTCGATAATCGCAGTGTCGTCGAGAGGCGAGAGCGTACGCAGATCTAGAACCTCAGAGCTAATTCCCCGGTCCGCCATGAGCTTCGCGCCTTGGAGCGCTACCTGTAGCATGGCGCCCCAGGCGATCAGCGTGACGTTGTTACCTTCTATGACGACCCTGGAACGACCGAGCGGGATTAAATACTCTTCCTCCGGAACCTCTTCGCGAATGGATCGGTAAATTCTTTTCGGTTCCATATAGACCACCGGGTCGGGATCGCGAATGGCTGAAAGTAATAATCCTTTCGCTTCGTACGGCGTAGATGGTACAACGACTTTCAGTCCCGGCGTATGGACGAAGTAAGCCTCATTGCTTTCCGAATGGTGCTCGGGCGCGTGGATGCCGCCGCCGTAAGGCACGCGGATCACGATCGGGCATTCGTAGCGTCCACGACCAATTGCTCCATGGCGCCGTAGACGAACCCTTCGAATTGAATCTCGGCAACGGGCCGCAACCCATACACCGCCAGCCCGATAGATGTGCCGACGATGGCGGATTCGGAAAGCGGCGTGTCGATGACGCGGTTCTCGCCGAATAATTCCAGCAAACCCTGCGTGGCCCTGAAGACTCCGCCGTCTTTGCCCACGTCCTCGCCCAGGACCAGCGCCCTAGGATCCTTTTCCATCTCCTGCTTGAGCGCAAGATTGATTGCCTCAACGACAGTCAGCTTGGGCATTTTTTCCTCCCGAGTCGTTTGTTATTTGCCACGCCCGTTTCCGCTAAGGAACGCTTCCATTTGCTCGTTTAGCTCTTGCGTCATCTCTCGGAAAGTATACCGGAACATGTCCTCGGGTTCAGCAAGTGGCGCGGACTCAAACTCTTTCACCGCCGATTCGATTTGCTCGCGCGCGCGGCCGGCCACTCTTAAGCCATACGCTTCATCCCAAAGGCCCTTAGCCGCCATATATTTTTTGAGCCGGTCTATAGGATCTTTCTTTTTCCACTGCTCCACTTCTTCCTTGCTGCGGTAGCGCGACGCGTCGTCTGCGGTGGTATGGTCGCCAATCCGGTAGGTCACGGCTTCGATGAAGGTAGGTCCGTTTCCCGCGCGTGCGCGTTGGAGCGCTTCGTCAGTGGCTTTGTACACGGCAAACACGTCGTTGCCGTCAACTTGAATGCCGGGAAAATCGTAGGCAATCGCTTTTTGTGCCAACGTCGCTGCGGCGGTCTGGCGCTTCAAAGGAACGGAAATGGCCCAATGATTGTTTTGGCAAACAAAGACCACAGGCAAACAAAACACGCCGGCAAAATTCAGTCCTTCGTGAAAGTCTCCCTTTGAGGTTGCGCCATCGCCGAGATAAACGAGAACAGCGACATTATCGCCGTTTAGTTTGGCGCCCCAGGCCACTCCGGCTGCGATGGGAATCTGCGTTCCCACGGGAATGGTGATAGGGAAGTCGTTTTGTCCCTCGGGAATAACGTTGCCGCGCTCGTCGCCTGACCAGTACTGAAGAATTATTCGCGGCGGCAGCCCTCGAATGATCGATGCCCCGGCTTCACGAAAGGAAGGAAACATCCAATCGGTGGTTTTGAGAGCTAGAGCGCTCGCAACCTGCGCGGCTTCTTGTCCGAGAATTGAGGCGTAGGTGCCCAGTCGTCCTTCGCGCTGAAGTTTGAAAGCCTTCTCATCGAAGGTGCGGGCAAGAACGATGTTTTCGTATAACGTGCGAATTTGCTCGTCAGAAAGCGCAGGGCGGAGAGCTTCGTCGCAGTTTCCGTGCTCGTCCAAGATTTGCAGCCGTTCAATGTCAAAGCTCTTGATCGTTGTCTTGGGCATGACGGACTCCTTGGCTGAGCTAAACTGGTTTCATTGTCATCCCGCTGCAACCGTAGTGTAGCACTCTACTGGATTATTTTGAATGTCCCATTAATTCTGCTAAAATTGGATTGTTGCGGCAGTGGCTCCAACCTTGTGGGCCAGGGAGGAGCGCCCGAATGGAAGCAAGGCCTGAGCAAAAACGGCCGATCGCCTCATCGCAGGCCCGGCTAAGGTTTTCTTCCTCAACGATTGCCGGCGCCAATCAAACGCTCCCGTCGTTGCAGATATCCTTGTCCTTCCACCGGCCATTGAAAAGGCTTCGCAAAACAACTTCGGTTTCGCAAAGCAGTTTGGAAAGGGAGAACCGTCATGAGACAAGCCGTGATCGTCAGCGCCGTCCGCACTCCGGTCGGAAGCTTTCAAGGTAGCCTCAGTTCTCTATCCGCTACACAATTGGGTAGCGTGGTCATTACCGAGGCTCTGCGCAGAGTGGACCTGCCCGGAGGGGAGGTCGATGAAGTGATCATGGGCAACGTCCTTTCGGCGGGTCTGGGTCAGGCGCCGGCGCGCCAGGCCAGTCTCGGAGCGGGACTCCCCAACAGCGTTGCTTGTACCACGATCAACAAAGTTTGTGGCTCCGGGTTGAAAGCAGTCATGCTAGCGGCCCAAGCAGTCATGCTCGGAGACGCCGAAGTTATCGTGGCGGGCGGGATGGAAAGCATGAGCAAGGCTCCCTATCTGTTGACCAAAGCCAGAAGCGGTTATCGCATGGGATCCGGGGAGCTGGTCGATAGCATGATCCGTGACGGACTCTGGGATGTTTACAATGATTTTCATATGGGTGCGGCGGCAGAAATCTGCGCAGAAACGCTCGGGATCAGCCGGGAAGAGCAAGATGATTTTGCGTTGACGAGCTACAGACGCGCGTTAAAAGCGCAAGAGTTGGAGGAGTTCAAACGAGAAATTATCCCGGTGAAAGTGCCACACAGTTTGGACCACGAGTCGGTGGTGGACAAAGATGAAGGGCCCAAACGCATTAACTGCGAAAGGTTTCGTGACTTGCAGCCGTCGTTCAAAAAAGACGGGAGCGTAACAGCGGGCAATGCTTCGTCACTCAGTGACGGGGCGGCTGCTGTCGTCGTGATCTCCGAGGAGAAAGCTCGTCTCTTTGGGCTCAAGCCTAAAGCAAGAATCATTGGTTATACCGCCTATGGTACCGATCCCGCGTGGTTTACTACGGCGCCCGTGCGAGCGATATCGTCTCTGCTGCAAAGAACAGATCGCAGCGTTGCGGATGTCGACCTGTTCGAGATTAATGAAGCGTTCGCGGTCTGCTCCATCGCTGTTAACCGGGAGCTCGGTTTGGATCTGAGCAAGGTCAATATTCGCGGTGGCGCGGTGGCGTTGGGTCATCCTCTCGGTGCGAGCGGCGCTCGAATCCTGACAACCTTGCTCCATAGCCTTGAGGATTTGAAGCTGAGGCGAGGTGTCGCGAGTCTGTGCATCGGCGGGGGAGAAGCGGTGGCCCTGATGGTGGAAAGCATTTGAACAGAAGCAGTCAGAAGCCAAGGGTCAGAATGTTGGGAGGAAGAATGTTGCAAGAAGGAATTCAGAAGCTAAAATCCAAAATTCGCCAACTCCAGTATACTGGATTCTGACTTCTGAATTCTTGAGTTTCATCGAAAATGAACTTCCAGCTCACCGAAGAACAATTGATGGTCCAGGAGATGACGCGCTCCTTTGCCGAAAAGGAGATTAAACCGGTTGCCCCACGGATGGACCGCGATAGTTTGTATCCAACCGACCTGGTCAAACGGCTGGCGAAGATGGGACTGATGGGGATTTTCGTGCCCCAGGAGTTCGGCGGCGCCGGCATGGACCTTGTTTCCTACGTTATCGCCCTAGAAGAGATCTCCCGCGCCTGGGCTTCGTTGGGAACGATTATGAGCGTGAATAACTCGCTTTCTTGTGGCGCGATTCTCCGTTTCGGCAATGAGGCACAAAAGCAAAAATATCTTATCCCATTAGCCCGCGGCGAGTGGCAGGGTTGCTACGCTCTGACCGAGTCCAGCTCGGGTTCGGACGCGGGCTCCATGCGGACCCGAGCGCGAGCGGTGGGCAACGACTATGTGCTCAGCGGCAGTAAGGTTTTCACCACCAATGCCAGCCGCGCCGACGTTGCGCTTGTTTACGCGGTGACCAACCCAGCGGACGGCAAGCATGGCGTCTCGGCTTTTCTGGTTGAGACCAAGACAGCAGGCTTTATTATCGGGAAATTGGAAGACAAGCTGGGTCTCCGTTCGTCGGAGACGGCGGGCGTGGTATTCGAAGATTGCCGAGTTCCCCAAGAAAACCGGTTGGGAGAGGAAGGACAAGGATTCAAGATCGCGTTGGCCACGCTGGATGGCGGTCGGATCGGCATCGCCGCTCAAGCCCTCGGCATCGCGCAAGGCTGCCTCGACGAAGCTCTCACGTATGCCCAGCAGCGTAAGCAATTCGGTCGCCCGATCGCCGATTTTCAGGCCATCCAAGGGATGCTCGCCGATATGGCGACGGAGATCGACGCCGCCACATTTCTGACATACCGAGCCGCTTGGCTGGCTCAGCAGGGGAGAAGGGTGACCTGTGAAGCGGCCATGGCCAAGCTCTTCGCTTCAGAGGCATGCAACCGCATTGCTTATAAGGCCGTGCAGATCTTCGGCGGCTACGGCTACATCAAAGAATATGCGGTGGAGCGCTTCTTTCGCGACGCGCGTGTCACGACACTGTACGAAGGAACCTCTGAAATCCAGCGGCTGATCATCGCGCGCCACCTGATTCGAGAAGGAGAGCCTTCTGATGAGTCTCAGGAAGAAAGCCTTTAGAAATCTCTCGGGCATCGAAATCCATGAGTTGTACAAGCCCGGCGATATCGAAGATCTCGACTATACGCGCGATCTGGGAATTCCCGGAGAGTTCCCTTTCACCCGCGGCGTCTATCGGACGATGTATCGCGGCAAGCTCTGGACCATGCGCCAGTTCGCCGGCTTTGCCACAGCCGTCGAGACGAATCGAAGATACCGTTATCTTTTGGCCCAGGGAAATGCCGGACTATCCGTAGCGTTCGATATGCCCACCTTGATGGGCTACGACTCCGATCATCCACGATCCAAAGGGGAGGTGGGAAAGTGCGGCGTCGCCATCGATTCCGTTGCCGACATGGAACAGCTCTTTGCCGAAATCCCGTTGGATCAGATCAGCGTGTCGATGACTATCAACGGCCCCGCCATCGTTCTCTTTGCCATGTACCTGATCGTTGCCGAGCGTCAGGGGGTTCCGTTCAGCAACCTGCGCGGAACCCTGCAGAACGATATCCTGAAAGAATATATTGCGCAAAAGGAGTGGATCTGTCCGCCCGCCCCTTCGCTGAAGATTATCAATGACACGGTGCGCTTCTGTGTCGAGTCGGTGCCCCGCTACCACCCCATCAGCATCAGCGGCTATCACATACGCGAGGCCGGATCCACGGCCGTCCAGGAACTGGCTTTTACGCTGTACGATGGATTGACTTACGTTAAATCCGGCGTCGAGTCGGGCTTGAGAGTCGACGATTTCGCGCCGCAACTCTCCTTTTTCTTCAACGCCCACAATGACTTCTTCGAGGAGATTGCCAAATATCGCGCGGCGCGCCGTCTGTGGGCCAGGGAGATGAAGAAACGCTTCGATACCAAAGATCCCCTCTCCCTCGCACTGCGCTGCCATGCGCAAACAGCCGGCTGCAGCCTGACGGCGCAGCAACCGCTCAACAACGTGGTTCGCGTTACGCTCCAAGCTCTCGCATCCATACTGGGCGGCGCGCAGTCGCTGCACACTAATTCCCTCGACGAAACGCTCGCGCTGCCGACGGAGGAGGCGGTGAAGATCGCTTTGCGCACGCAGCAAATCATTGCCTACGAATCCGGCGTCGTGGATACGGTCGACCCACTCGGAGGGTCCTACTATATCGAGTGGCTCACCAACCGGCTCGAAGCGGAGGCGGTGAGCTATTTCACTAAGCTCGATGAAATGGGCGGAATGGTTCGCGCCATTGAGCTTGGCTATCCCCAGAACGAGATCCATCGCTCCGCGCTGGCTTATCAAAAGGAAGTTGAATCGGGCGAGCGCATCATCGTCGGCGTGAATGCCTTTACGGAGCCCGAGGAGGCGCCGATCAAAACGCTCAGAATCAAACAGGCAGTCGAACGGCAGCAAATGCAACGGCTCCGTGAGAAAAAAAAGCAGCGCAGCGCTCTGCAGGTGCGCGGCGCTTTACAGCGGCTCGAACGCGTGGCCGAAGAAAACGGTTATCTCATGCCGCCGATTTTAGATGCGGTTCGGTCGGAGGCGACCGTCGGAGAGATCTGCGACGTGCTAAGGAAAGTTTATGGGGAATATCGAGAAACCGGAACGATTTAAGGACAACGGAGTAATGGAGTGTTGGAGTAATGGGCATAATAAATCATTTCTCCGCTACTCCAGTAGTCGAGCGCTCCATTCGAGCTTGGTAAAGGAATAAGGATGGCCACTGCGGGAAACCATCGGCTCCGCGTTATCGTCGCCAAGGTCGGATTGGACGGGCATGATCGCGGTGTCCATATCGTCGCGCGCGCGCTCCGCGATGCCGGCGTGGAGGTGATTTATCTCGGCATTCACAATATGCCGGAGGAGATCGTCAGCGCCGCCATTCAGGAGGATGTCGATGCCATCGGCCTATCGGTTCACTCGGCGGCTCATCTGGCACTTTTCAAAGAGATCATGAAATTGCTCAAGAAAAATAGGGCGACGGACATGATCGTGTTCGGTGGCGGGATCGTTCCGAGCGAGGATATCGCCACTCTCAAGAAGATGGGAGTTAAAGAGATCTTTACACCGGGAGCGTCGTTGGACGAAATTGTTCGGTTCGTAAAATCGATTCCTGCTCGCCTCGCAAAAGAGCAGTGAAAACGCACATCAATGGACTTTGAATTGACTCAAGAACAAGCGGCGCTGCGACAGACGGTGCGCAACTTTGCGCAGCGCGAGATCGCGACGGGCGCCGCGGAACGAGACGAATCATGCCGCTTTCCCCATGAGCTGATTCCGAAGATGGCGGAGCTCGGGCTGTTCGGCATCATGGTTCCCGAGTCCTACGGTGGCGCCGCCCTCGATGCGCTGAGCCTGGCTGTTATCATCGAAGAGATTGCCGCGGCGGATGCCGCGGTTGCCTTGATGGTAGCGTCGCATAATTCACTCAGCGCCGGACATGTCGGCGCTTTTGGCAGCGAAGCGCAGAAGAGAAAATTCCTCGTTCCCTTAGCACGCGGCGAAAAGCTCGGCGCTTGGGCGCTCACCGAGCCGGAGGCGGGATCCGACGCCCAGTCGCTGGTGAGTCGCGCGTTTCTCAATGGCAACACCTGGGTTCTTAACGGGGAGAAGGCGTTCATCACGCAGGGCTCTACGGCGGGGGTGTACGTGATCATGGCAGCGACTGATCCGTCGCGCGGTCGTGATGGAATCTCCGCGTTCATCGTCGAGCGCGAGCGCACGGGACTCGAAGTCGTTCGGGTGGAGAACAAACTCGGCGTGAGGGCTTCGGACACGGCGCAGATTCGTTTCGACAATGTGCAACTACCTAACGAGAACGTACTAGGTGAATTGAACTGCGGCTATCGGGATGCCATGACGATCCTGGATGGCGGCCGCATCGGCATCGGCGCAATGGCGGTGGGGATTGCGCGCGCCGCGTTGAAGCAATCCATCGCGTACGCGAAACAGCGGCGGCAGTTTGGCAAACCGATCGCGGAGTTTGAAGCGATCCAGTGGAAGCTGGCCGATATCGCGACCGAAATCGACGCCGCACGGCTGCTTGTCTATCGCGCCGCGGATCTCAGACAATGCGGCCAACCCTACAGACGGCTCGCTTCTGAGGCGAAGCTCTTCGCTTCTGAAGTTGCCATGCACGCGACCAAGGAAGCGATTCAGGTTCACGGCGGCGCCGGCTATATGAAGAGTTCTCCCGTTGAACGCTATTTTCGCGACGCCAAGATTTGTGAAATCGGCGAAGGCACGTCCGAAATTCAAAGGATGGTCATCGCTAGACAACTGCTGCGGCGAGCCGATGTCACGGCCGGAAAATAAACAAACGTCTCGCGGTGCTCTTTCGGGGGATGAGCTTGCGGCGCTGATCCTGCGGGGCGATGCGCGCGCCGCGGGACAAGTGCTGACCTGGATCGAGGACGGAGAGCAGCGGGCGAAGGAAATTCTCAAGCTGCTTTACCCGCGGACCGGGCGCGCTCATGTGGTCGGGCTCACCGGCGCGATGGGCTCCGGCAAAAGCAGCCTCATCGAGCGCATCACCGCCGAGCTGCGTAACGCAAAGAAAGAAATTGGCGTCCTTACGGTCGATCCATCCAGCCCGTTCTCAGGTGGCGCTCTCCTTGGCGACCGCGTCCGCATGCGCAGCCATTTCCTCGATCAAGGTGTTTTCATCAGAAGCCTGGCAACGCGCGGCCACCAAGGCGGCCTTTCCAATTATATTTACCAAGCGGTCCATCTGCTCGACGCGATGGGCAAAGATTGCATCTTAATCGAAACGATCGGCACGGGTCAGGATCAAATCGAGATCGCTGGCGCCGCTCATACGGTTGTTGTTGTCGTGACCCCGGAGGGCGGCGATGAAATTCAGGCGCTGAAGGCGGGTCTTTTTGAGATTGGTGATTTGCTGGTGGTCAACAAAATGGATCGAAGTGGCGCCGAGGAGATGGTGATGAAGCTCCGCGATATGCTCGGCGCTTCCGGCGTACGCATTTTCCAAACCTCGGCGAACCAAAATGTAGGAATCAAAGATCTCATCGCCGGTATCGAAGCCCATCGCGCCCAATTGCTGGCGAGCGGCGATCACAAGAAGAGGATGCAAAATCTCTGTCGTCAGCAGCTCATGGCGCTCATCAAAGACAATCTTCTCACTAGGGTTTTGAAAAAAGTAGACGGAGAATTGATTGAACAGTTGGCCGAGGAGATGCGGGAAAGGCAGATTGATCCTTATACCGCGGCTGAGAGCGTGGTGAACAAACTGGGTGTCTAGCCAAATGGAACGCTTCAATTTCGGCGGCGAAATCGTTTGGCGGCCGACCGAGCGCTATGTGACGGAAAGCCGGCTTAAGCGCTTCATGGTGCGCTACGGCATTGCGACCCTCGACGAACTGCATCGGAAATCCATCACGGATTTGGAATGGTTTTGGCAGGCTGTCTTGCAAGAGCTCGCCATCGAGTTTTATCAGCCGTACGAACGGATCGTCGACATGTCTCAGGGGATTGCCTGGACGCACTGGTGCGTCGGCGCAAAGATGAACATCGTGCACAACTGTTTGGACAAGTGGATGGGAACGCCAACGGCCCATCGGACGGCGATCCGCTGGGAAGGCGAAGAAGGTGTAACCCGCCAGTTGAATTACCGGGAGCTTTTTTGCGAAGTGAATCGGTTGGCCAACGGCCTGCGCCGCTTAGGCGTCAGGAAGGGAGATGTCGCTGCTATTCTCATGCCCATGACGCCGGAGATCGCCATCGCGCTTTTCGCCGTTGCTAAGATTGGCGCCGTCGTGCTGCCACTCTTTTCTGGCTATGGTGCGACGGCGGTAGCGACGCGCCTCATGGACGCGAGCGCGAGAGTGCTAATAACGGCGGATGGTTTCTATCGCCGCGGCGAAATTGTGCAGCTCAAAGAAGTGGCCGATGAAGCGCTGGTCAAGGCGCCGTCCATCGAGCATGTGGTTGTTTTGCGCCGAGTGAGGAGAAATATTCCCTGGCACTTAGGCCGCGACTACTGGTGGCACGAATTGATTGCTGGGGAGAGTATCGAAGGCGCCACGGAACGGACAGAAGCCGAAGATCCGCTCATGCTCATCTACACCTCTGGGACAACGGGGAAACCCAAGGGCGCTCTGCATAGCCACTGCGGTTTTCCGATCAAGGCGGCCCAAGACATGAGCTTTGGTCTGGACGTGCATGAGACCGATGTCCTGTATTGGGTCACGGATATGGGCTGGATGATGGGGCCCTGGGAAGTCTTTGGCGCGACTTTGCTCGGGGCGAGCATGGTGTTTTACGATGGCGCTCTCGACTATCCCGATCCGGATCGTTTATGGCAGCTCATCGCACGCCATGGCGTAAGTATTCTCGGTGTCTCTCCAACCCTCGTGCGCTCGCTCATGCGCCATGGGGATGAATCTGTAGAGCAGCATGATCTCTCTAGCCTGGGCATCTTGGCTTCAACCGGCGAGCCCTGGAACCCCGAGCCGTGGCGATGGCTGTTTGAAAAAGTCGGAAGGAAACGTTTGCCGATCATCAATTACTCCGGCGGCACCGAAATCGGCGGCGGTATCGTCATGGGAAACGTCTTGACGCCGCTCAAGCCATGCGCCTTCTCAGGTCCGCTTCCCGGCATGGCGGCGGATGTCGTCGACGAGAATGGAGCGCCAGTGCGCAATCAAGTCGGCGAACTGGTCATTCGCCAGCCGTGGATCGGCATGACGCGCGGTTTTTGGAATGACCCCCAGCGATACCTGGAGACTTATTGGAACCGATTCCCAAACACGTGGGTTCATGGCGATTGGGCGGCCATCGATGAAGATGGCTTATGGTACATACTTGGCCGTTCAGATGACACGATCAAGGTGGCGGGAAAACGCGTCGGCCCGGCCGAAATCGAGTCGGTGCTGGTAAGTCATCCGGCAGTAAGCGAAGCAGCGGCGATCGCCGTTCCTGACCCGCTAAAGGGAGAAGCGGTTGTTTGCTTCTGCGTGCTCAAACGCGGAGGCGATGCGGGCAGTGGCCTAGCTGAGGAACTCAAGGAGATGGTCGCTCGAGAACTCGGCAAGCCGCTCAGGCCCGCTGCGGTAAAGTTTGTCGGCGATTTGCCTAAAACCCGCAACGCTAAGATCATGCGACGAGTGATCCGCGCTAGCTATTTGGGCCAAGAACCGGGTGATTTATCCGCGCTGGAAAATCCGCTGGCAGTAGATGAAGTGCGAAAAGTAAGTTGAAAAATCCGCAAGGAGCGACTTAGCC
>VBKY01000041.1:0-416 GCA_005879255.1 Deltaproteobacteria bacterium
GGATTGTTGTGCTGAACACGACGATCGTATGGGCCGTCTTTCCGCACATAAATTATCTCCGGGTGACGTTGGTACGGGGCCGGAGCGGGGCGGTGGTAGTGGGTGTGGCTGGGGTAACGGTCGTAGTCGTGATGATACCCATGATGATAGCTCGGTTGCGGCGGTGGACAATGCGGATGTTGGCGCCACCGGCCATGCTTGTCGTAGCAGTAATAATGCTTGCTCTTGCCGTGACCTTGATCATTATCGTCATGAGCCTGCGCCGGCGTCATCGGACCGGACACAATCAACGAGCCGGCAAGAAGTCCCGCCAGCGCCAAAGTTTTCGAAACTTTCATTTGTGGTCTCCTTTTAGTCTTGTCATCTTTCATCGAAATCGTGCAATCGGTAGAGCAACGGACATGCCATCCCCGAGA
>VBKY01000041.1:481-61693 GCA_005879255.1 Deltaproteobacteria bacterium
GCTGCTCGGTACAGCCGATTTAGTAGCCGGGGCATGAAAGGACTTTTGGTAGTCTCCGGTCAGGTAATATGACGGCTTGAAAGTAGACGCGTCACCGTTGTAAGGCTTGGGCAACAGTCGTATCCGAGCGTTAATATCGCGATCATTGGACCGTAAAGAGTCGTTCAAAGGAGGGTGACATGGTCGTCTTTTCGGGGATTGCGGTTGCTCTTCTTATTCTCTTCCTACCGCTCAGGGCCGTGGCGCAGGACAAGCCTAAGATTTATCTTGGTGCGTCAAGCAAGACACTTGGATACAGCCCATTGTGGGTCGCGACAAAGAAGGGATTTTTCGACCAGCAAAGTCTCGATGTTCAGCTGGTGCTTCTGCGCGGGGTGCCGATGACGGTGCAAGCGCTCGCGGCAAGTTCTTTACATATCGGGTCGGGAGGGCCGGAACCTTATATTGAAGCTTCGGAACGCGGCCTCGATTTCGTCGTCACCGGCGGGATCATCAACGGCATTGCGCAGTTCCTGATTGCCGGGAAGAATTATAAAAACTACGAGGACCTTCGGGGCGCGACCTTTGGTACTGCTTCGCTGACAGGCGGCACGATCACCGCGCTTAGAGAAGCGCTCAAGCTCAAGGGACTAGAGTATCCACGGGACTATAAATTACTCATCATCGCTGGCGGATCATCGGCCAACCTCGCCGCGCTCCAGTCCGGCCAAATCGCCGCCACAACGGTTGCGGTGCCGCTAAACTATGCGGCTGAGGAATCGGGACTTAACGTGATCGGTAGGCTGAGCGAAGGCATCCCACACTTTCAAACTAATGCATTGGTTACGCGACGCTCATGGGCGGAAAAAAACCGCCCGGTCATGGTACGCTTCATGAAAGCGATGGTGCTCACGTTTCGTTGGATGTTCGAAAACCGCGACGCGGCGGTGGAATTTTTGTCAAAGGAAATGGAGCTCAAACCTGCTCACGCGCGCAAAGGATGGGAGTTCTACACGCAAAATCGCTTTTGGCCGCCGGACGGCGATGTGATCATGGAAGGAATGAAAACCAACATTCGCATCTACGCGGAGCAAACCGGGGCGAAGGGTTCGTTGCCTGATGTGGGCAAGTACGTCGATCAGAGTTATCTGCGTGAGGCGATAAAAGACATCGATAAAAAATAGCCACTTGTACTGTTACCCGCTGCTAGATTTCCTGAAAGCATCCGTTTATTGCAAAGCTTTTGAATGACACGCGCTCAAGGCCGCCGCCGGTGAATAGTTTCGCTCGGTTTTCTTGCGCTTCTTCTTACCTAGTGTTACTTGTGCGATGGTAGTAAGTGACCGCTGTCGAGGAAAAAATCTATATGGCCGATCATGTTCTTTTCGAGCAAAAAGGTCCTGTGGCGATTGTCACCATCAACCGGCCGGAGCGCATGAACGCGCTCGGCACTGATGTACGCCAGGGACTTATCGATGCGTTTTTAAAAGTCCGCCATGAACCGTCGATTCGTGTGGCGATCGTCACCGGGGCGGGCGACAAAGCGTTCTCGGCCGGCGCGGATCTGAAGGAACGCAATGAAATCTTCAAAAAGAAGCCCTATCGCGTCGGGCCGGATTATGGCGCGTTGGATGAACCGCCGCATTCCAGCACGATCGTCATTGAAACCTACAAGCCGGTGATCGCAGCTGTCAACGGTTACGCGCTCGCGGGAGGATGCGAGCTGGCTTTGGCCTGCGACATTCGCATCGCTTCGGAAAACGCTCGTTTCGGCTTGCCGGAGGCCAAGCGCGGCCGCGGCGCCAATTTCGCGACTGTGATGCTGCAATACTTGATTCCGCGCGGCATCGCCATGGAAATGCTTTTTACCGGCGAGCCGATATCGGCACAAGATGCGCTGCGATTCGGCCTGGTCAATCGGCTGGTGCCGCTGCCCGAACTATTACCGACCGCGATTACCCTGGCGGAGAAGATCGCCGAGAATGCGCCGGTTTCTCTGCGGCGGATTAAAGAACTGTCTGTGAAATCCATCGGCTCCCCGCTTTTGTTCGCTCTCAAAATGGCGCCGGGACCGAGCCCTTATGAAAGCCAGGACGCCAGAGAGGGAGCGAAAGCGTTCGCAGAGAAGCGACCCACGAATTTTAAGGGTGAATGATCGAAGGTAGATAACCAACGCAGCACTGGATAAAGGCTGCTGTTCGCATTTGCTGTTATTGTCCCAGGGCAGGAGGCATTCATGAGTAACTATCCGCGAGTGATTTTGACCGAAGAAGGCATGCGCGACGGTTTACAAATCGAGCGCGCCGATATTCCAGTTGGCGATAAGATTCGGTTGCTCGATATGCTGTCGGAAACCGGCCTGAAAGAGATTGCCGTCGGGTCTTTTGTCAGCCCGCGCTGGGTGCCGCAGATGGCTTGCATCGATGAGCTTGTGAAGGGATTTCATCCCAAACCCGGCGTGACCTATTCCGCGACGGCGCTCAACGAGATGGGCCGCGAAAGGTTGCGACAGTATTGTCCGCCGCTCTCCGATGCGAGATACCAGGCGCAGACTCAAGTCTATCTCTGTGACGTATTTGCCCAACGCAATATCAACCGCACCATCGCGCAACAGTTGGCGCGATGGCCGAAGACGATCGAAGAAGCAAAGGAAAAAGGCGCAAAGGAAGCAGGCATAAACATCAGCGCGTCCTGGGGCTCCAATTGGACCGGCGAAGTCTCACAAGAAGACCGCATGACGATGTTGGAACGGCAGTACAGACTGTGGGAAGAGGCGGGGATCGCGGTAACAAAAGTGGGGATCTCCGACCCGATGGGTTGGAACATGCCGGACCAAGTGGAGCGGCAATTGATCGCGATCAAAAAGCGCTGGCCGTCGATCAACAGTTTCAATCTCCATTTACACAACACGCGCGGCATGGCGCTCACATCATCATACGTATCCCTTAAAGTGCTCGATGCTACCGACACGCTGCGCCTGCAGCCCGCCATCGGCGGCATGGGCGGTTGTCCGTTTTGCGGCAACGGGCGCTCCGCGGGTTTGGCGCCGACGGAAGATTTGATCCACATGATGGACGGGATGGGTATCGAGACCGGTGTCGATCTCGAAAAGCTGATCGAAGCTGTTTGGACGGCGGAAGAGATTGTCGGCCATCCTCTGTGGGGGCATGTCTCCAAAGGCGGACCCAGGCCGAAAAGTAAGAAGCTTTATCCGGTAAACATGCCGCTTGTCGAGACCCTCGAAGAAGCGCGCCACTTCATTAAAGGCTCAGAAGCTTATAAAGGCGCGCCGTCGCCATGGAAAGAACCGATCAAGAGTCCGCAGCGTCCGGAGACGATGAATGGCGGCGGCGATCGTCCGGCGCTGGGTACGGAACAGCCTAGTGGTCGCTGGCTGCCGTTTTAGTTTTTGAATTGTGGAGACCCCGCGACATTTGGGATGCAAGAATCTGTCATACCGGCGAAAGCCGGTATCCATGGTGGTGGGGCGTGAACTCACAGAACCTGGATTCCCTAAATTCACAGACGAAGTGCAACACTTATTTTGTTGCTGCGCTAGTCGCATAGCTGTTTCATTTCACTCCTAGGAAAATTTCTGGAGGAAGTCTTCGTGTCCGATCCGCGCGTTCGATTGCTTTTCGAACCGAATTCGCTCGCCGTCGTCGGTGCTTCATCAGATCCGTCGAAGGCGTCGGGTTTACCGTTGCGCAATGTCATCAATTCCAAATTCACCGGTAAGATCTATCCGGTCAATCCACGCGCGCTGGAGATCGGCGGTCTCAAGTGTTATCCGAGCGTCAGCGAATTGCCCGAGGCACCCGACGTCGCGATCTTGATGGTCGACGCGAAATTATCGCCGCAAGTCTTAGAAGAGTGCGGCAAAAAAGGAGTCAAGACCGCAATCATCGGCTCGGCGGGCTTTAGCGAATCCGGCGCCGAAGGAGCGCAGCGTCAAGCACAGCTGAGCGACATCGCAAAGCAATACGACATTCGCGTGTGCGGCCCCAACTGTCACGGCACATTCAACGTACTCAAAGGAATTCCCTGCGGTTACGACCATTCTTTTGCGCTGCCTCTCACACCCGGTCCAGTCGCCATCGCGTCGCATAGCGGTGCGCTGCTCGGTGTATTGGGCCATCGCGCGGTGCAGGCTAATCAGGGACTCAGCTATCTGGTCAGCAACGGCAACGAGATGGATTTAGACCTTTGCGACTTTACCGAATTCTTTCTCGAAGACGCATCGACCCAGGTAGTCGCCTTACTTATGGAAGGGCTCAAGGACGGGCCGCGCTTTCTCCAGCTGGCCGAGCGCGCGCACGAGCTCGGTAAGAAAATCGTCGTGCTCAAAGTCGGTAAGTCGGAGCGCGGCGCGATTACCACCCTGGCGCATACGGCGCGCATGGCCGGCGTCGGCGAAGTGTACGAAGCTGCATTTCGGCAATACGGCGTCATCTCCACCGATACGGTGGAGACATTTTTGGGATCAGCGCAGATGGCGGCTCATCAACCCGTGCCGCGCGGCGGGCGCATTCTCGTCATGACTTCGAGCGGCGCAGGCGCGAGCCTGATGGCCGACAAGGCAACTGAATACGGTCTCGACCTTGCCGATATCTCCGAGGAAGCCAAAAGCTGCATTCCACAGCGCCGCACGGCGATCTTGACCAATCCTTTCGACACTGCTGGGGCGTCGCGTAGCCAGGGTTTTCTCTCCAACGTCTGCGAAGCTTTCGCACGGGATACGGCCAACGACTGTCTCTTGATGTATCTCGGGCCGCTGGCGGTGCGTCATGAGTACGCCAGGAATTTCGCCGCGGCGTCAGCAAAGTTCGGAAAACCGGCCGCTGCGATTAATTGTCTGTCCGAGGCAGATGTGCGCGATATTTTTCAAGCCGAGCATATTCCGGTATTCGACGGGGCCACCGACGCCTGTTTCAAGATGCTGCGCGCTTACATCGACTATGGAAGGTTCCTCGCGGGTCGGAGGAAAGCGCAAAGAGTGGAGCACAGCAGCAATTTGCCCCCGGCAAACGTTGCGGCGATTTTAAAAGCTCATGATGGCGCATCGATGTTGTCCCATTCGACGACGATGGAATTACTCGCCGCGTACGGCTTTCGCTGCGTGGACTTTGACCTGGTTTCGAGCCGTGATGAAGCAATGGCGGTCGTGTCCAAGATCGGTTACCCGGTGATCATGAAGGGAATCGTGCCCGACGTTGCACACCGAAGCGATATCGGCCTGGTGAGCCGAAAAGTTTCCAGCGACGCTGAACTACAAAGAGAATACGAGGCGCTGGCAGAAAGAGCTCGAGCAGTGTCGCAGGAAAATCCTGTGATCAACGTGGAGCGCTACGTTCCGCATGATTTCGAGATTATTCTCGGCGTGAAGTACGATGCGACGTTTGGCCCCGTGATCCTGTGCGGCTTGGGCGGCATCTTCACGGAAGTGCTCAAGGATTATGCGCTTCGGCTGGCACCACTCACGATGGCGGATGCCGAGGAGATGCTGTCTTCTCTGAAGGCGTTTGGGGCTTTAAAAAAATCGCGCAAGGGAACGGCGCATATTACTTCGTTAATCGACGGGATTGTCCGGCTGGCCGATCTCGCCATCGATCTTCGCGGCAAGATAGCTGCCGTGGACGTCAATCCGATCGGACTGAATCTCGGTTCGCCGGTAATGACGGTATTGGATGCCAAGGTTCATGTGTAAGATAGCGGAGGCGCGACAGATGAAAAATATTCTAACGCTCAAGAGTTTTCTGTTTTGCCTGCTCGCAATGATTACTTTCGGTATTGCTGCGTCGACCGATCTTGCCGCGCAAGGTGAAACTGACTTCAAAGGAAAAACAATCCGTCTCATCATTGGGACGAGCACCGGCGGCGGAGTCGATCTTTACGCGCGCGTGGTCGCGCAGTTTCTCGGCAGGCATTTGCCCGGCGAGCCGGTCCTTGTGCCGCAGAACATGCCGGGCGCCAGCTCCGTCGTGGCTGCCAACTATGTCTACAACATGGCGAAGCCGGACGGTCTTATATTGGGCGCGTTACAAGGCGGAGCATTCTTCGATCAGATCCTAGGACACGACACCGCGAAATTCGACTGGGCCAGGTTCACCTGGATTGGTTCGCCCGAACGGCTTGAGGCGCAGCTTTACGTGCGAGCGGACAGCCCGTACAAGACGCTCGAAGATATTCGACGCGCTGCGGAACCGCCGCGCTGCGGCGGCGCGGGCACAGGAGCGACCGGCTATTTCGTTCCGAAAGTTTTGGAAGAAACTCTCGGGCTTAAGTTCAAGACGGTCACGGGCTACCAAAGCGGCGGCGAGATCGATATCGCCGTGGAACGCGGCGAGCTCCATTGCCGCGCGTTCGACATCGGCAGCTTCGTCGGCCGGGATCCGACGCGAACCTGGTTCAAAAACGGCTTCGTCAAGAGCCTGATTCAGACTGGCAAAAGGCGCGATGCCAGGCTCGGCGACGTGCCGACCCTCTATGAGTTAATGGACAAGCAAAAAACCCCTGATGCGCTTCGGCGCATGGCAACCGTAGTTCTTTCATCAGGTGGGTTCGGCCGGCCCATGGTGGCACCGCCCGGGATGGCAGCCGACCTCGCCCGCACGATCCGCACCGGCTACGAAAAGATGCTCAAGGATCCCGAGTTTATCGCCGAGGTGAAAAAACGTCGCTACGACTTGGAGCCGGTGTCGTGGGACGAGATGCAGAACCTGGCGAAAGAAGTCACCGGTCAGCCGGCGGACGTCATGGAACGCGTGAAGAAGATTTTGGAGAATTGAGCGGAGCCCGCGGAACGTCCCTCGGTCCAATCCGAAGGGTCCCATCAATCACAAATCGGCTGCCTCCCGATTCCGTCATCCCGGCGGATGCCTGAATCCAGTCTTTCTTCTTTTATGGCACTCCTGCATCGGCCTGGATGCCCGGCGCCGGCATGACGCACTTTCATTCCGCATCAAATTGAGGGACTTCAACCATTCCCAAAATCAGTGACGCGCGCGGATTAGATTTTGCCCGAGGCGCCAGCGCAGCACTTCGTTGGCGCCTTCGGTGATTCGGGTGCTGCGAATCTGACGGTACCACCATTCGAGAGGCAATTCTTTCATTAAGCCTAATCCGCCGTGGATCTGGATCGCGCGGTCGATGACGCGACTTGCCATCTCAGTAGCCATTACTTTGACCATATAAGAGAGATCGCGCACATCTTCATCCCGATCCACGCGCCAGGCGCACTCGTAAACCACATTCCGCACCGCGTGCAGCTCCATTGCCGAGTCGGCGATCATAAACTGGATTGCTTGGCGATCGGCGAGCGGCCGGCCGAACGTGACGCGAACTTTGGAATATTCGATCATCATGTCGAGCGCGCGCCGTGCAATGCCCACCGGCCGCGCGCCGTGGCCTCTGATCCTGCCTTCGCCGATCCATTTTTGCGCAAGGGAAAAGCCCCCGCCGATCGGACCAATCACGTTCGCCCGCGGCACGCGCACGTTGTCGAAAAGAATTTGCCATGGCGCTTCGCCCATCATCGTCGGCCACTGTCGTTCGAGGACGACACCCGAGCTCTTTAGATCAACCGCGAAACAGGTGATTCCGCCGCGCGCCTTTTTCTCCGGATCGGTCACCGCCATGAGCTGAGTGTAATCGGCGCGCCCCGCGCCGGTGATGAAACGCTTGGTGCCGTTAATGATGAACCAGTCGCCATCTTGCACCGCGCGCGTGCGCATGTTCGCGGGGTCGCTGCCTGCGTCAGGCTCCGTCTGGGCAAAGCAAAATTTAATTTCGCCGCGTAGCACTGGTTTCAGAAATCGTTCTTTCTGTTCCTCATTGCAGTGAAACAGCACGGGCCTGACTTCCGGTCCAAAGAGTTCAAGGCCGCGGAAGGGTAGAGAAGCCGCGCGAGCGATTTCCTCGTGAATCACGCAGCGCGGCAAAAGTCCGAGGCCGGCGCCGCCGTACTCTGCGGGCACGTCGAGCATCCAGAGTCCCATGGCCTTGGTTTTTTCCTGGAGCGGCTTGAGCAGATGCTCCGGCATCGCCGTTTCACTGTCGTGCCGGTACTCGTGCTCCAGCGGAATCAGTTCCTTGTCGACGAAGCGGCGCACAGTGTCTTTTAGGATTTGAATTTCTTCGGGTAGGTTGAAGTCCATGAGTATCTTTCTTCGTTGGTTATGATTCGTTTTGTATCCGGGTGCGGATGGCGAGATTAAGAAAGATTTCTCGCTTCGCTCGAAATGACACCCAAGCTATCTGTCATCTCGAACGAAGTGAGAGATCTTGACCGCACTGAATCACCGATTTCTGCAACCGTCGGATTGCACATAGAGTCAGTCGCTCGCGACAATCTTATTGCCCAGAGCGCCGATCTTCGATGAGGAAACTTCGACGACGTCACCAACCTTGAGAAACAGATCGAGCGGTCGCTTGCCATCTGGTCCTCGCCGCGATTTGTCCGCAGCGGTTCCCGCCGATGTGCCACCCGCAATCACGTCACCTGGCACAAAAGTAAAGTCCCGCGACAGATATTCCAACACCTCGCCGAACGACCAAATCATTTCACTGGTGTTGTAGCTCTGGCGCACTACGCCGTTAACGCGGGTATCGGCATCGATGTCTTGTTGGTCCAACTCTCCGACGACAATGCACGGACCCATCGACACCGCGCCGTCGAAATTTTTCTGTAGGTTGTAGCTCACGACCCGGTCGACACCGCCGCCGTCACGAATGCTCCAGTCATGAAATAAAGTGACGCCCCAAACATATTCGCGGATTCGCTCGGCAGGAATGTTCTTGCCCCGATTGCCGATGACGATAGCAATTTCGCCTTCGTAATCGAAATAAGTCACGCGTTTTGGGAAGGGGATGGTGTCATTTGGTCCTGCGACTTCAGCCGGCACTTTCCAAAATCCCCACTGGCCGGCTTTCTTTGCTTCCTCGGTAATTTGCTCGACGCTGACTTCGGTCTTGCCCAACCGATTCGCCCACATGCCGGCTAAGTGAGCGGCATAGTTGCCACCGACGCAGGCGATGCGCCGCTCTGGCCACGGCGCGTGAAGCTTCACGTCGTTCAAGTTGTGAACGACTGTCGGAGCGCCGCGGTCGTCGGCCGGAGACAATTTAATGAAGTGATCGATCACCGCCTGCGCGTCTGCCAATCCGGCGGGGCCCCGTTCGATAAGCGATAACAACCGGGACGGTAGCCGTGAAGCCGCTTGTTCCGCCGCATTCGCTTCACCACGTTCGCTTAAATACTTCGCCAAGCCGCGATTGAGATCGATAACTCTTTCGCCCACCAAAGCACCCGCTCGACGTTCCGGTCCGAACACGACGATCTTCATGTTTGTCCTCCCGTTTATTCTCGTGTGCCATTGCGTAACACCACGATCGGCTTTAGGTCAAGCGCGCCGTGCACGAAGATGAGCCTTCTCTCCCTCGCCCGCTCGCGGAAGCGAGACGGGGTGAGGGTCAGGTATCGGACGCCCCCTCACCCTTGCCCTCTCCCCCACGAAGACGTGGTGGAGAGGGAATAGCTCTGAACTGAACACCTGCGGCTCGTGTACATCCTTGTAGTTTTTTTGGCTTGCGCCTATGCTCACGGCACACCCCCAGTTGCGAAAATTTTCTCCAAGCGGCAGCCGTGCCGCTTGAACTTAACGTGAGGTGAAAAATGTTTGACAGTTGGCGAGGCGTCGTCGGTGATATCAAGCCCACGTATCGGCCTGGCTCATTAGAAGATTTTATTCGCCTGCTTCCCGAAGGGATCGGAGTGATTCCGCTCACGGTCGGGATCAGGTCCGGAACTGAGCAGGAATTTCGCGATGTGCTGGAAGACCACAAGCAAAAGGCGGCGCAGTTGGCGGAGCTGGGCGCAGACTTGATTCACATCGGCGGCGCTCCGCCGATGATGGTGCATGGCTTTCACGGCGAGGACAAAATTGTCAAAGACCTTGAAGCCAAAATCGGCGTGCCGGTCAGCACTTCAGGCAAATCGCAGATCGAAGCGATGCACGCGCTTGGAGTCAGGAACTTTGTCGGTGTGACCTATTTCAACGACAACCTGAATCAGATTTTCACGCGCTACTTCACCGAAGCGGGGATCGACGTGAAAGCGATGGAGGGCATCGAAGTCGCCTTCAAAGACGTGGGCAAGCTATCGGGCGAAGAGATCTACAAACACACGAAGAAAGCCTTTCTAAAACATCGCGATGCCGATGCGATCTACATGCTCGGATCGGGATGGCGACTGCTGAAAGTTGTCCGCCTATTGGAACAAGACCTGCAGGTGCCGGTCATCTACAATCTTGCCACAAAACTTTGGGACGTGCAAAAGCGCTTTCACGTGCGCGAGCCCGTGAAAGGCTATGGCCGGCTGCTGGAGGAATTGCCATAGAAGCCTGCTGGAGTGTTGGAGTGATGGAATATTGAAATGATGCGTTTCCGAACCAACACTCCAATACTCCATTATTCCAACATCTGATTTCGACCGCTCCGTTCCCTATCTGCTACCTGTCTGTACGTGAAACGTCTGCTGGTGCTCTTTGAGCCATGTCTCGATGCGCTCGCTCACTTTGGCGTCGGGCGGCGCCGGATGTTTGATTCTGTCGAGGCTCACCCTCGGAAAGCGCGACTTGACTCCAGCATGGGAGCTGGTGAAGCCCTCTTCGGTGAAAAGCCCCTGTCCTTCCACCGACGCCACGAAATCGTAAAAAAGTCTGGCCGCGCTGGGGTGAGGCGCTTTTTCGGATATGCCGATCGGATGGATGCTGTAGACGATCGGATTGGCTTCCGCGGACCAATCCACAGGCGCGCCTTTCGCTCGCGCAAGTTCGATCCGGTGCGCTCTGATGACCGCGACGGGAAACTCCCCGGCTACGAGAAGATTAGACGTGTTGGTGTATCCTTGCTGCGTTTGCGGATCTTGATCGGCCAGCGCGCGCATGTATTCACGGCCTGTCTTGTCTCCTAGATAGGCGACCATCCCGCCGTACCATTGATAGGCTTCGGCAGGCAGGCCGATTTTTCTTCCTTTCCACTTGGGCTCTAATAGATTTTTCCAATCCTTCGGCGCGTCGGCTGATTTGACCATCTGCGTATTCCAACCGATGGTGGCGATGGCGCCGTAGATGCTTATCCAAGTTCCGTTCGGATCCCGATGCGGCTCAGCAAATTTCTGAAACTCCGGCGTGAAGTATCTGGCAAGGTTCACGTGCGTTGGCAACTGGAAAAACTGGATGTACTCGGCGGTCGCAGCATCCCAGAGAAATCTTCCGGCTCGAGCCTCGCTCCTGATTCTTTCAATCAGTCCGGCGCCTCCCATGCGGAGGTACTTGACCTTGATGGGAGGGTATTTATCTTCGAACGCTTTGATAATCCTCGCGACGATCGTCCCGCCGGTCAGAGAGCCATACCAAACCACTTCCCCTTCCTTCTTGGCGTTTTCTGCGCTGGGAGGGTTGGATTGAGCGCGAGCGATTACGGTTAAAGCGAGGGTAAGAGAAAAAGCGCTCAAAAGAATATGGCATACGGATAGCTTCATCGGTTCCTCCTTCCAGGCATCGAGCTAAAGGACTTCCGATTTTTACTCCCTCGTATCGATTGCCTGTTGCGATCTCCCTCTTATTCGCGGCTGTCCTTGCCCGACTTCAAGGGTGATGGCCTAAACGTGCGACTGCGCAACCGTGCTTCTTCGAAAATGACGATACTGCCGAGGTCGAGTAGAGCAGTGATGTTAGGTAAGTTTGCGAGCAACAATTTCGCCAGCGCTTCAGCGCGACGCGGCGATACCCGGCGAAACACAATGACCGATGGTTTGAAAGCGTGCCGCAGCGACAAAACCGTTGCGAAGCGGGTGTCGGCCGATACGACGACGCGATCTTCCTCAGCGGCTCGATCAAAAACGATTTCGTCTTCCGCCTTGTGAATACCGTAATGGCGAACATGGACCGCATCGTGGCCAGCTTGCCGCAGTGTTTCTGCGACTGTGGGTGATAGTGAGTTGTCGATCAGGAAATTCACGGATTACCGATAAGGGGTAACTCTCGTTCGCGTACGGCTTCGGCAGCAAAACGCAAAGCGGCGCGAATATCGTCGCCTTCGAGATCGGGATAGGCTTCGAGTATTTCTTTCTCCGTCATGCCGTCGGCTAGCATCCCCACCACCGTCGCGACAGGAATACGAAGATTTCTGATGCAGGGTACTCCGTCCATTTGTTTCGAGTTCACAGTGATCCGTGTGCCTCTCATTTCGAACCTCCTCGGAAAACGCTAGCTGTGCCCGTCCTCATTATCCTGAAAAAATCTCAGCTCTACAACTCTTCCTTGGCGTCCTTCGCGGTTTTGTGTGCGGGCGATCGGCCGATCGCCTCTACAGTCCATCGCGTCGGGATGCCGAGACCGCAAGGATTCCTTTTGCAATCGTAAGATATACTGATCGAAGTCGGTTGGGCACTCTCTCTTTGGGTCATGTGGACTAGTAGCGAGCGGCTCTTTTTGCTAATGTCGCGCTGGTTTTCCGATAGACTTCTATTGACGATTCGCGATCGAAGGCTGCGACTGAGTCGTTCATTCCGGAGGTGTCTCTCATGAAGTCACGCCCCGTGGTTGTTTGCATTTCGCGATTTCTCTTTATCTTTCTCGCGCTCGGTTTATTCTCGCTGCCTGGACTGGCCGCCGATAAACTCATCGGTTTTCACTCGGCGCGCACCATGTCGCAAGCGATGCCGTGGATCGCCGAAGAGGTTGGCCTGTTTCGGAAGTACGATTTGGACTTCCAGTTGGTTTACATTTCTTCAGCCCCGTTGGTTACCGCAGCAATTTTGGGCGGCGACGCCCAGGTCGCTATTAGTGGAGGCGAGCCGATCATCCGTGCCCACGCCCAAGGCGCCACCGACTTGGTTTTTGTTGCCAGCGCCAAGAACACGTTGACTCACAGTATTCTAGCCAAGCCGGAGATCAAAAGACCGGAAGATCTCAAAGGGAAAAAGCTGGGGGTGTCTCGGCTCGGCAGCAATTCGCACTATTTCATCATCCAGGCTTTGCGAAAAAACGGTATGGAACCGACGGATGTGACTTTTATACAGACCGGCGGCCAGGTCGAAAATCTCGCGGCGTTATTCAGCGGAGCGGTCGATGCCGCGACGATGACCGGCCCGTCGGGCGGCACTCGAGCGGCCGCTCAGGGTTTTCGTTATGTCGTCTACGGACCGGATCTGCAGATTCCTTTTGCGGCTGCGACTTTGATAACGCGGCGGTCCGTAATCAATACGCGCAGTCCGGTTATCGAAAAGTTTGTGCGCGTGACCGCCGAGGCGATGAAAATACTTTTCATGGATAAAGAAACGACCTACAAAGTACTGGCTAAGCAATTGCGGATCGGTGATCGCAAACTGTTGGACGCCGCTTATGACGAAGAGATCAAGGTGTTAGAGCCGCGGCTGGAATTCAAGACCGAAGCGTTTCAGGCGATCATCGACGAGACCGCGAAAGTCGATGCGCGTGCAAAAAAAATAAAACCGCAGGATCTCGTCGATAGACGCTACCTCGATGGACTGCAAAAAAGCGGTTTCTTCGATAAGCTGTGGGCGGGAAAGTAAGCGAAACCTGGATCTGCCCGTGGACGCCGCCTCCACTGAGCGGGCAAAAATACTGACTATCGCTCACTTCCAGATCTCCTCCCTGAGCCCGGCGTTGTGATAGCGCCGCAATGAAAAGCACATGACAATGTCGGTTTCTCGTCGCAGATGATCATTTTTTGCCGCGTGCCTTCGCCCGGTGCATTTATTCAAACCGCTCGATTTCCCAACAAGCAATGCGCCGTGTCCTCGTTAAGTTATCACCAGCAAAGTATTAGTGGAAAAGCCGACTCGGCGCGTATGCTTTTTACTACGGGTTAGACTCGCCGAGCATGCGCTTGTCTGGGAATTCGTCCGAGTTCTGTGGGATTTTTGTCGTCTACTGAGGTAAGCTGTGGATTTGTGTCGGGATTGCACGTTGAAGGCACGGGAATTGCTCGATAATCACTGGAATCGAGAAGAAAGGAGGTGAAAAGTGAGATTAGTCCTATGCCTGATAGGCGCGTTGGTATTTTCTCTTACGATCAACGTGTCGGGAATTACCGCCGCGAAAGAGCCTTCGGCTGAGACTGCAGATCAACCGTCGCCCGAGGAACGCGATCGACATGCTGAGATAACGAGCGGTACAACAGCTGATTCCGCTAAACCAGGAGTCCAAATGCCCCAAGGTTCTGCAGGCGTTTTTGATCCGCAGGGCGTTACCACCCCCTCACAATATTCAATCGATTCAATCCTAGGCATGGATCCCACCATTGCGTTATTCGTCGGCTTCAGTGTGCTATTGGTCATTGTCGTCACGATAGCCGCCGCATCGCGACGCGGACATCGGGACGCGTGACCCAAAATATCGCTCGAGCGTTTCGACGTCGGGAGGAGTAGCTAGCTATTCACTTCACTCTCTCATTCGTCACGCGACGAGCGAGCTCAACAACAAGGCCCTTCAAACGCATATTTCCAGCTTCTCTCTCGCGCGTCTGTTAGGATCGATCGATAGCACCAATTTCGTGCATCCAAAGCAAGACGTGGGGAGTATCCCGTGTGGTGCCTGTCTGCTTGAACAATTCCTCGCTTCAAGTATGTTGAGGCGGCTGTGGGAATGGCCGGATGCAAGCCGGCGATCATAACTTCGCGCCATCCCATCGAAAGGAATGACAACATGACCCCACAACGATACAATTCTGCAATCCAGCGGGTAAAAGGCTTTCTCGAATTGGTCTCGGGCCTCTACGACACCTCCCTTTCGTATCAGACTCAACGAGCGGCTGAAGGCGTCCTGCAAACGGATTCGCGGCTCGGCTACTATTTACAATTGTCTCTGCTGCCGCGCGGCAAACAGGGCGAATGCATCTCGCTCTCGTTCGCGGCGGACAGTTTTCGCGAGATCAAATTGCTCGCAGAGGGCAAAGTCTCCGTCGCGTGGATCAATCCTTCGGCTTCCGTGACACTTGCCTATCGTGGAACGGGGCCACTACGCGGCCGGGTCCCGTTGCGGACCATCGCGACCTTTCCTTCATGGGATGTGCTGGGTTTTGCCGTTCATGAGTCGACCGGGATTACCTCGCTGGAACAAATTAAGAAGGAACGAATTCCCATCCGTCTATCCACGGGACCGGCTGGCCGGCGCGATCTGGTGGAAAGTCCAGTGACTTTCATGGTGAGCGCGGCTTTGAAAGCGGCAGGATTCACTTTTGGCGATATCCGCAAGTGGGGTGGAAAAATTCAAGCCATCTCCCGGCCGAGCCACCCGGACCGCCGCGCGGCAATCGAGAAGGGCACAGTCAACGCTGTTTTCGACGAAGGCATTAAGAGCTGGGGCCAAAGTGTGCTCGAGCATGGCTTTCGTTATCTCCCGATCGAAGGGGCGGTGCTGAGAAAACTAAAAGCCATGGGCTACCGACCCGGATTCGTGCCGAAATCACAGTTCAACGGTCTCACCGCCGACGTCCCGACCATTGATTTCAGTGGCTGGCCAATGGTCGTGCGCGCCGACATGCCGAATGACGTTGCCTATGCGCTCTGCGAAGCCATCGAACTGAGGCAGAAATCGATCCCCACCGATAACTTTAGGCCGCTCGGCATCGCCGATCTGTCCGCCAACAATGAAGAGGCGCCCTATGACGTGCCACTTCATCCCGGTGCGCGAAAATTTTACCGCGAGAGAGGTTATCTCAAGTAGCTCGAATGATAGCCCTGTCTCATCGCCCGATCGACGGCGCTTGAATCACAGTTCAGACTCGCCGCATCACGAGCGATTAGTGCACGCGCCTTTGGCTAGGATTGGCTGTCGGGAACATTTCGCAACACCTGGCCGCGATCTGTCGGCTAGTTCAAGCGCGCAAATTGTAAAGCCGCGCGCAGTTGTCCCATAGGATCTTGCGTCGGGAGGCATCCGACATGCCGTCGATCTTAAAGAATGTGTTCAATGCCTGTGGAAAGGAAGAATCCCCGTGCGGCCAGTCAGTCGAGATGACGATGTTGTCGTCGCCAAGGGCTCCAATCGTATCCACCACTAGTTCCTCGTCGGGATCCACAGACAAGAAGCATTGCCGACGGAAGTAAAAACTAGGCAGGTGCTTCAAACCATAGCGCCCCTCGTTGCCGAATTTTTCCCACCGCTCGTCAAGACAATACAGCCACGAAGGAGCCCAGCTGCAGAGGCCTTCGAGAAAAGCCGCGCGCAAAGCGGGGAATCTCTCGAAAACTCCACCGGTCAGCATGGCGCCGAGAGCGAGCATCGATTCGATCGCGTGTCCCGAAGCATGCGCCAATGGAAAGTTATCGAAGTAGCGCACACCGACGTGACCGTGGTGCGCCAGATTGATGCCATGAAAGGCGACCGCAACATTGAGATCAACGGCCGCAGCCCAAAGCGGATCATAATATCATAATACGGATCGTAAAACGGTCGGCCCATAACCTGGTGATTCGGCAAAACAAGCGCCACGGCGCCCAACTCCTTGACGGCGCGACGCGCCTCGGCGACCGCGAGATTGACGTCGTGCAACGCCGTCTGCGCCGTCGGCAGCAGCCGGGCAGGACTAGCGTTGCAGAAGTCGCGCAGCCAATTATTGAACGCCCGGCAGATGGCCGCGGCGAGCTTCGGATCGATTTCATCCGTGCCGGTCGCGTGAGCCGTATAAGTTCGAAACACCACGCCGATATCGAGCCCTTCGGCGTCCATCGCCTGAATCATGTCGATGGGTGAGCTATGATCTTCGCCTTCGCGCCGGCCGAGTTTCTTGTATCTTTCTTTGGTCCGTTGGCGGCGTATGGCGATGTCTTCCTGGCGCCCGGCAAGGTTGGCACGAACCGGAACCGGCCGATCGCCGATTTGCCACAATCCCTTGCCCGGTTCTGCCGGTCGCGGACCGTCTTTGACGAATTCCGGTTCGAGATAACGAAGCCATAAATCCTTCGGCTCGACCACGTGAATATCAGAGTCGATCACGTTGAATCCTAGCTTCGCCATTTATATCTCCTTCAATCTCTGCGGGCCTGATTCCCACGGTTTGCTGTCCAAAACTAATCCGCACAAATTTCCGTCATTCCCGCATGGTTTTAGCGGGAATCCAGAAATTTCAAAACCCGGATGCCGGCTTCCGCCGGAATGACGGAAGAACACGATGGAGACTTTAAAGAAATTTTTGCGGCGGGACACTTGTGAATCATTGCCTGATACCGAGGATCTCGTTGTAGAGCTTCGTGTTTGCATCGGCGTTCGCCGCGGCTTCGATATCCTGAACGAGCCGTTTGTAACCCTTAAAGATTCGCGGCGGTTCGGCGTCGACGCCGGTGCGTGCCGGCACGCGATGAAAAGAGCGAATCATTTCCTGGCCCTTCTTGGAGAGCACGAAATCGATAAAGAGCTTGGTCGCGTTGGGGTGTCTGGATTGCGCCGCCAGCATAATGGTGTTCAGCTGCACAAAGACCGGCTCCAACGGTAGCCAATCCACCGGCGCGCCCCGAGAGACAAAAGTCTGCAAGGTATTTCCCGATGCGAGAGTCAGGGGAAATTCACCGCCCGCCAACAATTGAATCCTGCTAGACGGGGCGCCGGCCTGCAATGCGGGTTCTTGCTTGGCGAGCTGTTGAAAATAGCGAACGGCTTTTTCTTTGCCCCAAACGCGGATCATGCCGGCAAGTATTAGGCTGCCGTTGTCGGTGCCGAGGGCGATCTTTCGTCCTCTCCATTTAGGCTGTAAGAGGTCCTCATAATTTTTTGGAACGTCGTCTTTTTTGACCATGCGGGTGTTGTAGCCGAGAAACCACGGCACGACGTAGGCGGCATGCCAGTATCCTTCCTTGTCTTTCAAGTCGTCATCGTAAAAATTCGCTTCGGATGAAACATATCGAGCGAGCAAGTCGCGTTTTTTTAGCGGCAACACGCTTTCGTCGTTCGTGTTCAGAACGTCGAACAGACCCTTTTGCGCTCTCGCTTCGTTTAAGATCCGATTGATCAGGACTCCAGAGCCGGAACGAATGACGTTGACGCGGATGAAGGGATAGTCTTTTTGAAAAGCCTCGGCCATCGGGTTGGAATCTTGCAGGCCGGCGCTGGTATACCAAACGACCTCAGTTTCTTTCTTGGCTCTTTCTATCAGAGCGGCGCGGTCCGTATCCTGGCCGATCGCATTGGAGGATACCGCTCCCAACGCGAAGATCAGACATATCAAAACCCGGCATGACGCCCTTTGCCGACATGGAGCCCTCCAGATTGTCTTATGGATCGATTCTATAACCGGCCGAGGATCTTCGCTCATATTTTTCTTAACGCCCGCTAATTTGTGCAGGGGTGCTTCGCATTCGGTTCGGTGCGCCACAGTTACATCGGATGAAATGACTAAGTCAAACCTCGGGCGCATGATTCACCGGCGCAAAAAAATTGGTCGGCTTGGCGGCGATGGGCGCGAAAAAGGCGCGTATTCGGCGTGGAAAATGGCCGCTGGTTGGCTACAAGAGTGGTCGGCGTTGGTGACGAAGCGGCTGCTGTCGGACAGGCATCTATGCCGCGAAGAATGCGAAAGCACGTACCTCGATGCTCTGACGCGGCGGAGCGTTCGGAGGAGAAGCCGGGTCGACGAATGATGTGTGAGGCGTGAAACGCGCCCGGCCATCCTTTTCGGAATCATAAACTTTGAACACCAGAGCTTCGTCGCGCCGCATCTCAGGAAAATAGAACCAGCGGTGGTTGGGGCTGTACTTCAGCCGATAAGTCTGTCCCACCCGATGCGGGTAGCGCCGCTCGGCCACGAGCAGATCTTCCATCCCCACGCTCTTGGCGTCGGCTACCGCGAGAGGATTTGCTTGAATTGGTTGATTGATCGCACGCCATACCTGAATGATCGCAAAGCGCCGCGCGAGCAATTTCTCGGCCTCGTCGGGAAGGGCTTCTCGCACCCGCTGCGGTCCGGACCACTCCGTGTAGTCATTATGCGCCGAGAGCACCGGCTCTCGGATCAGCTTCGCTTCGCGCTCCGTTTCGTCGCCCGAGCGCAGCGTATGATCGAAGATGACGACGCGGGAAGCCCCCGATGTTTTTTTGATCAGCTCCTCGACCTCCGGGTAATACACCGACTCCAACTGCGCTGCGTCGAAAAAGTCGGCGACTTTCGTCCGATGCTCTACGAGCACAAAGCCTTGCTCCTCGAGCGAGAGCTGGTCGGCGAATCGCCGGCCATTCTGGACTGTCATCTGCTTCAACTCGTGGGTTCCCGTTCTGCGCCGGCGAATATTGTTCGGACCGAAAGTCTCGTTTACCAGCTTTTCGTCGGTTTCCAAGGTGTAGGGAATACCGACAGTCATTGCTTGGTTCATAAGGACTCCTACGCTATTCCTTCGATACTTCAGCGCGTTCTTGGATCGGTTTTGGGTATAATAGATTCACGGCGATAGGAGAAGAGCCTCAACCTCCGCCTGCATATTACATGGGGCAAAAACAGTCAAGTTAATTGATTACTAACCGCCGCCCGGTGGCAATTGTGCCTCATCGGCTTGTGATTTAGATAACTAATATTCGACCTGCCTTGACAGTATTAGTACCTCTGGCATATCTCAGTTCCTTGCGCCCATCATCGACATTAACCAGTAGCCAGCGGGAGGTGAGCACATGACGCAGTTTCGTGGCGATGCCAATGCCTTGCATGTCGCAACTTACTCAGGTTGGTATCGGTTTGAACAGCGAGACGAGCAATGGACTCAGGTCGAAAAGGCGCTGACCTTCTGGAAACTGACTGGGCTGCAAGTCGATCCTCTCGACCCGCGCCACGTCTATGCGGCGACGGAACATTCCGGACTCTTCGTCAGCGCCAACGGCGGCGCAGAATGGAAGCGGGCAAAGCCCAATGTGCCGCGCTTGACGACCGTTTCTTTGCTGGCACTTCCCGGAGCGATACTTGCGGGCACCGTGCCGGCCGCGCTTTACAGCGCGGCTAACGGCGGCGAATGGCGGGAACTCGAAGGCGTGCGCCTCGGCGCGGTTAGCGGCAGCTTCCCGCCAAGTCCCGAGCTGGGCGCGCGCACGCGTTTTCTCGCCGCCGACAATCAAACGCCGCGCCGTCTTTACGCTGCCATCGAAGTTGGCGGTCTGCTCGTGAGCGACAATGAAGGCCAGGATTGGGCCGCGGCCGTGACAGGTCTGGATGAGCCCGACGTGCATCAAGTTCTGCCGAGCGAGCGAACCAAGGGACTCGTCGTCGCGGCCTGCGGCGAAGGTGTGTATCGGAGCAAGGATCGAGGCGAACATTGGGAAAAGATTACCCTTTCGGGAGCGCGCACTTTTGGCTCGGCGGTCACGGAAGATAGCGGTGGAAACATTTACCTTGGCATAGCTCTCGGCCGGCCAAATACTTGGCTGCGTAAGGAGCGCGCCGACGCGGCGGTCTTTGTTAGCCAAGATGGCGGCGCGCATTGGAACGTCCTGATCGAAGGACTGAGCGGCGGGGTTATGGCCATGTGTCCGGGTCTCGGCGGGCAGGGCGTTTTCGCTTCCACGTCAGAAGGTGATGTGTTGAGCGTGGACTCAGGCGTCGCGCGCACCGTCATCAGCGGGCTGCCGTCGATCACGGCGCTAGCCGTGGGTGCATGAAGAATTTATTTGCGCGAGATCTGCAGAAGAATCTTGTTCCATCTCTCGATCGTGTTGGCGTATTCGTAGGTCGATAGACCCTGCTCGGGATACCAGCGCTTGAAACCGTATTCCTTGCGCGGGCTTCCGTAGCCATATTTTTCCGCAAATAATTTTTGCCCTTCAGGGCCGATCATGAAATCGATGAACAGCAGCGCCGCGTGCGGATGTTGCGTGTGTAAGAATGCAGCCAGGCTGCCGGCGTTAGTGGGCACCAGATCACCGGGAAGCCATGCGACCGGCGCACCTCTGGCGGCGGCGAGTCTAACGTTGCTGTCAACGGCCGTAAACGTGAGCGGCACTTCGCCTGAAACGACTAACTCATTCAAGCCGAGCGCCGGCAGCGCATATTGCTTGATGTCCTGGCCCGCTAACTTCCTGACGAACCCGTCGCCCTTTTCTTTCAGCATGGCGCCGACGACTCGAGTGCCGATTTCCTCGTTGCTGATACCGATCTTGCCTTTTAACGCGGGTTTTAACAGGTCATCGAAGTTCTTGGGCACGTCGGCGCCCGCGATAGCGTTCTTGTTGTAACCGATGCCGGCATAGGATTCGCGATCCACGGTGGTGTAAAACAAACCGCCCGAAGCTTTGTCTTTCTAGCCCTCGGGATAATCCGCTAGATGCGGCGAGGTGTAAGGCAAAAGCAGCTTGTTGTCGCGCACCAGCATCAGCGAGCCAGGCGTGGTTTCGATGGCGTCGACAATGTAACGCTTGGCTTGAGCCTCGCTCAAGATTCTGCTGGCTAAATTCACGGCCGGCGCGCGATAGAGCTCCACACTGATGCCGGGGTATTTCGCTTCGAAAAACTTGGCCATCTCCTTGTAGACGGTGAGTGACGTGTACCATACGATTTTGCCTTCTTTCTTCGCCCCTTCGTATAGCAAGCGTTCGCGGTCCGGTCCTAAATACTTTGCCAGTTCAGCGGCGGTCTTGGGCTGAGCAGTTTGGCACCATGCACTTGCTAACAGGCTGGCAGAAATAAGGATGGCAAGCATCGACGTTTTCATTTTTCGCCTCCCGGGCTGCTGCGCTGCATGGGTAGCAATATTCAATTAGTGAGTGTTATGTCAATTGTGGGGCGGCTGTCCCTAAGAAGGCATGTCAAAATGAAATACGATTCGGAAAAACACCAATAAAAAGGAGACGAACCCATGACGACAAATTACCAGACGCTGCTCGTGACGAAAGACGGCGGCGTAACGACGATTGCGTTCAACCGTCCGGAAAAACGCAACGCTATGAGCCCGCAGCTGCACAGCCAGATGTTCGAGCTGCTGACCGATTTGCGCTACGACAAGGAGACGCGCGTGATCGTGCTGACCGGCGCCGGCGAAAATTTTTGCGCGGGCCAAGATCTAAAGCAGTATTCCCTCGAGATGGAAAGCCAGGCCGAGCGTGTGCGCGACGAGGTGCGCGAGAAAGTCAGGCGTTGGCGCAATCAAATGCTGCGAACTTTACCGCAGCCGGTTATCGCGCGAATCACCGGCTGGTGTCTCGGCGGAGCACTGACCGTGACGGCGGGATGCGACATCGCCATCGCGGCGGAGGATGCGCTCTTTGGTCTGCCGGAAGTCAACTTCGGTCATTTTCCCGCCGGCGATACCACGGCGGTGCTAACCGAACATCTTCGACCCAAGCATGGACTCTATTATGCACTGACCGGCAAGATGATGTCGGCGAAGGATGCGGAGCGGATCGGTCTCATCTCGAAAGCCGTTCCACGTGCCGAATTGGACAAGGAAGTTGCCGAGCTCGCCAAGTGTCTTTCCGAGAAAAGTCCAATGGCGCTCAAGGCCGTGAAAGAAGCGTGGTACTTCAGTTGGTATTCGGCACCGGATGTCGCTTACGAGATTTCCAATTTGATCTCCCAGCGCACCATACGCGAACACGGCGGGCGGCCGGGACTAGAGCAGTTTGTCCAGAAGAAGCTCCGGCCGGTGTCGGGTGTCATGAGTCTGGAAAAAGAATAGGGGGTGGTGATCAATCATCTGGCGCATCTGGAGACGAAAAGAACGTCCGTCATGCCGGCGGATGCCGGCATCCAGGGAAGGCGAATGACGACAGGGAAAGGCAATTTCGAGTCGACAGTAATGAGTGCGAGCTAACCCGATTCTTTTAGAATCTCTTTGATTCCTTTTATAATTTCAGGCGGTTGGGTAACCGTTCTGACGATTTTTTTCTGCAGTTCGGCTCCACTCAGATTGCTCGTGCCATCCCAATCAACGAGCTTTTTCGCTTCACCGATGAAATTCGCGTCGGCTAACATCTTGTCAAAGCCGTCGCGCAGAATCTGCAGCCTTTCCTTGGGCACGCCGGGAGGCGCTGCATAGGGCCGATCGAAATCCGTGTAAGCGAGCATGACGTCCATCAAATTTAACGTTGTCTTCGCACTCGGCGGCGCCAGTTCATACACTGTCGGAGTCGTTTGAGGCAGGACACGGCTCTTCGCCGGACCTTGCTGGATCACAAAAGTCATGAAGCCTTGCTGCACCCATGTCGGCCATGGAGGCCGGACCAGCGTAATATCCGAGGTGGCGCGGCAGTCTGCTTCGCCGCGTTCTACACCGAGATCGATCTCGCGTGCAGAGCCATAACCCGTGACGTGCTTAACTCTGAAATCCAAAATCTCGGCCACCAAACTGCTGAAGACATAACTAATGCTTCCCGTGCCGCCTTCGCCGAACCGCGCTGGAGTCTTCGCGGCGCGCATGTTTTCGATGCTCGTATACGGCGTGTCTTTGCGGCAGGTGATCATCATCGGCGCGCGGTTGAAACTGCCCACCCAACTGAGCTTGCGGAAATCCAGCTTTACTTCCGGCCGGCCAACCATTTGTTCCAGATAGTTCGCGCGGTTGACGGCCAAAATCGTCAGGCCATCCGGCTTTGCAACGTTGAAGAGGTAATTCGCCGAGACGATGCCGCCCGCGCCCGGCATGTTTTGCGCGATAATGTTTGGATGGCCGGGAATATATTTCGCCAAGTGACGCGCCACCAGGCGTCCGGCAACGTCGGTTGCGCCTCCAGGCGAAGTGGAGATGATCAAAGTAATGGTTCTACCGTCGTAAAAAGAGCGGGACTCCGCGGCCTCTATCCAGGCATCGCGCCGAGTGAGCATCAGCAGAATAACCGCGAAAAAGATCCATCGATTTACACCACGATTCATCGGGTTGCCTTTGTTCTATTACTGGATTCCGCGAAGGGTATACAAAGTTTTCGCCGAATGGAAGGTCCTTTCGGAGAGCTGAGGTGTTGAATTTTTAATTTCCGGGTTATTTCGCCAGGCGTGTCTAATTCGTCAACGCAAAGCTTGCCCTAGAGTTCGTAAGCAAAATTTCCTAAAATTTGGGCTTCTGGCTTTGCCGCCGGATGGAGGCTCTGAATGGTCAAGAAGATACCAACGAAGCTCGAAAAGCATGGCCATGGGCGCGTTGATAATTATTATTGGTTGCGGGAGCGGGACAATCCCGAAGTCATCAAGTATCTAAACGAAGAAAACGAGTACGCGGCCAAGGAGACGGCGCATACACGAACTTTCGAAGAAAAGCTGTTTGAGGAGATCAGAGGTCGATTCAAGCAGACCGACATGTCCGTGCCGTACAGACGCGACGATTACTTTTACTACACGCGCTACGAAGAAGGGAAAGAGTATCCAATTTACGCGCGCAAGCGCGGCTCACTCGATCAGCCGGAAGAGATCATGCTCGATGCCAATGTCTTGGCTGAAGGGCATGAGTTCTTCTCCATCGGCGGGTGGGCGGTGAGCTCGACCCAAGATTTCCTTGCCTACGCGGTGGACACGCAGGGACGAAGAATTTTCACCGCCTATCTCAAGAATCTTACGACTGGCGAGATCCTGCCTGACGTTCTTGCCAACGTCACGGAAAACCTCACGTGGGCGAACGATAATAAGACAATATTCTACGGCAAGCAGGATGAGACGACCCTGCGCCAGTACCAAATCTATCGTCACGTCGTGGGCAGTGATCCAGCCAAGGACCAACTGGTCTTCCAAGAAGATGACGAAACCTTCGTCGCATACATCTTTAAGACCAAGTCAAAGAAATTCTTGATGATCGTCTCGTCGCAGACGATCAGCCAGGAGTACCGCTATCTTGACGCCGGAGATCCTATTGGCCAGTTCAAAATTTTTCTGCCGCGCGAGCGCTCGCACGAGTATTACCTCGATCACTTTCAAGATCGCTTTATCATCCGCACCAATAGTGGAGCAAAAAATTTTCGCCTGATGTCGACACCGGTGGAACAGCCGGAGCGAGAGCACTGGCAGGAAATCATTCCGCATCGCTCGGATGTCTACCTCGGCGACTTCGAGCTCTTCAAGGATCACTTGGTGTTGGAAGAGCGCGCGTGCGGGCTCACCCAGATCCGCGTCATACCTTGGTCCGGAGGGGCGGGCTATTATCTCGAATTCGACGAGCCTGCGTACCGTGCCAATCTCAACGTAAATTTGCAGTTCGATACGAACATGCTGCGCTTCGAGTACACTTCGATGAAGACGCCGCTGTCGATATACGATTACAATATGGCGGCGCGCAGCAAGATCCTACTTAAGCGGGAAGAGGTGTTGGGCGGTTTCGACCCGGAAAGCTACGCCATCGAGCGACTCTACGCGCCGGCTGCGGATGGTACGATTGTCCCCTTATCGATTCTCTACCGAAAGGGAGTGAAAAAGGACGGCGGCAACCCGCTATTGCTTTACGGTTACGGCGCCTATGGCCTCAGTATCGACGCCAGCTTCGCTTCGCCGCGGCTGAGCTTGGTCGACCGTGGTTTTGTCTATGCGATTGCCCATATTCGTGGCGGCCAAGAGATGGGCCGACAATGGTATGAAGACGGTAAGCTGCTCAAAAAGAAAAATAGTTTTACGGACTTTGTTGCGTGCGCGGAATTTCTCATTCACGAAAAATTCACCGGGCCTGACAAACTATTCGCCATGGGGCGAAGCGCCGGGGGCTTGCTAATGGGAGCCGTGAGCAACATGCGGCCGGACCTCTTCAAAGGGATCGTTGCCGAAGTACCGTTCGTCGACGTGATTACGACGATGCTCGATTCGTCTATTCCATTAACCACTGGCGAATATGATGAGTGGGGTGATCCCAATCAGCGGGAGTACTACGATTACATGCTGTCGTACTCTCCTTACGATAACGTCCATAAAAAAGCCTACCCGGCCATGCTGATCACCGGCGGATTGCATGATTCTCAGGTTCAATATTGGGAGCCGGCCAAATGGACGGCGAAACTGCGCGAGCTCAAGACGGACGACAATCGGCTATTACTGAAAACCAACATGGATGCGGGGCATGGCGGCGCCTCGGGTCGCTTCCGCCGTCATCACGAAACCGCCTTCTCTTATGCGTTTCTATTGGATCTGGCAGGAATTAAGGAATAAGCGGTTTAACTGGCCGGCGCGCGCAATGCGCTCCTACGAAAACTTGAGCGCTCCCACCTGTTTCCCCCGCATGGAGACTGTGTCGCAATCACGAAATTAGCTGGCATGTCATTCTGAACGACAGACTGTGTGAAAACTCTATCGGAACCCATCGACGGCGCCCAGGGGGAACGGCTAAGCGCTTAATTTCAAAGAAACGATTCCGTTCGTGGTGAGCCCCGTCGAACCATGAACGGATTTTTCACACAGTCTGACGACAGTGAAAAATCTCGACCGATCCATCCGGTTACAAAAGGTGAGATCCTTCGGCGGAGTTTATCCTGAGCGTAACCGAAGGGCCTCATCTATTACATTGCGACACAGTCTCCATACGGATGAAGGAGGGGTTTTCTGAATCATGCGGGCTAATTCTTCGATCTCTTCTTTTTTTCTTCCCAGAATTTCAAGCGCTCTTTGATCTCTTTTTCGTAGCCCGAGTCCGATGGTGTGTAATAACGTTTGCCAAGGAGTTCTTTGGGCAAATGCTCTTGCTCGACAATATGCTCGGCGTAATTATGAGCATATTTGTAGTCCTTGCCGTAGCCGAGCTTTTGCATCAACGGCGTCGGCGCGTTGCGTAAGTGTAAAGGGACCGGCAGGGCGCCGCGTTCTTGCACGTCCTCGGTGGCGGCGAGCATCGCCTTGTACGAAGCGTTCGATTTCGGCGCACTTGCCAGGTAAGTCACGGCCTGCGCCATTGGAATCCGGCCTTCGGGTAGCCCGACGAAATGAACCGCATCTTTGGCGGCGACGGCAACTTGTAGTGCCCAGGGATCGGCGTTGCCGATATCTTCGGCGGCAAATATCACCATGCGCCGCGCGATGAACAGGGGATCTTCACCGGCTTCGATCATGCGCATCATCCAATAAAGGGCGGCATCAGGGTCGCTGCCGCGCATGCTTTTGATGAACGCGGAAATGACGTTGTAGTGCTCCTCGCCGGCTTTATCGTACTGCAGAGGCTTTCGTTGCAGCGCCTCTTGTACGTGCGCGAGGCCGATGTCTTTCTGCCCCTGCGCTAAGATCGCAGCGGCTTCTAAAGCGTTCAGCGCCACCCGGCAGTCACCTTGCGACTGCTGGATCAGAAATTCTCGGGCTTCTGCAGTAATGGCGAGCCGCGTTGCTGCCAGCCCCCGCCGAGAATCGCCCAGAGCTCGGTCGACGACTTTGCCTATATCTGCAGGCGAGAGTGTCTTGAGCACCAGAACCTGACAGCGCGAGAGCAGCGGCGAAATAACTTCGAAAGAGGGATTTTCCGTCGTGGCGCCGATCAAGATCAAGGTGCCGCGCTCGACGTGGGGCAGGAAGTTGTCCTGCTGTGCTTTGTTGAAATGATGGATTTCGTCGACGAAGAGAACCGTAGGTTTGCCGAGGCGCTGTAGCTGTTCGGCCTCGTGTATGATCTTTTTCAAATCTTTGACGCCCGATGTGACGGCGGAAAAATGCACGCAAACAGCGCCGGCCGATTGCGCCAAGATTTGCGCCAGGGTGGTCTTGCCGCTACCCGGAGGGCCCCAAAGAATCAATGAGCCGAGCTTGCCCGAATCTACCATACCGCTAAGAAGTTTGCCGGGACCGAGCAGGTGCTCCTGGCCAACAAACTCTTGCAAGCTTGTCGGGCGCATCCTTTCCGCCAGAGGTTGTGAAGTATGTTGAGGCTGCGAGGGCGGCGACCCAAAGAGATCCACGTTTCTATGCTAGCACAGCCGTGTGGCTAAGTTATAGGGCGCCGCTGAAATCGCTTTTGTTAGCGGCGAGTCGATGCTATGCTAAGACGCTTACACAATGGCCAACGGACCAATGGCGCAAAAAACCAGCGACAAAGACAATCCATCATTCATTCAAGGGACGGCGCCACGCACGGTATTGTTCGCAAACTCGTCGATCTCGGGAAAGCTCAGCTATAATCTGCCGGTTAAAATCGATGGGCATTTCACCGGCGAGATCAAATCCAGCGAGCTCTTAGTGATCGGCTCCAATGCCACAGTCGACGCTCACATCTCGGCCCGCCAAGTTCACTTGGAAGGAAAGCTCGTGGGATCGGTGCAGGCGATGGGCTGCTTCGAAGTGATGCCGGGTGGTTACTTCAAGGGTGAAGCACGAGTCGGTGAGCTGCGTGTTCACCCTGGAGCGACATTTGATGGCAGAGGGAATGTTCTCGGCGGCGGTTAGTGATCCGACCAGCAAATCTCAAAAGACGCTTTCACTTCTGCCTGCGAAAACGGAAAGGTAGATTGCGGCTGGTCTGCCGCTTACGTGGATTAGCCGCGTTGACAGCCTGAATAGGTTTGTCGTTTCTGCGCGGCTCGAGAGTCACTGTGACTTTATCGTTCCTCGCCGAACAAGCGAGCGGCTTTGCCTGATCTTTCTCGTAGATAATAAAGTTTTGCGCGGCGTACTTTACCCTTCGCTATCACTTCGACTTTATCGACGCGCGGCGAATGAAGCGGAAAGATCCTTTCGACGCCGACGCCATAGGAGATTTTACGCACCCTGAACGTGGCGCGGTTACCGCTACCCGCCATACCGATCACGATGCCCTCGAAGATCTGAGTCCGTTCCTTTTCACCTTCGACTACTTTTACGTGGACGCGTACGGTCTCTCCCGGGTGGAGGGCTGGGATTTCTTTTTTGGACTGCTGGGCTTCCAATTGACCGACGATATTCATAATCGACTCCTATCTTTCACTGTGTCCCTAGTAGACGGTCTAGAATAATGGCCGCCGCCGATCGCACCGACAGATGATTATAGTCGCGGCCTCCGGCGATCGGCTCTAGAACGTAGTCTGCTTGTGAGAATATGGTTTCTGTTAGCCCCCATCCTGTACCGAAGAGGATAAGAAAGGGGCGAGTCTTCCTATGTAACATGTCTCTTAGCGCTTCGAAAGAGGTGCAGTGTTCTGCGCCGCGGGCCGAAGTTACGACCAGAGCCGGTTTTTCGCCGGTGTCCCGATCGATGGCGATGACGGCATCATCGAGAGTGTCACAAATGTGCGCCAACGCGAGCGCTTCTTTGCGCGTCACGTTATATTCACTGCCGTAGCCAACTTGCCAGTGTTCGATAATTTTGAGCGCCAGCTTTTGTAGAGGCTTTACGGGAGTGACGACGAAAAAGCCGCGAATGCCGTAAGTGCGCCCCGAGCGCGCAATATCATGGATATCCATGTTGGTGACGGCAGTGGTGACCACCTGTCCGTTCTTGTCGTAAACGGGATAATGCAGTAGCGCAACATAGACGGGAGCCTTTATCGGCGTCACGTCGGCACGTGCCGCAATGTCCCCCCGAGCCTTGGCGAACAAGTCGGGGCGTCGCTTGCGGGTAACTTCGAGACTTCTCTCCCGGCGCCACTGCTTGATGCGCTCATGATCGCCGGAGAGCAGCACTTCCGGCACGTTCATGCCGCGAAAAGTCTCTGGTCGGGTATATTGTGGATATTCGAGAAGACCGTCGGTGAACGATTCGTCGGTGGCGGAATTTTCGTTGCCGAGAACGCCCGGTACGAGTCTGGCAATGGCATCGATCACCACGATGGCCGCCGGCTCACCGCCACTGAGCGTGTAGTCGCCGATGGAAATTTCTTCGTCGACAAACGCCTTGACCCGTTCATCGATGCCTTCGTAGCGGCCGCAAATCAGTACGATTTGCTCTTCCTGGGAAAGCCGCAGGGCATCCTGCTGACTGAACACGCTTCCTTGCGGAGCGAGCAGGACGACTCGTGTGCGTTGCGCCTTGCGGCGAATGTCTTCGATGGCCGCGACCAGCGGCTCCAGCTTCATGACCATGCCCTGGCCGCCGCCATACGGGTAGTCATCAGTTGTCAGATGGCGATCGGTCGTATAATCGCGTAGATTCACCATCTCGACTTTTATCAATCCCTTCCCCTGTGCCTTCTTCAAAACGCCGTGGCTCCGCGCAGAGTCCAACATTCTAGGAAAGATCGTGATGACCGTGAAACTTAGCATCGGCTTTGCGCTCGCACCCGCTTGCTCGGATCAAAGGTCGAGCAAGCCATCCGGCGGATTGACGATAATTTTTCGCGCGTCGAAGTCGACCTGCTCGATGATTTCCCTCGCGGCGGGAATCAGGTGTTCTTTGTCCGGGCCTTGGACGACGTAAATCTCGCCGGCGGGAGTCGACATGGTCGATAAGATCGTCCCGACGCGATCGCCGTTCAGGTGAAAAACTTCGAAGCCGATGATTTGGTAGTGGTAATACTGGTTCGGCTCTAAGGCCTCGAGCGCGGCTTCGCCGACTGCGAGGGTTGAACCGATATAGCGCGCCGCATCGTCGATGCTATTTATGTCCCCGAGTTTGATGAGAAATTGCTTCTTATGCTGGCTACTCGCTTCGAGCCGGTGGGCCGACCGGCGTCCGCCATGCTCGAGGAAAACTTCGACCCCTGGCGAAAGCGCGTTAGTGCTTGGGTTGAAAGCATTAAGTTTCAACCAGCCATTGAGTCCGTGAGTGGTGACGATTTCACCGAGGGGAACTAATGGTTCAGCCATCGGCGTAAGCAATGCGGGCGGCTGCTATTATTCGATGATTTCCAGGACGACCTTGCGGTTCCCGCGCGACGCCGCGGCGTTGAGAAGCGTACGGATCGACTTCGCCGTCCTGCCTTGTTTGCCGATAATCCGTCCCAAATCTTCTTTGGCGACTTTGAGCTCGAAGACAGAGGCGTCGTCGGTCTGAGTCTCTTTGACTTCCACCGCGTCGGGATTCCTTACCAGGGATTTCGCTAGATATTGTACCAATTCCTTCATGCCGAAAGGGTTCTTTTCGCCTAACTGGCCTTCAATTCTTTTTTGATGAGCTCGGAGACCGTCTGGGACGGCTTGGCGCCTTTTTTTATCCAGGCATCGATCTTCTCCCGGTCGAGCTTAATGGCGCCGCTCTTTAACCGGGGGTCGAATGTTCCGACCTGCTCGATATAACGGCCGTCGCGCGGAAAGCGCTGGTCGCTCACAACGATCCGATAGAAAGGTTTTTTCTTCGCGCCATGCCGGCTCATCCGAATAGTCACGCTCATGCTGGTTCTTCCTTCTCCTTTATTGGAAAGGGTTAGGCATCCGGCTGAGCAGCGATCTCATGCCCAGCTTGCTTACCCTTTGCATCATTTTTTTCATTTCTAGGAACTGTTTCATCAGACGATTAACGTCGGTCACAGTGGTGCCGCTTCCTTGAGCGATGCGGCGGCGCCGGCTGCCGTTCAAGATCGCCGGATTGCGCCGTTCTTCGAGGGTCATGGAGTTGATGATTGCTTCAACCCGTTTCAACTCTTTTTCAGCCTTATCCGCGTCGACCTGGGAGGCCAGTTTTTTCCCTCCCGGGATCATCTCCAAAAGGCTGCCCATGGGTCCCATGCGTTTGATCTGTTGGAGCTGTAATTGAAACTCTTCAAGCGTGAACTGTTGCTTGAGGAAAGCCTTTTGTATCTTAGCGGCTTCTTTCTGTTCTACGTTCTGTTGCACTTTATCGATTAAGGACAGAACGTCGCCCATGCCAAGGATTCGCGACGCCAGCCGATCGGGATAAAACGGCTCGATGGCATCGAGTTTTTCGCCGATGCCCGAGAAAAGAATCGGCTTGCCAACCATCTCGCGGATCGAAAGCGCGGCGCCACCGCGGGCGTCACCGTCGAGCTTTGTGAGAATGATGCCTGAAAGGCCAAGTTTCGCGTTGAACCCCAACGCTTGATTAACCGCGTCTTGGCCGGTCATCGAATCGGCGACGAACAAGATCTGGTGCGGCCGCACGGCCTCTTTAATGGCCGCGAGCTCCTCCATCAGCTCCTCGTCGATATGTAAACGCCCGGCGGTATCGATGAGCAACAGATCGCAGAACTTCTTCTTCGCCTCATCCAAGGCTTGCCGGCAGATCATCACTGGGGACGTATTCGGGTTCGAATCGTGAACGGGTAGTTCGAGCTCGCGTCCGAGGATCTTCAGCTGCTCGATCGCGGCTGGGCGATAGATATCCGCAGGAACCAGATACGGGGTTCGCTTCTGGTCTTTCTTGAGATAGCGGGCGAGCTTCGCCAGAGTCGTCGTTTTGCCGGAACCCTGCAAGCCTACCAGCATGATCGCAACCGGCGGCGCGGCTTTTAAATCGAGCGCTTGGTATTCGCCCCCGAGAAGATTGACCAGTTGGTCACGGACGATCTTGATAAACTGTTGCTCGGGAGTGAGGCTCTGCAATACCTCTTGGCCCATGGCCTTTGCCTTAACAGAATCGAGGAAAGTCTTGACGACTTTGACGTGGACATCCGCCTCAAGTAGGGCAAGCCGTACATCACGGAGTGCATCGTCGATATTCTGCTCCGTGACCTTTCCTTGACCCCTAAGCCGCTTAAAGGTCAGCTCGAGCTTATCGGTTAAAGATTCAAACATGAATTGGATTGCTAAAGCGTGATATTTGCAAGGAAAAGTATCACCGCAAATTAATATGAATATGGCTGCGAGTCAAGCTGGAGAAAAAAAATGCCTGTTACACGCGCTCGACAGCGCGCGTAACAGGCAGGTCCTATTCCAAATTGGAGCGAGATTACATCATGCCGCCCATACCACCCATTCCACCCATACCGCCCATTCCACCGCCTGGGGGCATTGGTGGCATTGCCGGTCTGTCTTCCGGCTTCTCAGCGACCATCGCTTCAGTCGTGAGCAGCATACTCGCAACCGAAGCGGCGTTTTGAAGCGCCGTGCGAACAACTTTAGCCGCATCGATGATACCGGCCTTCAAAAGATCTTCGTATTCCTCGGAGGCGGCGTTGAAGCCGAAGGCGCCTTTGCCTTCCTTGACTTTTTGTAGTGCGATGGAGCCTTCCACGCCGGCGTTAATTGCAATGCGCCGAAGCGGTTCTTCAATGGCGCGCTTGATGATGTTAACGCCCCATTTTTCGTCTCCAGAGACTCTCAGCTTTTCGAGCACGACTGACGAGCGAAGCAGAGCAACTCCGCCCCCGGGAACGATGCCTTCTTCCACCGCTGCTCTGGTGGCATGGAGCGCGTCTTCGACGCGCGCCTTCTTTTCCTTCATTTCGACTTCGGTGGCCGCGCCGACGTTGATTACGGCGACACCGCCAATCAATTTGGCCAGGCGCTCTTGTAACTTTTCGCGGTCGTAATCGGAAGTGGTTTCGTCTATCTGCGCGCGAATCTGCTTGATGCGGCCTTCGAGATCGGACTTTTTTCCGGCGCCGTCGACGATCGTCGTGTTGTCCTTGTCGACGACGATCCTTTTGGCGCGACCCAGATCCTGCAGCGTGATATTGTCAAGCTTGATGCCCAACTCCTCGGCGATGAGCTTGCCGCCGGTGAGAATCGCAATGTCTTCCAGCATCGCCTTGCGCCGATCGCCGAAGCCGGGCGCTTTGACCGCCACGCAACGCAGTGTGCCGCGGAGCTTGTTAACTACGAGGGTGGCGAGGGCTTCGCCTTCGAGGTCTTCGGCGATGATGATGAAGGGCTTGCCGGACTTGGCGATCTGTTCGAGGATCGGCAGGATCTCTTTCATGTTGCTGATTTTTTTCTCGTGGATCAGTAGGTAGGCGTCTTCGAGCACGCATTCCATTCTCTCTGGGTCGGTAACGAAGTACGGGGAGAGGTACCCACGGTCAAATTGCATCCCTTCAACGACGTCGAGGGTTGTTTCCAATCCCTTGGCCTCTTCGACCGTGATGACGCCCTCTTTGCCAACCTTGTTCATCGCCTCGGCGATCACGTCACCGATGGTCGGATCATTGTTGGCGGCGATCGTGCCTACTTGAGCAATCTCTTTGGGATCCTTGGTCGTCTTGGAAAGATTTTTGAGCTCGTCGATTATGGCTTCAACGGCCTTGTCGATCCCGCGCTTTAGGGTCATTGGATCATGACCGGCGGCAACCAGCTTTACGCCTTCTGCGTAAATCTGCCGGGCGAGGACGGTTGCTGTCGTGGTGCCGTCACCCGCTACGTCGGAAGTCTTGCTCGCAACTTCCTTGACCATCTGCGCGCCCATGTTTTCAAACTTGTCTTCGAGTTCGACTTCCTTGGCGACAGTAACGCCGTCTTTCGTGACGTTGGGCGCGCCGAAGGATTTGTCGAGCACGACATTTCTCCCCTTAGGCCCCAATGTGACGGTCACCGCGTCGGCGAGAATGTTGACACCCTTCAGAATCGCGTCTCGCGCATCGCGATTAAATTTAACGATTTTAGCTGCCATCGTTTCCTCCTCAGATTTCTTGCGAAAGTTACTTCTCGATAATGCCCAGGATATCTTCCTCGCGCATAATCAGATGCTCTTCGCCGTCAATATTAATTTCCGTGCCGGAATACTTGCCGAATAGGATTAGGTCGTTCACCCTGACGTCAAGTGGGGTAACCTTGCCATCCTCGTTCGCTTTTCCCTTGCCGACTGCCATCACCTTTCCTTCTTGCGGTTTTTCTTTGGCGGTGTCGGGAATGATGATCCCACCCTTGCTTTTCGCTTCTTCTTCGATCCGTTTTACGATGACCCGATCTTGCAAAGGCCTAATTTTCACTTCCTGCCTCCTTCTGGATTACCGAGTTAACTTAGCAATTTTACTGGAGTTTGTCCCGGATTATCACCTGGGTGGAAAAACCCCGACTAACCCGGGCGCCGTTAATCTTAAGCATCATTTTGATCGTGTCAAGGTTTTAATCGCAAAATTTCATTTCGATTCACATCGTTCTCTGCTCGATAAGACGTTGCGGCTCATTTGCGCTGCTTGCGGGATTCTTCCTCGAAATATTTGCGGTAGAGAATGTCCCATTCGCGGCTCCCGGGGGGGACATGGCGGGATAGCGAATTGATTTTTTGCCGCACGATCTCGTCAATGTGGTCCTCGCGCTGAAAAAAATCATGCAGCACCTGTTTGGTTTCCGAGAGCGCGCGACCTTCGAAGGAAAATTCAGCTAGATTTGCTTTGCGCAGTCCATCCATCACGAGATGGGCCAAGTGCGAGATACGGTTTTCCGACAAACGACTCACAAAATAAATCCCTTCTTGGACGCCAGTTTTTGTTTGGCCAGTAAGAACATCTTATAGGGATCCATGTCCCGTGACGCCTGAGCATGGGACGCCAGCATTTTGCGTGCTTCTTCCTCGATCTCTTCTTCTTCCGCGAAATTCTTGCCGATGATTTCGACGATCTTCCGCTTGAGCGCGGCATCGTCGGCCTTAGTCACCATCAACTCTTTGTTTCGGTAGCCCGCAATAAGCAGCGTAGCAATACGCTCGAGTTGCTCCGGTTTAACCTTCATCGGCTGTTGAAAACCCTGTGGATAACTAGCTGCGATCCGGTGCACTGGCCGGTAATAATTGTGGGCTCTCCTTGTTATCTATCCGGCCTGATGCCTGAAGTCAATTATCCATTCAGCTAATGCGGCGATGGCTCTACTCGAATGAGTCGCCCGAAATTCTTGTACAAACAAGGCTTTTTTGCCAATATGACAGCTCCCGTCGCAAGCCCGTAAAGGTCGCTCGGGATTTGTCCACAGGATCGAAGAGGCGTGCTCCTTGAATGCAACCACAAACATGTTGAAGAGTCGCTCAACTGTGCATAAGCCGGGGCGCTTGAAGCGGGGCGGACGAATCGGCGTGCTGGCGACGGCCGGGATCGTCGAGCCAAAGTTGCTCGAAGCAGGCATCGCGGCGATTCGAGCCGAAGGCTTTGAGGTGGAGCTTAGTAAGCGGATCTTTGACGGCAAAGGCTATCTGGCCGGTGAGCCAAAGGAGCGCGCCAAAGAATTGGTAGATTTCTTTCGCCGTAGTGACATTGACGCGATCTTCTGCGCCCGCGGCGGTTTCGGTTCTATGCAAATGCTGCCGTACCTAAGTTCCGACCTAAAAGACTACCCAAAGATTTTCGTCGGGTACAGCGATGTTACGGTACTGCTCAACTGGCTGCGCCAATGCTGCGCCATGGTGACTTTTCACGCGCCGATGGTAGCGATGGATTTTGCTCGCGGTTTGAGCGAGCAAAGTAGAGCCCATCTTTGGCCCGTGTTGAGTGGAGAAATCCGCAATTGGCAGCTCGACCTTGGGGCAACCATACGGCCGGGCCAGGCCGAGTCTGAGCTGATGGGCGGTTGTCTGTCCATTTTGGTGACCACGCTAGGAACGCCGTACGAGATCGACACCCGAGGGAAAATTTTATTCTTGGAGGATGTTGGCGAGAAACCATACCGCATCGAACGAATGTTGACCCATCTCAAAATGGCAGGCAAGTTGGATCATGTGGCCGGTGTTGTGTTTGGCGATTTTACCAACTGCGATGGAGAAGGTTCCAGGGATGTCGAGCAAGTAATCGTCGATCTCTTTTATGATGCCCCCTACCCGGTGGTGATGGGAATGAGGGCTGGTCACGGCGACGAAAACCTAACACTCCCGTTTGGCGCGAAAATGGTTTTGGATGGCAACGCAGCGACATTGCAATTGCTCGAATCCCCGGTCATTTAACCTAGGCGGCGCTGGTCGCGTTGACGCGCTCATTTGCCCGCGTTTTCATTCATTCGTGTGGCAACGGCAAGCAGAAGGGGCTGCGATGAGCCGTTCCAACATCGAAATTTCACTGATCCAATAAGCATGGACTTTCAGCCGGTCGAAAACGCCTTCCAACAAGCTATTGCAGACGGAGTTTTTCCGGGTGCCGTAGTGTTGGTGAGTAAGAATGAATCCGTGCTTTATGAGCGGGCATTCGGCTTTCGCTCGTTGTTGCCGCAGAAAACGGCGATGCAGACCGCGACGATCTTCGATTTGGCGTCGCTGACCAAACCGCTCGCTACGGCAGTTGCCATCATGCTGCTGATTCGCGAGAAGAAATTGCGTCTAGACGACCAAGTTACCCGAATTATTCCCATGTACGGGGTTTTCGGTAAGAGTCTCACCACCATTCGTCATCTCCTCAGTCATTCCTCGGGATTGCCCGCTTGGAAAGCCTTCTTCGAAGAAATCATCAGAAGCGAAAAATCGGGACGGATTAATTTTGTCACAAGCCGGGCGGCGAAGAATTTCGTTTTCGAACAAATTCACCGCGAAAAGCCATTGACTCCGCCCGGATCCCAGTGTCTCTACAGTGATCTAGGTTTTATGATCCTAGGTGAGGCCGTAGAAATCCTTACGGGCAACACCTTCGACCGCTTCTGTCAGGATAGAATCTTCAAACCCGTGGGACTCCGGTCCACCGGTTTCATCGATCTTTCGCAGCTCCGAACGCGTCGTCTGCAGCCGGTCGAAGACATGATCGCGCCGACGGAAAATTGCCCCTGGCGAAGAAAAATTCTTTGCGGCGAAGTGCATGATGACAATGCCTACGCGATGGGCGGAGTCGCGGGTCACGCCGGGCTATTTTCGTCGGCGCGTGATTTGCACACTTTGCTCGTTCGCATGAATCAGTGTCTCCATGGCAAGGATGGTTTTTTGCCGCAATCGCTGGTGCGGGAGTTTCTCACCAAGGACGAATCGGCGGCTCATTCCAACTTTGCTCTCGGTTGGGATACGCCGTCGCCTGATAGCTCGGCTAGTGGCCGTCTGTTTTCATCGCGATCCGTGGGTCATCTTGGCTTCACGGGTTGCTCGATCTGGTGGGATCTTGAGAAAGACTGTCACGTCATACTGCTGACAAATCGTGTGCATCCATCGCGGAAAAATGAGAAAATCAGGGACTTTCGGCCACGCATTCACGATCAGATTATGAAAGTCCTCTTCCCATGAACGATCTTACACCCGCGGGCAGTCATATTCACCTCATCGCAGTTTGTGGTGTCGGCATGGCGTCCCTGGCTGGTCTACTGCAGTCACGAGGATACCGGCTGACCGGCTCGGATCAAAATATTTATCCGCCGATGAGTAACTATCTCGCTGAAATTGGGATCGAGATACTTTCCGGGTTTCGCGCGGAGCATCTTTCGCCCCGTCCCGATCTCGTGGTCGTCGGCAACGCCGTGTCTCGCAACAATCCCGAGGCGCAAGCCATGCTCAGCCAAGATATCCCGTACATTTCTTTTCCGCAGGCGCTGGGTCGATTTCTGATCGGCGCGCGCACTTCGCTGGTGATTACCGGCACCCACGGAAAGACGACGACGACCGCTTTGGCTGCCTGGGTATTCAACTGCGCCGGGCTCGATCCGGGTTTTTTCGTCGGCGGTGTGCCGCTCAATTTCGGCAATGGCTGGCAGGTCGGCGGCGGCGATCATGTCGTGCTCGAAGGCGACGAGTACGATACGGCTTTCTTCGACAAGGGACCGAAGTTTCTTCACTATCGCCCACGTAACGTGATTCTCACCAGCGTGGAATTCGATCACGCCGACATTTACCAGGACCTCGATCACGTTAAGACTGCTTTCTCGAGGCTCATGGACATCATCCCGGGCGATGGTCTCCTGGTCGTTTGCGGTGATTACCCCGTGGCAACGGAAATCGCGGCCACGGCGCGTTGCCAACGTATCACTTACGGGTCCGGCGGCGATGTTGACTGGACGCCGGCCAATCCGCAATTTCACGAAGGCAGAACTTTCTTTGCGCCCTGTTACCGAGGCAAAGCCGAAGGTCGCATCGAAGCCGCCGTCATCGGTCGGCACAACGTCATGAATGCGCTGGCGGTCTATGCGATGGGGCGAATGATGGGTATCGAGCGTGAAAAATTGCTCGATGGCTTCCGCACTTTCAGAGGAGTCAAGCGCCGCCAAGAAATTCGCGGCGAACGGCGCGGCGTGTTAGTCATCGATGACTTCGCCCATCATCCAACGGCGGTGCGCGAGACCATCGAAGCGGTCAAAGCCGCTTATTGCGGCCGCCGACTCTGGGCGGTATTCGAGCCGCGCAGCAATACCAGTAAGCGAAATATTTTTGAGAAGGAGTTCGCTGCCGCCTTGGCTTTGGCCGATCGAATTGTCGTAGCCGGCGTGTACCAGCCTGAAAAAGTACCGGAAAGCGAACGGCTATCGGTTACCAACCTCGTGCGAGAGCTTAACCATCCCACGGCAGATGATCGCGCTCGGACGATCGAAAGCGCCGCAGATATCGCTGCCTACATAGCGCAGGATGCCCGACACGGCGATGTCGTGCTGGTGATGTCCAACGGCGGCTTTGACGCCGTACAGGAAAAAATTCTGCAAGCTCTAACGAGCTAAATAAAGCCGCGCGCATTCCTGACTGCAAAAATATTGCCCTGATTTCAATATCGCGTCTGACTTGGCAACGTAGCTGTGACATTGAGGATCGAACACCATCTCTTCTCCGTCCCGATCGTCCCGGCGCCGGTCAGGGGGCTTGGTTTTCCAGCCGGCGGCGATGGCCTTGAGCGCGGAAAAGACGAAGTAGCAAAGCAGCAGAAACAGGAAAAGGCGGAGCAGTGACATTTCGTTTCAGCGTAATCGCTGATCCACGTCTTATACGTGATAGAGGTGAATTTTTTTGCTGTCCTTGACGTTGATCAGCAACTCGGAAATGGTCATACCCAGCTCGGGATGAATCACCTGCGGGGCGATCTCGCTCAATGGAAGGAGCACGAATTTGCGACTGGGCATTTCGGGGTGAGGAATCCTCAGGTTTTTTTTCTTGATCACTGCCGAGTCATAAAGCAGAATATCCAGATCGATAATGCGCGCGCCCCAGCGTTTTTTTACTTTCTTACGGCCCATGGCGCGCTCGATGTTTTTGAATTTCTTGAGCAGCATGTCAGGTTTGAATTTGGTCTCGATCTCGATCGCGCCATTAACGTACCAGTCTTTAGCGTCGCCCAAAGGCTCGCTTTCGTAAAGCGACGATTCCTTGATGACCTTGGTATCAGGGAGCTTGGCCAGCCGGCCGACGGCCTCCAAGAAATTTTCTTTCTTGTTGCCCACGTTGGAGCCAATCCCGACGTAAACCTGATGGGCTATCGCGTTTGCCATGCCGCCGCTTTGCGGAAAGAAACTCAGAGTTTCACCCGTCGAATCCTTTCTGCAACCTCCCGCAGGCGTTCTTTGTCAACGCAGACAGTAAAACGAACGTAACCCTCACCAGCTTCGCCGAAACCATTGCCGGGGGTGGTTACGACTCCTGCTTCGTCGAGCAGCTTCGCCGTAAAGCTCGTGGAGGAATGTCCCTTGGGGCAGGCGACCCAGACGTAAAAAGTCGCGCGCGGTTTCTCGCACTCAAGTCCGACCGCGCGCAATCCGTCCACCAAGATATCGCGCCGCTCCTGGTAAATCTTGCGCGACGGCTCGACGATTTGATCGCCGAGTTTCAGTGCTTCGATGCCGGCTTCTTGAATCGCTTGGAATATCCCAGAATCTAAGTTGGACTTGGCTTGCGCTAGACCGCCGACCAGTTCCTGGTTGCCTACCGCCATGCCGATTCTCCAACCGGTCATGTTAAATGTTTTCGAAAGTGAGTGAAATTCGATCCCCACTTCGCGTGCACCTTCGGCTTCCAGGAAACTCATCGGTCGGTAATCGTCGTATCCCATCTCCGTATACGCCGCGTCATGGCAGACGATGACATTATATCTGTTGGCGAAGTCGACAACCCGGTTGAAAAAATCCTTGTTCGCCACCGCCGCCGTCGGGTTGTTCGGATAATTGATCCAAAGAAGCTTGGCCTGTTTGGCAACCTCCACCGGAATCGCATCGAGGTCGGGCAAGAACTGATTGTCTTTTCTCAACGGCAGAAAGTAGTTCTTACCGCCGTTGAAGGCTGTACCGATATGATAGACGGGGTAGCAAGGGCTGGCGACCAATACGAGGTCGCCGGGATCCACGAAGGCAACCGCCATATTGCCGATCCCTTCCTTGGAGCCGATGAGGGAGACGACTTCTTTGGCAGAATCGAGCTTGACATTGAAGCGTTTGAGGTACCAACTGGCTACGGCTTCGCGAAATTCCGTCATGCCAGAACTGCTCGGATAACGATGGTTGACGGGCTTGCTGGCGCCTTCCAGGAGTTTTTCGACTACGATACTTGGTGTCGGAATGTCCGGATCACCGATACCAAGGTCGATTAAATCGACGCCGCGAGCCAAAGCCGCGCGTTTTCTACGGTCTATTTCGGCAAACAAATATGGCGGTAACTCGTTAATTCTGCTGGCTTTTTTTATGGTTAGTGGCAAATCTCCAAATCCTCCCTCAGAAAATCGAAACGGTTGTACCTGTTTTTTTGATTTTTGACAACCGCTTGAGAAAACCGCATTCTATGGGCGAAATCGCCGCAGCGATACTTGCTATGGATTTGATCATTGATGGATATAATTTGATTGGTAGTGACCAGGGGCTGCAAGGAGCGCTCGAACACAAACGTAACTGGCTGGTTCAACAGCTTTCGCGGTATCAGAAGATCAAGCAATTTAATGTGGTTGTCGCATTCGACGGTTGGCGCTCGGGTTCAGCCAGTCAAGTCGTAGAAACGAAGCACGGGGTTTCGGTTATCTATTCGCGACTGGGGGAGAAGGCCGACGCAGTGATCGTGCGCGTCGCGCGTGAAAAGGGTAACGGCTGTGTGGTTGTGACATCGGATCGAGAAATCCGTACCGCGGTTGAACGATTCGGCGCTGTGGCGATTTCTGCGGATGAATTCAACCAAATACTGCGAACCCTCGATGGGGCGTATGCTGCCGATGACGAAGTTGACTTTATCGAACTCCGTCCATCCAAAAGCGGCAATCCGAACCGGCTCTCGAAATCGCAACGTCGACGAAATGAGAAGCTGCAAAAGTTAAAGCTTTGACTTGCCGGTGTTGTGTCGGACGAATTAGGGTTGTTGGGAATGGGCCGGAGAAACTTACTTGTTCTCTCGTTTTTCGACACTGCTCAACAGCCCATTATGAAAAGTCAGCACAGAGCCGTCTGCATAAAACCAACGCTCCTCATGGGCGACTTTTGCCGTGCCGCGGATCTTACTGACGCGGGTCGGTGCACCCAAGACTCGCTTCACCTCGGCGCCGTTCAGTCCCGGCGTCGGCTGCTTTTTGATCGCGGCCGCTTTAACCGCGGGAGACCAGGGTTGCGATTTTATCCACTCGAGTCTTTTTTTCTCCTCGATCGCTTGATCCTCCGCCTTTTTCTTCTCGCCAGCATGGGGATCCTGGGATAAAATCTTGACGTTGAATTCTTCATGAAACGTTTCCGGTCGAATATATCCCACTTTTCCCGATTCAAATCTGACCTTGTAATAAGGATCTTTGATCTTTTGTCCCGTCAGCTCGGTGATCTCGAAGGAGTCGTCGTTTTCCCCCGGCCGAAAGGTAGCGGCTCCGGGGCTCGGCTCGGTTAAGAATGACGGAGCTTTGTCGTTTGCCCCGCTAATCCAGAAGGTCTTTCCTACTCTGCCTGCCAACGCCTCCAATTGTTTGTCCGTGTAATGATTGGAAGCGAGGGCCGCGCTGCCGCAGCACAACAGAACAGCCAATAGTGCAGAGATTCGTCGAATCATTTCGCGTGGGCTCTTACCTTTATTGGACATCATCTTGTCAACCCGTGTTTCCAACTCACGGCTCGCAGCAGTTTCTAGGACCATAACTTTAACACTTGTGTCGGGTTACACAACATAGTCGCAAACTCCAAAGCGCGGCGCTTTCACCAAAGAAGAGCCTGAGAAGTGTTCTATGAAGAGTGAAGAAAAGGAAAGGGGCCATTTAGACCCCCTTGGTTTTGGTTGCGGGGCCGGGATTTGAACCCGGGACCTCAAGGTTATGAGCCTTGCGAGCTACCAGACTGCTCCACCCCGCGGCAATGAATTGAATTGTCTTTCTACCTTGCGCTTTGAGAGGAGTCAAGGTAGTGAGAGAAGCGATGGCCGAAAAATACCGCAATCCATTGTTGACGACCGATATTATCATCGAGGTGAGCGATCGCGGCATCGTGCTGATTGAAAGAAAAAACCCGCCCCACGGCTGGGCCTTGCCGGGAGGATTCGTCGACTACGGCGAGAGTCTCGAGAAGGCTGCGTTGCGCGAAGCCAAAGAAGAAACTTCTTTGGATGTGGTGTTGACCGAACAGTTCTATACCTATTCCGACCCGAGAAGAGATCCTCGGCATCACAGTGTGTCGACGGTGTTCATCGCAACTGCCGAGGGAGAGCCACGCGGCGCGGACGATGCCAAAGTGGCGCGGCTCTTCCAAGAAGAAGGGTTACCAACCCCGCTGGTTTTCGATCATGCACAAATCCTGCGCGACTATTTCGTGTTTAGAAAAACCGGGCTGCGGCCGAGACCTTGAATGGTCTTTTCGATCAGACCAATTTCGCTACGGCTTCGCGTATACGCGCGCAGCCTTTTTCGATATCTTGCAGCGAGGTCGCGTAAGAAAAGCGAATGTGTTCGTTGGAGCCGAAGTCTTCGCCCGGGACGCCCGCGACTTTTGCTTCTTCGAGTAGGTAGTCTGCGACATCGCAGGGGGAGCCGAGCTTTTTCCCGTTTGCTGTCTTACCGAGCAGCGCCGCGATGTTGGGGAACACGTAAAACGCTCCTTGCGGTTTGAGGCAGTGAATTCCGTCGATGGCGTTCAGCTTGTCGACGATAAGATCGCGCCGCTTGTGAAACTCGCGGACCATCGGCGCAACTTCCTCTTGCGATCCGTCAATCGCTTCCAACGCTGCTGCTTGGGCGATCGATGTCGGATTCGAAGTGCTCTGGCTTTGAATTTTGGCCGCGGCCGCGATGATATCGCTCGGGCCTAGAGCGTAGCCGATGCGCCAACCCGTCATCGCGTAAGTTTTTGAAACGCCGTTCACGATAATCGTACGGTCGCGCAATTCGGGGCAGAGCGTCACGATGTTATGGACTTCAAATCCGTCGTAGACGATTTTCTCATAGATGTCGTCGGCGAGGATGAGGCAATCATGCTTGTCTAGAACACCTGCAATACCAAGCAACTCGTCCCGGCCATAGGTTGCTCCGGTCGGATTGCATGGACTGTTTATTAGAAACACTCGGGTCTTGGGCGTAAGCGCCGCTTGGAGTTGCTGTGGCTTTATGCGGAATCCGGTGGATTCATTTGTCGAAATCAACTTGGGTATGCCGCCCGCTAACAAAGCCATGTCCGAATAGCTGACCCAATACGGCGCGGCAACCAGGACCTCGTCGCCCGGATTAACCACGGCTTGTAAAACGTTGTAAATGGAATGCTTGGCGCCGCAACTCACGATCACGTCTTCCTTGCGATAAACGAGACCATGCTCGCGCTGGTATTTTGCAGCAATTGCCTCGCGCAGCGGCTCGATGCCCTTAACGTCGGTGTATTTGGTCATGCCTTTACGCAGCGCTTCGATGGCCGCGGCTTTGATACGTTCCGGCGTGTCGAAATCCGGCTCGCCGGCGGAAAAATTGACGACATCGATTCCTTCGGCGCGAAGTTTGCCGGCTTTGGCAGCGATCGCCAGAGTCACGGAAGGTTTGATCAGTTTGGTTTTTTCGGCGAGCTTTGTCATTAAAGTAGTTCCTCAGCGGTTAAACTTTTGTTTGAGCATCTTCAAAACGTTGTCAGGCACGAGGCCGGAGACATCACCACCCAGACTGACCACTTCCTTAACCAGGCGCGAGCTGGTGTAGAACTCCGATTCGCCGGTCATCATGAACAGGGTCTCGAGCTTTGGTTTAAGTCGGTGATTCATCATTGCCATCTGGAACTCATATTCAAAATCCGACACCGCTCTGAGACCACGGATGACCACCGTGGAGTGCTTGCGCTCAGCATAGTCGACGAGCAAGCCGTGAAACGAATCGGCTTGGACCCGGCCCTGGAGATCCGCGAAAACGTCATTGATCATTTTGAGCCGCTCTTGCACCGTGAACAAACAATGATCTTTGTCCGGATTGGTCGCGATGGCGACGATGATCTTGTCAAAAACCCTCAAGGTGCGCTTGACCAGATCCACATGCCCGTTGGTAATCGGATCGAACGAGCCCGGGTAGATGGCGATATTGTCGATAGCCATAGGTTCTCCTCAAGCATCTGGATCGGTTTTGGGTTCGGGTCTAAAGAACGAAAGCAAAGTATCACCATAACGACGCTGGTCGTTCAAGACGAGAGATCGGTAACGCGAGTTTACGGCTTCGCGTGTGCTATGCTCGGCGACGACCGTTCCCGACTGGTACAACAAATCCCCTTGGGCGAGCACCTGCAGCGATGATTCCAGCAATCCCTGATTGTACGGCGGGTCGAGAAAAATCATATCGAATTTCTCGTCTCGTTTGGCCAACGTCTTCAAAGCTCGGGCCGCCGGAGCGATCCAGATCTCCGTTCGCGCCGTAAGTCCGAGCCTCCGGAGATTTTCCCGGATCGCCGTCGCCGACCGCGCCGACGCATCGACCAAGACCGCTTTTACCGCGCCTCGGCTTAATGCTTCGATGCTAAGGTTCCCGGTTCCGGCAAACAAGTCGAGCACCTTCATTCCGGTAAAGTCATGCGGCAGAATATTGAACAGCGACTCTTTGACGCGCGCCGCCGTGGGCCGCACGGCTTGACCCTTGGGCACAATCAGCCGGCGGCCTTTTCTTTCTCCTCCGATTACCCGCATTTTGATTCAATCACTCCGCCTATTGCCTAATGCTTGGCCGTCTCAATTGGCGACCAACGCGGCTATCCGTCCATGGACAGAACCATCTTGCCGAACTGTTGACCCGCTTCCATGCGTTGGTGCGCACTCGCTGTGTCTTTGAGCGAAAATATTTGATCGAGAATCGGTTTGGTGCGCGCGACAGCCATTAAATCTAAAACCTGGCGAAACTCTTCGCGCGTGACCACCATAGATCCGAAAACCCTTAAATGATTCCAGAACACCCGCCGAAGGTCAGTTTGCGGACTGGCGCCCGCGGTCGCTCCGCAAGTAACCAAGCGTCCGCCTTTAGCCAGCGCGGCAAAACTCTTAACCCAACCGTCACCACCAACGCAGTCAACGACGACGTCGACGCCGCGCTTGTCGGTAAGATTTCTCACTTCTTTAGCGACGTCCGCCGTCTGGTAGTTGATCCCATGTTCGGCGCCGAGCTTGTTGGCCATTGCCAATTTGTCTTCGCTGCTCGATGTGACGATGATATGTGCGCCGATTGAGGCAGCGATTTGGAAAGCGGCTGTAGCGATTCCACCGCCGATGCCCAGAATCAACACCGATTCACCGGGTTTTAACTGAGCATCGTTGATCAGCATACGCCACGCAGTGGTGTAAACCAAAGGAAAGGCGGCGGCTTCTTCGAACGAGAGCCCTTGCGGCATCGGGTAACAATTGCTAGCGGGGACTCTCACGTACTCGGCGTAGGTGCCGTTGTCGCGCTCTCCCAATAGCCGCCGTTGGCTGCACAAGTGCTCGCGTTGAGCGTTGCAAAATTCGCAACGGCGGCAACTACTCGCTGGATAAAGACATACAGCGTCGCCGGGGCTGACGTTGCTCACCTCGGCGCCGATCTCGGCGATTGTACCCGCGCCGTCACTTCCTAGAATATGCGGCAAGTGCGCGGCCGCGGGACCTATGCCGCGGCGAACGGAAACGTCATGGTGATTGACCGATGCAGCTTTGAGTCTAACGATCGCATCGTGGGACGATTTCAATTGTGGATCGTCGGTCTCTTCGTAATGCAAGTTATCAATTCCACCGTAGGCGTGGAGCCGGACAGCTTTCAAGAAATCGTCACCTGGGAAACATTATTTGCGTACGGCCAAGCCTCGGCGTGTCAAAGAGAACCGCGGAACGCAACCGATGCATTTACGCTTTCCGAGAATTGGAATTTCAAACGGTAGCGTGGGTTGATAGCTGATCTTCGTCTATCGACGTTACGCTGAGAAGGAGGTTCCACAGCCGCAAGTGCCGGTGGCGTTGGGGTTGCTGAATTTGAAACCACCCCCATAAATTCCGGTGACAAAGTCGATGACCGTGCCGGCGAGATATGGAGCGCTGGTGCGATCAATGTAAACTTTCACGCCATTTCGCTCGAGAACAAGGTCCTCCGCCTTTTGATCTTTGTCGAAATCAAGCTTGTAGGAATAGCCCGAGCAGCCGCCATCGGCCACCGCAACTCGCAATCCGTATCCTTCGCGCTGGTCGCGGGCCAGTAGCTTTTTCACCTGTTCAACGGCGCTATCCGTGAGCTTCAAGTCGACGTCGGGGGTTTCAGTCGTGTTCATGTGTGGAGCCTCTCGTTAAGAGTATTGCCGAGGCCGCGCCAAGTCAAGTCGAGCTTTTAGGCAGCTCGAAGTCATTTCTCAAACAAAGCTCGGACAAATTGGCTGGCGTCGAAGGGCTGCAAATCTTCCACATCTTCACCGACGCCGATGTACTTTACCGGAACGCCGAGCTCTTCCTGAATGCTGATGATCACGCCGCCTTTGGCCGTGCCGTCGAGCTTGGTCAAAACAATGCCGCTGATGGCGGTCGCCTCCTTGAAAACGCGCGCTTGCTGAAGACCATTTTGGCCGGTGGGCGCGTCGAGGACCAAAAGCGTCTCATGGGGCGCGTCGGGTTGCTCGCGGGTGATGACTCGGCGAATTTTTTTGAGTTCTTCGATCAAGTGTGCCTTGGTGTGGAGACGGCCGGCGGTGTCAATCAGAAGAACGTCTATGCCGCGGCTTTTTGCTGCTTGCATGCCATCGAAAACGACCGCGGACGGGTCGGCACCCGGGCGGTGTTTGATGACTTCGACGCCCACGCGTTGCCCCCAGATATCGAGTTGTTCGATAGCCGCAGCGCGAAACGTGTCGCCGGCCACGAGCAAGACCTTTTTTCCGGCGCTTTGGTATTGCGCCGCGAGTTTGCCGATCGTTGTCGTCTTGCCGACCCCGTTGACGCCGAGAAACAGAATCACCCACGGCCGGGCTGAGAACGGCGTGATCTTCTGGCCCGGCACCGATCTCTGGAGCACCTGAACCAGCGCCGTTTGCAAGTACGCGCCCATGTCTTGCTCGGCGTCAACCTCATTGACGGGCCACAGCTGCCGCAACGCGTCCATTAGTTTTTGGCTTGCCTTCACGCCGACATCGGCAGCAATCAGGCTTTCTTCCATGGCGTCGAGAGACGCTTCATCCCAACGACGATTCTGAAAGATAGAGCCGATATTCTGATACAGGCTCTCCCGGCTTTTACTTAGGCCTTGTTTGAGGCGTTGAAAGAAAGAACCGCCTGCCATGTTATTGATAGTCTGCGAACGTTGCAGGAGAGTCAACGGGAGCGGACAAGGATTTGTAACAAGACCAAGCGGAGCGCTAGGTCATTCGCACCGACACGACCTTTGAAACCCCCGGTTCCGCCATGGTGATGCCGTAAAGAACCTCGGCGGCCTGCATGGATTTCTTGTTGTGCGTGACCAGGACGAACTGAGAGTGCTCGCTCATCTCTGTGATCAGCTCGGTGAATCGGTCGATGTTGGCGTCATCCAAGGGCGCGTCGACTTCGTCGAGGAAACAGAAGGGACTCGGCTTGGTCAAAAAGATCGCGAACAACAGGCTCACGGCTGTGAGGGCCTTTTCGCCGCCGGAGAGCAACGTGATCGATTGGAGCTTCTTGCCGGGCGGCTGAACCACGATATCGACGCCGGTCTCGAGATAGTCGTTCTCATCGGTGAGCACCAGTTTGGCCTTGCCACCGCGGAACAGCCGGGGAAAGATCACTTCGAACTTCTCGTTGATCGCTTCGAAACTTTCCTTAAAACGCAGACGACAGACACGATTGAGTTTGACGATAGTTTGCTGCAAGTCAGCGATCGATTTTTCCAAGTCTTCCTTTTGCTGGTTCATGAATTTAAAACGCGTGGTAAGTTCTTCGTATTCGCCGATGGCGGCCAGATTCACCTCACCCATACGCTCCAGGCGGCCGCGCAGCTCGTCGATTTCGCTTACCAGGTCTACTTTTGAAGGGCCGTTCTCGGAAAGATCAACGGAGAGAGTATCAAGGTCGGCATCATATTTTTCGCGCAGGTTTGCCGCCAGATGCTGTAGCCCTAGCCGTTTTTCCGCGAGCGAGAGTTGGACACCGCTTTTTTCCTCTTGGCAGGATTCGCCGAGTGGCCGCAGTTCCTTGATCGCCTCGCCGATCTCAGCGAGCTGCATCGAGATGCCGCGGTATTTCTGGCGCTCGGTCTGGAGTTGTTGTTCCAATTTTTGCAGTTCGCTGCGGCTCGACAGGAGCGCTTCCTCGGTGTGAGCCAACGCTTGCTCGATCTCTTGACGCCGCCGCTGAAAATCCGCGCGCCGCGTCTGGCAAGTCGCGATCTCTTGGGCGGTCGCCTCTTGCAGCTTTAATCGATTGGCCAGATTGGTGTGAGTGTTCTCTCTTTTCTCTCCCAAAGCTGCGTTGCGGACGCGTGACTGCGTCACCGCAGATTCAGCGGCTCCGACGGCCTGGCGCAATTCCGCGCAGGCAGTTTGCTTTTGCGCCAGCACTCGTTCGCGTTCCAGCTTCTCTTCGGAGCGCGCCTGGGTCGTGCTCAGGCAGCGTTGAATTTCCTCGTTCACCAGGTGGAGCGTCGCGGTGAGATCACTTTGTTCCTCGGTGAGCGCGCGGACGGATTGCGTGAGGCGCTCCAGTTCTTGATTGGCGGCGCGCTGCTCATGTTCGAGGCGCACGCGCTCGAGTTCCAGCCGGTGGATCTCGGCGCTCAACAGGTTTTTTTTGGTTTCCGCCTGATCGAGCTCCTGCTTGAGCGTTTCACTCTCGCGCTCTTCCCTGGGAAGTTGAGATTCCAATTGAGCCAGAACGCTTGCCAATTCCCGGATACGGCGCCGCTGCGTGAGAACGCTTCTTTCAAGCGGTGCGCCGCTGCCACCGGTCACGATCCCCATTGGATCGATCACTTCGCCGTCAGGAGTGACCAGCGTGCTGTAGTAGCCATTGCGATTCCACAGCGCCAAACCGGCCTGGAGATCTCGCACCACCACCACGTCGGAAAGCAGGTACTCTGCGACGTCGTGATAGCCCTCTTTGACAGAGATCACATTGATCAACGGCGCGATCACTTCGGATTCACCGAGGGGCAACTCTTTATGTAGTTTGCGTGACAGCTCTCGCGGGATAAAGCTGCCGCGGCCGGACGCCTGATTTTTCAGATACTCGATCGCTTCTAAGCCTTCTTGATGGCCCTTGACGATGATGTACTGCAAGCGGTCTCCCAAGACCGCTGTGAGCGCCTTCTCGTACGCTTCCGGCGCGTCGATGACGTCCGCCACTAACCCATAGATGCCGTTGGGCGTCACCTCCTGCTGTTTCTTCAGCATAATGGCCCGTACGCCCTCTTGGTATCCCTCGTAATTTTTTTGTAGATCCGCCAGAGACTCGAGGCGGGAGCGGTTTTCCTGGATCTGCGCCTTGAGTGCAGCGATTTTCTTTTCTTGTGCCTGTCTGGCCCGGCTGAGAGCCTGGATCGAAGCCGCCACGTGCGCCGCTTCGAGGGCGCGTTGGCGCATTTCTTCGGCGCAGCTACCCAAGGCTTGGCTGGATTCGTTTCGTTTTTCGTCGCACGCGCCCAGCGATTCCGTGGTTTCACTGAGCTCCGCCTCGCTTCGCGCCAGCTCTTTGCTGATTTCGCCGCGCCGCTTGTCTTTAGCCAGAAAATCGTTTTTTAGATAAGCGATCTGGTTGGCCGCATCGATCAATGCTTCCTTTTCTCGCTCCACGCCATCCTGGAGCATGCGAATCTGGGCCTGGAGTTTTTCGAGTTCACTTTCCTTATCAAGGAGAAAAGTTTCCTCGAACAGTGAAAGCTGAACAAAACTCTCTTTGGCCTTATTGAGCTCGTCGATTTCTTGAGCGAGCGTCTGAGTTCGCTCCTCGAACTGCGAGAGCGCGGCACGAGCTTCTGCCTCGCTCTGTTCAAGCTGCGACAGGTCTTTTTTAAAAAATTCGCATTTTTGTTCGTCGCTCTGGATCTGCATGCGGCGCTGGTAGACATTTTCTTGTTGGAGGCCGATCTCCCGATCGGCTTCCAACAGTGACAAGCGCACTGCTTCGTTTTCCGCCTCTTTGCGGTGTAACGAGGCAAGGTGTCCCGCCAGGCGATTTTCAACGCTAGCCAGTGCCGCTTCTTGCTCGGCAATTTCCTGAGTGAAGGTGTCTCGCTGCAGCACGGTGAACGCGAGTTCTTTTTGTTTAAGCTCCGACTTCAGCGCGCGGTAACGCTCGGCCTTTTTAGCCTGCAACTCCATGGCGCGGATTTGCCGCTCGATTTCGCGCACGATGTCGCTGACTCGCAAAAGATTTTGCTGGGTGCGGTCGAGCTTGTTTTCGGCGACGATCCTTCGGCTTTTGTATTTGCTGGTGCCGGCCGCTTCCTCGATCAGGCCACGCCGCTCCTCCGGTTTGGAATTGACCAATTCATCGACTTTGCCCTGCTCGACGATCGAATAGGCTTTGCTGCCGACGCCGGTCCCCAAAAATAGATCGACAATGTCTTTTAAACGGCAGCTTATTTTGTTGATGGCGTATTCGGACTCGCCGGAGCGAAACAACCGGCGCGTCACCATAATCTCGCTAAAGTTGCTGTACTCCGCCGGCGCTCGGCCATCTTCGTTGTCGAAAATAATCGACACTTCGGCCATCCCGGTAGCCGGCAGGCTATCACTGCCGTTAAACACCACGTCTTCCATATGGTGGCCACGCAAATGACGGGCGCTCTGTTCCCCCATAGCCCAACGCAAAGCATCGACGATATTGGACTTGCCGCATCCGTTGGGGCCGACCACTGCGGTGACACCGGGAGTGATTTCTATAACGGTCTTTTGGGCAAAAGACTTAAAGCCGACCATTTCAAGGCGTTTTAAACGCATAGGCTTATTTCTATTTGTGGAATTTTATGGCAATTCTCGCAGGCGCAAGCTTGCCCGCAATATTTCACAGTGGCGAAATAGAGTCAAGCAAAAATCACAATATACGGTGGAGTGCTGGAAAACTTACCGCAAGATATAGGCTGAACGAAAATATTCTAATTTTCCAAGTCTTTATTGGAGATAAAACAGGTCGGAGTTGCCGGGTCGGAGCCCCGTGCTGCGCGAGGTCGTGCTTCGCTGGCCCTCGGGGAGAAGAATAAAACTATTTTTCAAGAAGTTCGGTGTTCCAGTACGAAACGTCGATCGTATTGAGAAAGGGCATCCATTCCTTGTAGCGGGACATGCTGAACGTTTCCTGCATGAATGGCGTCCATTGAGGTTTAAAAGGTCTCCGTACGAGAGGCATGTTAGCCTGCTGTGGGGTCCTGCCCCCCTTGCGGCGGTTACACTCGTGACAGGAGCAGACAACGTTTTCCCAGGTCGAGGTGCCATTCTGAGAGCGCGGAATCACATGGTCGAGATTCAACTCATGCCGCGGCAGCCGCCGGCCGCAATACTGACAAATACACTTATCGCGGGCGTAAATGTTGTAACGGCTGAAGCGCACTTGCCGCTTCGGAACGCGATCGTAAGTAACCAGCAGAATAACCCTGGGAACGCGGATTACACGATTGACCAGACCAACGGCTTCATCGTGAGCGGAGACCGATACATCGCTCCAACTGTCAAAGTCGAAGGTTTGGTACTGTTCGTTGACCGCCCTTGCGATGCCTTGATAGAGAAGCACAAACGCACGTCGCACCGAGGTAACATGAATGGGCAAATAGGATCGATTGAGAATCAGGACCTTGGTATTGAGGATGCTATAGGCAGGCGCCGTCGCCGAATAACTCATAAGCAGCTCTCGGTATTACTAAAGCCAAATGGCGTGTCCGTATTCCTTCCAAAATATCGGGCGAGCGAGCCAAAGTCAATTCAGCCATTCTTGACTCAAAAGCCGCCTTGCTTGAAGTCGGTAGTAAATTCCTCTATAAACACAACAGTTTTCAACAGTTTTCCGTGACGGTCTTTGTGGATTCACCGCTGAAGCCAGGTGACCCGCCCTCGCAGAATCTCCGCCAGGTTTACGCGCTAACATTGGTATGAAACAAGAAATATTTATTAATTCTACACCCCAGGAGAGCCGGATCGCCATCATCGAGGACAGCCTTCTGGCCGAATTTTTCATCGAAAGAAAAGAGGAAATGGGTGTCGCGGGAAACATTTACAAAGGAAAAGTAGCCCGCGTTCTGCCCGGTATGCAGGCTGCCTTTGTCGATATCGGCATGGAAAAGGCGGGTTTTCTCCACGCCTCGGATTTTTCCACCGAACCGGACGATGTGCCACTCGGCAGCTCGGACGAGGTTGAATTCGAAGAAGCCCCGAAACCGCCGCCGGGTCGCCGATTGCCCCTGGAAAAACAGATCTCCCGCGGCGAAGAGATCCTCGTTCAAGTGGCCAAGGACCCGTTGGGTACCAAGGGCGCCAGGGTAACTTCTCATATATCCCTCCCGGGTCGGTACATGGTTTTTATGCCCGGCACGAGACATATCGGTATCTCTCGCCGGATCGATAGCGAGGAGGAGCGCAAGCGGCTTAGAGAAATCGCTCAGTCGTTGGGGACCAACGAGGGGGGATTCATTTTACGCACTGCCTGCGAGGGGAGGAGCAAGCGAGAAATTCAAAGAGATCTGAGTTTCCTCACCCGGCTGTGGAGGCGAATTCAACAAAGGGCGCGAAGCGCGACGGCGCCGTCACTGATCCATCAGGATCTCGATCTCATTGCGCGCTCGATCCGTGATTTCTTCAGCGCCGACACGGAACGGGTGGTCATCGATTCGCCCAAAGATCACCGGCGCATCGTCGACTTCGTTCGCCAGTTCATGCCGCGTCTGAAACCGAAAGTCGTGCTTTACACGGAAAAGGAACCGCTCTTTGAGCAGCAGGGCATCGAAGAAAAGATTGCTAAGGCATTGGAACGGCGGGTGTGGCTGCGCTCCGGCGGCTCTATCATCATCGAACGAACTGAAGCGTTGACGGCTGTGGACGTCAACACGGGCCGGTTCGTCGGCAAGCGCAACCAGGAAGAGACGATTCTCAGGACCAATCTGGAAGCGGCCCAGGAAGTGGTCCGCCAACTCCGCCTGAGAAACGCCGGCGGGATTATTATTATCGACTTCATCGATATGGAAAAAGAGGCCAACCGCAAGAAGGTATACGACGCGCTGAAAGAGGCACTGAAGAAAGACAAGGCGCGCACGAATATTTTAAAAATTTCCGAGCTGGGACTGGTTGAAATGACCCGTCAGCGCACGCGGGAGAGCTTGGAGAATCAACTGCTGCGACCTTGCCCCCATTGCGATGGGCGCGGTCGCATTAAATCCGCGGCAACCCTTGCTTACGACATTCTACGCGCGATCAAGCGCCAACAAGCGCAGATTCAAAATGGTAAGAACATCGTGGTGCGGCTCCATCCCGATATCGCGAATTTTCTCTACGACGAGAGAAACCACAGCTTGGAAAACCTCGAACGCGAGATAAACCACCGCATCATCATTAAGGCCAGCCAGGAACTGCATCACGAGAAATACGAAATTTCCGAGGCGTAATATTAGTATTTCCCCGCGGAAATTGTGGAACCTCGCCAACTCCACTGTCCGATCAAGATTCCTCGGCTTCGCCTCGGAATGACCAAACCGAAGGCTTCGGGCTTGAGTTAACTCTTCGGCCAGGCATGGATGTCGGAATCCCGTCGTAACTTCTTGTGATCGTAGACTTCGAAATGAGTGAAGGCAGTAATTGACCGCCTGGGCTTCGCTCTGGGCCAACTGCGCGCGTGACCAATCGGCACCACCCAGAGAAGCCGCAGGGCCTCGGGCACCTGAAAGAGTTCTCTAAGCTCCGGCTCCACTTCTTCGCGAACCGACACCCAAACCGTGCCGAGATTCATGCTCGCCGCTGCGAGCATCATTTGCTGTACAGCATTGGCGATGCTCGCTTGAAAGAGCTTTTCGCGATCGGTTGCCTGGCGCGTGGTCAAATAGACCTGTTTGGTGCGCGCGTCACCGCAGACGAGCACCAGCACGCTGACGTCGCCGACGTAATCTTTCTTTAGTCCTTTGTAATGAACCGGATCTTCGAGCTTCCGTTGTTCCCATTCGTTAGAATAGATTTCCCGGACGCGTTTCATTTTTTTGCGGTTGCGCGTGACGACAAATTCCCACGGCTGCGTGTTGGCTCCGGACGGCGCCCATCGCGCGGCTTCGAGGATGGTTGCCAATTGCTTGTTTGAAACCTTGCCGCTTTTATAAACTCTGACACTGCGCCGCCGCTGAATAATTCTCAGAAGATTTTCCATGTTCATCGTCTAGGTCCAGCTTTCAGTTTGTGTCCGGGAGGCGCGGATTAGTTGACCGACACCTGGCTTTTCCGGCCATACCACCAGGCAACGAAAATGAGCGGAGCGAGCACTAGCGTCATTAGAATCGTGACAGCCGAGGCTTTGTTGATACTGCCGCCGTACCAATAGCTCCAGATCACGGCCGGCAAGGTGATGTTGTCGTGCACGGCGAGGAAGACGGCGGCGGTAAGCTCGCGGTAAACCAGCAGCGCGGTCCAAATCCACACGGAGAAAAGGGTCGGGCGGATCAGCGGGAATAAAACGCGCCACGCGGTCCGCGTGGTGGACAAGCCCGCGACAAAGGCCGCCTCTTCGAGCTCGCGATGGATTTGTAGCAGCGAGCCGTTTAGGGCGCGCGTGGCGAAGGCGAGACGGGCGACGATGTATACAACAGCGATTAGCCAGACCGAGCCGTAAAGCGGAATGCTAGTTCCGACAACGAACAGTGACAGCAGCAACGCGCCGACGGCCAATATGACTTCTGGGAGTGCTTGGGGGAGAAACGCGCCGAATTCTAGCGCGTAGCGCAAGCGGCTGCGCGAGCGAACGATGAGCCAAGAAATAGTGAACGCGAGCAACACCACGACGAGGGGCACTACGCTGACCAGAATGACGGTATTCTTTAACCCTCGCAGGACGAGTTCCCAGTCCATGCCCTGAAAATGCGTCAGCGAGAGACGGCGCATCATCTCCAGCGAGGGCGGAACGAAATAAGGAGTCAGCGCGGCATAGGCAATTAAGAGCAGAGGGAGTAGCTTCGAGATCAGCGCGTAAATCGCGATGAATGCCCATGCGACTATTGACCAACTGCCCAGCGAAAGAAGTGCCGGCTTGTAGCCTTTGCCGGTCACCACCTCAAAGCGATGACCCTGGCGCAGTATTTGGCTGTACCAAAGTGTCAAGAACCCGGCGACGACGATCATAAAGGCGCCGACCACGCCGGTGATACCATAATCCGGCAAGCCGGCGCCCTGGGGATGAACCTTGAGATAAATGAACGTGCTGAGCATGTAGACGCGGTTGCCCAAACCAAGGATCGCCGGGATGTCGAAAGTTGCGATACCGATGGTGAAGATATAGATCACCGCCGCTAAAATTCCGGGAAGAGCGAGCGGCAAAGTGATGCGCCGGATAATCCGCGTATAAGCCATGCCGTGTACGCGCGCAGCTTCCTCGAGCGTCGGGTTCATGGCGCGAAACATCTGCGAGGTTAAAATGAACGCCAGAGCCGCCAGGCTTAAACCTTGAACGAAACCCATCCCAACTGGGGTGGCGATATTAATCGGCGCGTCGTCAAGATTGAAGAGATCGACAAGCCAACGATTGACGATGCCGATGCGCGCATGGGCGATCAGAGTCCAGCCCATCGCCGTGTAGATTCCAGGAATCAGTAACCCCATCGTCATGATCGCGTAAAGCAAAGTCTTTCCCGGAAGTGTCGTTCTCTCGACCAGCCATGCGATGGGGAGGCCGAAGAGCAGCGCGACGACCGTCGCCGTGACGGTAAAAATCGCCGTATTGACGGCGACGTCGACGATGAACGGATCGCTGAAGACATCGCGGTAATTCGCCAAGGTATAAATCGCGTCGGGCGTGCCAAGCGCGCCCTTCTGTAGGCTCACCCAGAACATGGCGATGACGAGAACGAGGATGACCGCCATTGGCACAGCAGCCAATGACAGCAGCGCGGATGAGGTTTGACCTGACCCGACAAGGACACCGCGTAAGCGTAACACGGCTGCTCTCATGGCTTCAGCTGCACGCGATTTTCCGCGCCCTGAGGTCGCACGGAATTACTTCTGGCGAAGAATGCTCTCGAGCTCCTTCTGGATCTCCGTATAATTCTTGAATGAAGCGAGCCATTCGGGCGAATTGATGATGACCTTCCCTTTGGCAGCGCGGATGACGTCCAACTCTCTCTTGGTTTGCGAACCTGGGTAAAGATGCAGATCATATCCGTCATGCTTCCAGAGTAGCTCCTGTCCCTCCGGGCTCATGAGGAAATTGATGAATAGCGCCGCGGTATTGGGCGATCGGGAGTTTCTCGGTACGCCCGCATAGCGCATGTGCAATACCGTACCTTCTTCGATGACCGTATGGCCGAGTGGGGCTCCCGTTCGTTTCAACACGTTGACGTCATTGCCGCCGCAGGTAAAAACCTGCATGAGAAATTCTCCGCTGGTGATCCGTTCCGATTTCAAACCGCCGATCTGCTTGGAGAGCTTCTTGGTAAATTCCACCATCTTTTCCCGGCCGAGAAAATCAGGTGTGGCGAACTCACGCAGCCCGGCCGCGTAGGGAGTCGAGGCGATCTTGCCTTTCCACTTGGGGTTCAGAGCATCCTCCATGCGCTTGGGAATGTCGTTGCCTTTCACCAGGCTGGTGTTGTACGCGATGCCGACCACAGCGGTGGCGACGGCAACGTGAGTTCCATTCGGTGAGATGGGATTAAATTTGCCTTCCGTGGCTGGTTTGTCTTGAATGAGCTGGCTGTAGTTCATCGGTTTGAGCGCCTTGGCGTTTAATCCATCGAACATGGCTTGGGCGTTGCCCAAGTAGAGATCGGTGCTAGCCGGTTGGCCGGCGGCGGCTTCCTGGATGATGCGCAGCATCAACGCCTGCATGTCCGGTCCCGGTGTGAACTGGCCTTTTAGGTCGAGCTTATATTTCTTGTTGATGCCGGCGAGGATCTCTTTGAAACCCTCGCTGCCGCCGAAGCTGTTTTGTCCCCATTGGCCGCGCAGCACACCTTCCTTTTTTGCGCCCTCGATCAATTCCGCCACGGTGGCGGCACGCGCCTGCGGCATCACACCCGCCAAGATAGCCAACACCGCGGCGATTCTGGCAATCGTCATAGAAAGTTCCTCCTCGGCACTTTTGCACCGATTTCATGAGCGGGAAATACCATAATATCGGATGGGTTGACCCGACACTGAATCGCCCCATCGGTAAGCCGCGGTACAGTTCGATTCTTGCCCAAGAGCTGCCGCTCGTTCACAGTGGCGCTGAAGGTGAACTGGTCGCCGAGAAAAGTGCTGGCGGTGATTTTTCCGGCAAAGGAATTGATCTCGCCGTTGACGGCCGCAAACTCGAGACATTCCGGACGAAAGCCAAGCAGCACTTGTTCGCCGACGGTAGAACGCCTTTCGATGCTCAGCTTGCCGATCGGTGATGCCGCCACGCCGGGTTCGACGATCGTTCCTTCCAGCCAATTGACCGAGCCAAAAAATTCGGCGACATCGGCGCAATTCGGGCCATGATAGATTTCAAAAGGTGATCCGACTTGCAGCAGCTCGCCCGCTTGCATGAGGGCAATCTTGTCCGCGATAGCCATCGCTTCGATCTGATCATGAGTGACATAGAGCAAAGTGGAACCCAGCTGTTTCGCTAGTTCGCGGATCTTGCCGCGCACTTCTTCGCGCAAGCGAGCGTCCAGATTGCTGAGCGGCTCGTCCATCAAAAGCAAGCGCGAGTTTACGGCCACGGCGCGGGCCAAGGCAACGCGCTGTTGTTGGCCGCCGCTGAGCAGTGTTGCCGGTCGGTCAGCTAAATCTTCTAATTGCACCAAGCGCAGCGCTTCTCGAACACGATTGGCCACTTCGCTTTTCGGTATGCGCTGCGCACCCTCGGCGAGAGGAAGAGCGATGTTCTGCTTAACGGTGAGGTGAGGCCAGACGGCGTAGGATTGAAACACCATGCCGAGCTTACGTTGTTGCGGCGGTATCCACGTCGGTGGATCGTCGGATGAAACGATCTTGCCGGCAATACGAATCTCGCCGCCGTCCGGCGTTTCCAGTCCCGCGATGCAACGTAACAGGGTGGTTTTACCGGAGCCGCTGGCGCCGACGATCACGAATAGCTCGCCTTCGGCGATTTCTAAATCGAGCGATTTGATTGCGGCAACGACGCCGTCGCTCACGTGAAAACGTTTTTGCAGGCGGCGGATGGAGATCATAGAATATCCAAGAGGGCGTCAGATATTCCGGCCAAAGAAAATTGGTTGGCGCAACCGCGAAAGCGGAAATCTGGTAGGGGCGGGTTTCAAACCCGCCCCTACGGGTCGGATCTTGTTACGCTAAGGAATTAATTGTACTCGGCGCCCGGCAGAGGATTCTGCACCGCTTCTTCTAACGTGGTTGCCCGCTTCCACTCATTAGCCGGTCGGCTTTTGCCGTCGGTGCCGATCTGATCCATAGACGCATAGATCTCGATCTTGTAACCGTCCGGATCGTAGAACTCGAGGCCGGGATTGCCGCCTGGGCCACGGCGCCCTTCGTAGAAGATCGTTACGCCCTTCGATTTGAGAAAGTCGCGAACCTTGAAGAGCTCCGAGACGGTGGCGACCTCGAGGGCCATATGGTCAAAGCCCACTTGGCCCTGCTTGGGGAGATCGTTCTTTTCCTTGGCCTGAATCAGCGCGACGGTGTGGTGATCCGTGGCGTTGCGAAAAAAAGCCATACCGTGCTCGTTTTTGTCGGAAAATTTGAAGCCCATGACTTCGGTCCAAAACTTCGCGCTGCGCTCGATGTCGCTAACGCTTAACACCACATGACCGATTTTTTTGATTTTGATCGGAGATTTTTCTTCCGCCATAAAATGCTCCTTTCTTTTTAGAGGTGGCGAGTTAACGGCTATTTCGGTAGTGGTTCAGTTGGCTCAAGATCTCTCACTTCGTTCGAGATGACAGATCAATTAGTTTGTTGTCATTCCGAGCCAAAGCGAGGAATCTTTCTCGACCCAAAGATTCGTAGCGCACTGTAACTGAACCACTATCCCTATTTCAAAGGTAGGGGATTTCTACCATGGAAGAAAGGACAAGGCAAAGCGGAAATCGCCGCGGCAAGAACGGGCCGGCCGGTCACTTCAAGTGGAATTTTGCGATCAGCTTGCGGCTGTAGCTACGGACGGAATTCAGATCCATCGAGCGTCGCTTGAGCATGTCGAGCCGGGTTATCTTCCACTGAATGCTCTTGGCCAGGGCCCGGCGTTCGCCTTCGTCCTCGACATGCTTGAGCAAGTCTTCGAGCGTGTGGATGTCTTTGAGCAATTCGGCTTCCGGCGGCAGGACGTGGGCGTTCTTGAGCACGTGGTAGCCGATGCGAAGTTCTTCCGGCACCCAACTCAGATCTTCCAATTCGAGCGGCTTCCCCTTGCCGGGAAGGTTGTCGAATTCGCCTTTGCGCTGGGCTTCGAGAATCCGCTGTTCGGCAATTCTTTGAAACAAGGGAACTGCGCCGGTTGGTTGTGTGGGGCGCTTCATTCTCAACCTTGAACTCTTAAACGCTTGAACCCTTCAGCTCTTCCGGCGGCCGGACATGGCGAAACATTAAGTAAAACGCCACATCATTGATCAATTGTAACCCACCGCCGATAAACAAGGGAAGAGTGAGCGAAACGGTTTGCATGAGATATGTCGAAATGGTCGGGCTGATGCCGAACGGCACGATGCGCGCCAAGCTGGTGACACCAGCGGCTGAGCCGCGCTCGTCGGACTTGACCATGGCCATGGTGAAAGAGGCACGCAAGGGGTTATCCATGTATGCGAAGAAAGATCGGATCACGATCAGTGCGGCAGCAATGGTCAAAACCGAGGCGAACGGTAGGCAGAGCCAGATCAGTGAGGCTAAGCCGTGGGAGAAGGCCATGGTGCGGACGACACCAATTCTGCGCGCGATGATGGGTGCGCTCAGAAATGACAATGCGGCCAGAAAATAAGAAGCAAAAAATATAACGCCGAGGGACTTCAGCTCGACGCCGAAGCGGAGAAAGAACCAGTACGGCACAAGCGCGCCCGCCATTCCGGCGCCGAAGTTGTCGACCACCGCTAGCGCGGACATCTTTGTGACAAAAATGCCACTGCTTTTAGACATTTTCTTTTCAGCTGTGCGGGGCTGGTGCTGCTCGGCGATCGACCGATA
>VBKY01000632.1 GCA_005879255.1 Deltaproteobacteria bacterium
CAGCAACACTTAATTGCACGCGTGAACAGGTTGGTGCAAGAACGTATCGCACCGCGGGCCGCGCAGCACGACCAAGGTTATGAGGCGCCAGTGGAAGACATCGAGCATCTCTTTCGTGAAGGCTGGTTGCTGGCGAATCTTGATAAGAGGCGCGGCGGGCTCGGGTATGGATTGTACGGCGACGATCCCCTTTCATTTTTCCTCATCGATGAGCATCTCGCCTACGGCAATCCCTCTACGGCGCACTGCTTTCAGGTCCATAACAACGCTTTGATGATGATCGACGCGATGGCCAACGACGAGCAAATCCACCGTTGGATCGAGCCGACGATAGAGCGCGGCGCTTTGATCCCCGGCGCGGGCGCGGAGCCCTACGGAAGCCCGCCGACTACGGCAAAGCGCGTCAAAGACGGCTATCTAATCAGCCGCACCAAGCACTACGCGACGAATGCGAGTTTGGCGGAATGGCTTTGGATCGGCCGCGTCGCCTCGGATTCGCATGCGAAGCCGATCATGTTTATGATGCACAGAGACACGCCGGGCTTGAAAATCGACACAGACGTCTGGCGCCCGACCGGCATGCGCGCGTGCGTGAGCCCCTGGCTCTACTTGGAAAATTGCTTCGTCCCCGAAGAAAATCTGCTCGGCAAACCAGGGCAATTTCTCGGCGAAGACTGGATGGGCAAGATTAATTTTGCTTTTACAGCGAATTATCTCGGCGCGGCGCGCGCCATGTACGACTGGGCGGTCGCCTACGTCCGCGAAAGAGTTGGCGGTAAGGACCCCTACCGCCAACTCCGTTTCGGCGAATTGAAAAGCATGCTCGATGCTTCGCGTTTAACTCTCTACAGTGCCGTCCGAATGTTTAGACAAGACCCCGATGGCGCCATGGTTGCAGCACACGAGGCAAAGTGGATGGCTAAAGAAACGCTAGAGAAAATCATGTGGAGCACAGCCGAAGTTTGCGGTTCAACCTCGCTATTTCAGAGATATCCTTTGGAGCGCTTCTACCGCGATATGCATCTGCACATGATGCATGGCCGGCACGATATAGCCGCGCAAATCGTCGGCGCATTTGAGTTAGGCGAGCCTTACGACGTCAATCGAACGCACTAGGAGAATGGAGTGTTGGAATGATGGAGTGATGGAGTATTGGGTCACTCGAAAATCCGATTAACCCACCACTCCAATACTCCAGTACTCCATTACTCCAGTGTGCTACTTTCCCGTTTCCAATTCCTTCATCGCTTGGCGCGCGAAGGAAAAATCTCTGACTTCGTCGAGGGGGCGTTTCTTCTCACCGACGCGCGCAATGATCGTCTCGATTTCGCCGTCGGTCATGATGCCATCACGGCTTAGAGTTTTGAGCTCGCCGTCGTAGGAATGCTCGGCGATATCGATCGGCTGCGGCAGCCATTTGATTAAGGTCTGGATCGTGTCTTGTCTGTTCTCCAAAATGTATTGATGCGAACGCAGCAATGCCTTTAGCGTTCGCTTGACGACCTGAGGATTCTCCTTGATCAGACGGTCGGAGGTGAGCATTCCGGCGGAAGGTAGACCGACTTCGGGAGGTCCCACCAACGCGGGATAACCCATTTTTCTGAGCATAAAATCATGCGGCGGCGCAACGCAGATCGCATCGACTGCCCCGCTCACCAGCGCTTGCATTCGCACCGGTCCGTCCCCGATGGCGACAGCCTGCAGCTGGAGCGGATTGAATCCCTTCGCTTGGAGCATTTCCTCTGCGACCAGCTGATCGGTCCCCTTGATCGTCGCCACGCCGAGTTTTTTGCCTTTCAATTGTTGCGCGTCTTTGATTTCCGGCCGCACCATGACGTAGTACGGGCCTTTCTTTAGATGGATAAACACCAGTTTCATCGGGAGACCCTGAAGAATGCCGCGAAACGTGCTGGTGAACGGCGTCGCGAAGGACACATCACCGTTGACCACCGCGGTCGCGCCCAGCCGCGGGTTCATCTGAATGATCTCGACCTCCAGCCCTTCGGCTTTGAAGTAACCTTTGTGCAACGCCATGTAGAGCGGCATCGCCGAACTGCTGCGGCTCGCGTAAGCAATCCGGACGCGTTGCCCCTGTTCTGCGCTCCGGGCCTGGCTACTTATGAGGAGGAAATGCCCGAGGCCAATTAGAAGAGAAAGTAAAGCAATCACTTGCCTTCTCTTGCTCATGCACCATCCCTCCGTCACTGTATCCCCAGCTCTTTTTGCACTTCCCTTAACAGGGTGTAATCGACCAAGCGCTCGGAAAATCGACGTTTTTGCCGAGCGCACTTCCGAGCGTGTCGATCATGACCTTGAGCCCCTTCTCCGTCGCCAGACCGTTTTCACTCATGGCCGGCAGCAGCGAAGTATAGACTCTGTCCGCAACGGAGTTGCTCGGAGCGCGGCGCCCTGGAGTAATGGAATGTTGGAATAATAGAACATTGGTTCTTAAACCCATCATTCCAATACTCCTTTATTCCATCACTCCAATCTTCATAGCGCATAAAACGCTCTCGGGTTGTCATAGAGAATCCTTTGTCTAAGCTGCGGCGAGATCCTCGCGCACGGTGATCGCGTTGACGAATTGATCTTCGCGCGACGGGTCACTGTGCGGATAGTCGGAACCGATGAGTAGATGATCCTCGCCGGTGTATTTTGCTAAATACGGAATGTCTTC
>VBKY01000639.1:0-200 GCA_005879255.1 Deltaproteobacteria bacterium
TGGTGCCGCTCAACATGATGTTCTCGCGCCCGCTCAGATCCGGATGAAATCCCGTGCCAATTTCGAGCAACGCCCCGACGCGCCCGTGCAGGGTCGCGTGGCCCTCGGTAGGCGTAGTGATGCGCGCGAGTATCCGGAGCAGCGTGCTCTTGCCCGAGCCATTGCGGCCGATGACTCCCATCACGCTGCCGGCCTCCACG
>VBKY01000639.1:209-3043 GCA_005879255.1 Deltaproteobacteria bacterium
CAAGGCCCAGATCGCGTTCGGCGTCGCGCTCGCCGCGTAAGGCACATCTTGCGCACGCTGGAATGGGGCCTTGATCCACCGCCCGAGCACATCGGAGAGACTGCCGTAAAACCGGTTTTCGTTCACTACGTACCATTTGCCGAGGTCGCTGACGCTGACTGCGATGTCTGCCAATTTTCGGGCTCCCCGCTAAAGGACGTCGGCGAAGGTTGCTTCCATTCGGCGGAAGAACCAGAATCCGGTGACGCAGAAAACCAGTGCCACGATTATCGACACTTCGACCATCGACCACTGCGGAGGCGCACCACCGGCGAATGCCCAGCGGCTGGTATCGATGACCACCACGATGGGGTTGAGCGCGTACAGGAAACTGTATTTATGCGGCAGCAGATTGCTCGGGTAAACCACCGGTGACAGGAACATCCATAGCTGCACCAGGAAAGGTAGGAGATGCCCGATGTCCCGATACGGCACATACAGCGCGCTCAACCACAACGACAGCCCGAAAATGGTCATGATCGCGAGCATAAACATGGGAATGAACGCGAGCGCGCCGATGGAGGGCATGAGGCCGTACCAGATCAATACCGGGATCAGCAATGCGAACGCGCACAGAAAGTCGACGAGTCCGACGGTGATCGCGACCATCAGCAGAATCACCCGCGGGAAATAGATCCGCGTAATCAGGTGTGGATTCGCCACCATGCTGGTGCTGGCCGAAGTGAACGTCTGCGAGACGAACAGCCACACAAGCAGCCCGCTCAGCACGAATACGGGATAGGGCTGGCCGTTGGTGGGCATGCTCAAAAGCCGGCCGAAAATGATCGTGAACACGAACGTGAGGAGCAACGGCTGCAGCAGCGCCCAGGCCATGCCGATCACAGTTTGCTGGTAGCGTACCCTGAGCGTGCGCCACAAGATGGTGCGAAACAGGTGCCGAAAACGCCACAGTTCGGCAGGATCCAGCAGCGTCTGCTGCCCGGCGGAGCGGATATGGAAAGTCAGCATTGTAGATTCACTCCATCCGCGCAAAGCGCATGCGGCCAAACCGGCTGCACATCATCCACGCAGGCACCAAGGCCAGCCACGCCCAGTTCCAGCGCATCGCCTCTACCACGGTTTTGAGCGCCTCACGAATTTCGCCGCGCCTCAACAGCATCCATGCATAGCGCGCCGACGAGCGTCCGTGCAGGCCGAGAAGCGCTCGGCGGTCGGCGGAGCTGAGCCGCCCCGAGGACAAATAGTCTGATGCCATTGTGATGTTATGCCGCATCATGGCGAACACCACTTCCGCATTGCCGCTGAAGGTGCGGGACCCGGAATGCCGCCGATACGTATAGGTGAGCTTGGGCAGTACCCGCGATTTGACGCCGGCGAGACGCACGCGAACCAAAAAATCGAAATCGCCGAACGTGTGGTCGCTGCTGTGGCCGTCCATCCGCTGATACACGCGGCGGCGCATGAAGCGCCCGCACGTCAGCGGATAGCGCACTAGGTTGCGCATGTTGAACTCGAGGATATCCGGGGAGGTGAATCGGGTGTCCTCGCACATCGTTCCGTCCGGCTCAAAATGCACGATCCTGGTTCCGCATGACAACACGTCCAGGTCGGGGTCGGCGGCAAACGCATCCGCCACTGTCTGCAACGCACCCGGCTCCAACCAATCGTCCGCAGGCAACAGGCAGATTACGTCGCCCGCTGCCCGCGCGACCCCTTCGTTGATGGCGGCGGTGGGGCCGCCGTCTGGAGCACTGCGCCAAAACGCTATCTTATCCTCATAGCGCCTGATTACCTCGACCGTGCCATCGACCGAGCCGCCGTCGAGCACCAGCAACTCCACCCCCGGTTGCGTCTGCGCGACCACGCTGTCGAGCGCATGCGCTATTGTCGCAAGGGCATTGCGGACAAACACCACCACGGTGATGAGCGGCAAACCGGATCGTGCTATAGATTGAGCCCGCCCTGTTTCATCCATCAAATGACCTGACAATCCAGTGCGGTAGCCGGTCCGGAAACGTTGGTGACAGAGATTCCTCGACGTTTGCCGCGCTGCATGGACGCGAATGATACTTCAGGCCCAACGGCATAGGAATTGATGATATGGTATTTGCCGTGGCTAATCTTGTAACCCGCGCGCATAAACGGCCGCGACTAAGCGCGACCATATGGCTTCTGATGAATACCGGCTTTTGCAAAAGGCGCTGGCGGCGTTACCGACCTTTAGCGCGCTATGGGGGTTGCGCGAGAAAAACTCGATCGCATAGGCAAGCTCATTCTGCGTTGAAAAGGGAATGTAATGGACGAAAGGGACGAAATAAGCCGATATAAGGGAGTTCTCCTCCTCAAGCAACACCGTGCCCGCGGTAAGAGCTTGCCAGGTGCGCCCGGTCATCGCCTTCAAGGGGCCCAGGCGGGTTGAAAAATTCAGTACCATTTTCGTTTGCCTCAAAACGGTCGCGTATTCCTCCATCGTAAGGGCCACTCCCGCCGCACGCTTGTGCGGCAGCAGTCTGTGAATCAAATTCAAATCCTTTGCGATCTTGAGTGCGATTGTGAGCCAAAACGGCCGCAATACCGAAAAATAGGTACCCACAAAGGAAATATCGTATTTCTTGACAGCATCCTGGAAAAAGTTGCGTTTGTTTACGGGATAAGCAGACCAGAATAGTTTTTCCGGATATTTCCCTTCCGTGGCGAGCGGAGTCTCCGGCGCAAAGTGGAAAATGAGATCGCACACCTCGCCCCATTTATCTCCCGCCGGGACCCAATGACTGCCCCACGCATCGCCAATAAACACGATTACCTTGAACCCGCATTTCGCTTTGAGCTTTTCG
>VBKY01000639.1:3082-3385 GCA_005879255.1 Deltaproteobacteria bacterium
TGGCCGCCAGAAGTTCAAGCTCCGCTTTTGATCCCTCGGGATCAAGATTGATATCCGGATAACTGCATCGGTCCGTGTAGAACACATCAACGTCTGCGCCGGCATTCGCGGCGGTCTCAAGAAGGTGGTCCTCAAAATCGCACTCGATAAACTGCTTCGAGTTCATTATGTACTGCGGGATCAGAAACAAGATCTTTTTTCCCTTTGCCTGATCCTGAGGGGGTTGCGCGTCTGCCAATGACTTGAGGTATCGGGGGAAGGGTTGCTGGTTCGTTTCCCAATCCCGGAATTTTTCGTCCAGCA
>VBKY01000042.1:0-30907 GCA_005879255.1 Deltaproteobacteria bacterium
GTGTTACTTGGTCGACTTGGTTCATCGCCCGGTTGACTTGCGAAACCCCAGCCGACTGTTCCCTGGAGGCAGTGGCGACCTCCTGGACTAATTCCGCGGTTCTTTTAATGGCCGGGACCAATTCCCCGAGCATGTGGCCGGCTCTCTCAGCCACTCTCACGCTGGATGAAGCCACACTGCTAATTTCCTGGGCGGCGGTCTGGCTGCGTTCGGCGAGTTTTCTCACTTCGGTGGCGACCACGGCAAACCCTTTGCCATGCTCTCCGGCTCTCGCCGCTTCAATGGCGGCGTTGAGGGCGAGCAGGTTGGTCTGGTAGGCGATATCTTCGACGATAGAGATTTTCTCGGCGATGGTTTTCATGGCATCGACGGACTCGGCGACGGCTTTGCCGCTTTCCTCCATTTCTTTGGCGCCTTTGAGAGCCATGTGTTCCATCTGCCGGCTGTTGTCGGCGTTTTGTGTGATGGAGGCGTGCATCTCTTGTAAACTGGACGTGGTTTGTTGGACGGACGCAGCTTGCTCACTCGTACCACGCGACAACAACTCTGCCGAAGACGACACCTGGTTAGAGGCCGTAGAGACGGCATCGGTCACTGATCGAACCTGGTCGATGATTTGGCTCAGTGTCTCGATAAATTGATTGAAGGACCGGGCGATGTCTCCGATCTCATCGCGGCGATCCCCGGCTTCATCCCAACGAATGAGCCCGGAGTTGCCGATATTGATATCTCGGAGTTTGGCGGTGAATCTTTCTAGAGGATGGGCGATGTTCCAGGCCAGATAAAAACCGAGAAATATTCCGGCTCCTATGATAACGCCGCCAAGCGCCAATGGCAGTGTATGTGTCGCTGCATCGGAGGATGTGGCGGGGGCCGCGCTATACACGAGCGCGCCGAACGTGATGTAACCGGCCGTGAATACGCCGCAGAGAAGCGCCAGTTTTTCTCTCATCTTTAGATGTCTCATTGTTCTGAGCATAAGGATCTCCTGAAAAACATGAGCCGCGCGTCCGCTTCAACCGCTATAATGCGCTGCGCGACTTCTTAGCCGCCGGCTCCCGAAACAAGGCCCGGCTGCGCGGCGCCCAGCGATACGGGGTTAATTATATCGCTGGCGGAAAGCACCTTATCGATGTCCAAGATAAGCACAAACTTGGCGCCTGCCTTGCCCATGCCTCGCAAAAAATCCGTGTTCACGTGCGTGCCGAAGGGTGGAGCGGGTAGGATGTCATCGCTAAATAATTCAACGACTTCACTTACGGAATCAGCCATTATCCCCATAACGGTTGGTTCCGCCCCAAAGTTTAATTCGACAATGACGATGCATGTGCGGTCAGTCACCGGACTGGTGGGAAGACCGAACTTCACCGCGAGGTCGACAACCGGCACGACGCTGCCGCGTAAGTTGATCACGCCACGGATGGATGGAGGCGTTTGCGGAACTGTGGTGAGAGTACCGTAAGTGATGATTTCCTTCACGCGTAGAATGCCGACGGCGTACTCTTCGCCGGCTATGTGAAAGGTCAAGTACTGAGTCTGATCCGTGGTATTGTGCCCTTCGTTCATAACAGTTTCTCCCTTAGTGGTATCTTACCGGAGTGGGACCGTCGTTGCGGGCTGTCAAAAATCCTTGGGATTCATTTTCCGACCCGCCCAACTCTCCGTGTGCTCGGATCACTTCGCGCATCAGTCCGGGAACATCCAGAATCAACGCCACACGACCATTGCCGAGAATGGCGGAGCCGGCGATGGCGGAGAGTTCCTGAAAACGTTTTCCCAGCGGTTTTATAACGGTTTGGCGAGCACCATAGAGCATGTCTACGGCAAGACCGGCTTTGACTCGACCGACTTCGATGACGACGATATTTTCGCGCGCCGGACGTGGGCTCGTTAGCCCAAACCAGTCGCGCAGGCGAATGTACGGTAGCGGGTGGCCGCGCAGATTGATCACCCCACGGCTGCTGTTGTTGTGGCGCTCTTCGGCGGGCAATTCGATACACTCGAGAACGGCGTGCAGCGGTAGCACATAGGTCTCGTCACCGATGCCGACCCCGAAACCTTCGATAATTGCGAGAGTCAACGGCAAGCGGATGGTAATCGTCGTGCCGTTGTCAGGGCGGCTGGCAACGCCGACCGTGCCACGTAAAGTCTCAATATTTCGCCGCACGACGTCCATGCCGACGCCGCGCCCAGATAAATCCGTGATCTTTTCCGCAGTGGAGAAGCCTGGTTCGAAAATAAAGTTGAAGAGTTCCTGATCGGAGAGCTGCTCAGGCTCCGCAACGACTCCCATAGATCGCACGCGCGCGGCGATTAGGTTGCGATTTATGCCCGCGCCATCGTCGATAAGTTCAATGACAATGCTGGCGCCGTCATGAAGTGCCTTGAGCGTGATCGACCCACAAGGATCTTTCCCTTTGGTGCGGCGTACCTCCGGCGCTTCTATGCCATGATCCAAGGCGTTTCTGATCATATGCGTGAGCGGATCCTTGAGCTTTTCCACCATGCTTAAATCGATCTCAACGTCGTCTCCCTCAATCTGCAAGCGAGCGACTTTGCCGCTCGCCTGAGCGACGTCGCGCACGGTGCGGATGTACTGGCGGAAGATCGGCCCGACCGGCACCATGCGGGCTTTCATGATTTGTTCTTGAAGATCCAAAGAAAGGCGCTCCAGTTGTCCATGCGCTTCCAATGCTTCATCGATTGGGTGCGTCGGAGTTTCCAACGCTTGACGCAGCCGGCCGTGTGCCACGGCGATCTCGCCGGCCAGGTTGAGCATGCGGTCGAGCTTTTGGATGTCGACTCGGACAGTATCGGCGCGCTCCACCAACGCATGGAAATCTTCGCGGCGCCGGCGGACTGGCTGTTGGCTCGGCTTAGTATCCTGTGGCGTGGGAGGCCGTTGCTTTTCGGCTGGGGCCGCGTTTTTGTTAATTAGCTGCGCCAGCAGCGCTTGATGTTCCGGACCGATCTCTTTCGCGCCAGCGATGGCGTCAGGGATCATTTGCCGAAGCGCATCCACCGAGCGCAGCAGTAATGTGATGGTTTCTTTGGTGACGGGCAGGACACGGTTGCGTAGCTGTTGGAGCAGCTCCTCGAAGGCGTGTGCGAATTCCGAAACTTTGGGAAATCCCAGGCCCGCGGCATTGCCTTTGATCGTGTGCGCGCCACGAAAGATCGCTTCGAGAAATTTCTGGTCTTCGGGATAGGTTTCGAGGCCGATCAGCGACTCTTCCATCCGAACCAGGTGTTCTTCCGATTCGGCCACATAGGTTTTCAGTATTGCCTGGAAATCGATGTCCATTTGGGTTTCTACAATTGCTTGATCCACGCCGAGCCGTTGTCGGTATGGAAAATCAACTTCCGGCCCCGGTCGCCGCCGACATCATGCCCGACGATGGGAATATCGGCGGCCTGCAAAACCTCCCGGGCTATTTGCACGTTCTTCGTGCCCAGGTGATTTTCTCGGCTGCGAAATGCCTCCAAGACGCAGGCGCCGCCGAACAACTTTGCGCGCAAGCGCATCTGCTCGGCACCAAGCCCCAGTATCTCTTCGATCAGTTCACGCACGGCGTGGTTGCCAAAGCGCAACGACGCTTGATCGTCGCCGACGTCCATGGGAAGTAGAAAATGATTGATGCCGCCGATTTCCGTCAACGGGTCCCAAAGACATACGGACACGCACGATCCGAGAATCGTGGTCACGGCGCAGCTCTCGGGTGAAACAAAGAGCTGGCCGGGGTGCAAATAAAATTTTGACCGGTCACCGGAGCACGGCGCGGTCGCCGATTCGCCGTTGATGGATTGTTTTGCCACAGGAGTTGTTGCCGCTGAATTCGATAGTCGAAACAATTGTCACTCTCCGAGCAGGTTTTTGACCTTAGCTACTAATTCGAGACTATCAATCGGTTTGATGATGTAGTCACTACAACCGCTCTCGTAGCCGGTTTCCATGCTTTCCGCCTCCGCCTTGCTGGTTACCATGACAATCGGTACGCCCCGGGTTTGCACGTTCTCACGGATATGCCTGACGGCCTCAAAACCATTCATTTTCGGCATGACGACGTCCATCAAAATGAGATCGGGCCTCGTTTCTAGGGCTTTAGCTACGCCTTCTTCTCCATTCCGCGCCATTACGAGCTCGTAAGAGCTCTTCTCCAGGATCATCTGCTCCATTTGCAAGATGGTCTCTGAATCATCCACGAGCAAGATTTTTCTGGGTGCCATCGATTTGCCTCTTTCTCACGTGTCTTGGGATCCTGACCATACGTAACGTGGCGGTCGTCTAGTCCTATGACGCGCGGTAGAACCCTAAGCGGAGATGACACGAGCAAGATATTTGCCATCAACGTAACTATTGGAAAAAAGGGAAGATCTTAGATGAAAGGATGGACAAACGGCGTCGTTGAAGAACAAAGGTGTACGGGGACGGCCGCGCTTTGTGCCTCGCTGCATAAAACGGTTCACAATTTACCCGACGACGGCACGATAGAAGCATCGACAAACGACGAATTTGTTTTCAAACCATACCTGGCAGCAGGGGCGGGTACGATGTGGCTCATGGCAGGCGAGTCGAGCACGTCGTCGAATTGGAAGCGGAGCGAGAGATGAGAATTTGAGAATGGGATTGACGGCTAATTGAACTGCACGCTGCCGCTCCTGATTCTCAACGGTATTCGATGCATCAAGGAGCTTTTTGCCACCTGTGAATTATCGTTCTTGGGTGCTGGGCTCACTTTTCCGTCGGTGACTGCTTTCAGTCCTAACTTGTCCAAATATGGCCAAAGCAGCGCTTTTACTCTCGGTGAAATTTCATCTACCCTTTGGTTTTTACTAGGATTTATTCATATGCGCCCGTGGCATGCATTTGGCTTTTACAGGGCGGTTGAACTTAAGCCCATGGCCTAGATTCGGTAAATTTGCCGATGGCGAGGAGCGATCCCGTGACCGACAGCGAGAACGAAAAGGCGTCTAGCAGCGATACCAATAATCTCGGAGCCGGGAAGGATGTTTTGTTTGGCTGGTTAGTCGGGCGAGCCGCGGCTGATCTCGGCCTCGCGCAGGCTTTGGCGGCTAGCGAAGCGCAGCGGGCGGAGCAATTCAAACGGTTAGAGGATACTTTGCTCTCCCAGATCCGTCAGCTGCAGCAACAGCTAACCTCCGGCCCAAATTTCGACGCGCAGGTCCCGGAGCTGAATGAGTTGAAAGCGCATATGCAGAGCTTTGCCGAGCGACTGAACGGGGTCGAATCCGTCTCCCAGCAAGCCACGCAGATGCGCGAGTTGGTCAAGTCGGAAATGGCGAGGTTGCATTCGCAACTGGGTGACCGGGAAAGTTCATTGGAAACGCAGCGCTCGCGATTTGACAAGCTGGAAGCAACCATCGGCGCAAAAATAGGAGAGCTCGAGCAAATGATCGGTACGAAGTCCAAGAACTTCGATACCGCCAGGGACGAACTAGAACGCATCAGACGGGAGCTAGGCGCTATCACGAACCGCATTACCCAGGCGGAGCTTGCTACGCAGCAAGCTCAGATGCAAGCAGCCAGCGACGTCGAGCACGCTCAAGAGCATGTCGCTACTCTCGTGACGAGCGAATGCGCTGCGCTCAAAACCGAGCTGTTGGCGAGGTTAGATCAGCCATCACTGGACTTGACCGTTAAGCGCCTCGAAGAAACATTTCAGAAACGCCTCGACGACCTGCACCACCAGCTAGGGCAAAACCTTCCTCGGGTCGATGCCGAAGTCCACGGGCTCCAAACCCAGGTGCGAAGCCTCATACAGCGAGTGGAATCCTTGCCATCCGCGACGGCTGCAGCCGTCGACCTTGATGTCGAGCGATTGCGTTGGAACAGGGACGTTGACGAGCGCGTCACCGCTAGAATCGAAGAACTTGGCAATGAGATTCGGGACAAGCTGGAAACCTTTGGCAGTATCAAAATCGAGAACGAACACTTCTTGACAGAAACCAGCGCACTCGCGCACCGAATGGCGCAGAACGAACAAGCGACGCAGCAAATGGCCACGGACCTCGGTATGGAATTGAACGCGATCAAGGCGGCATTAAACCAACAACAAATGCAGCAACAAGCCACGGAGGCGGTCTTAAAGAGCTTAGAAGACACGGTGTTGACGAAAATCCGGGAAGTTCGGGATTACTTCCTGCAAGGACAAAATAATCTCCAAAACCACGAGGCCCAATTCACGGCGTACAAGACGGACTTGCAACGACTCACGCAACGTTTCGCCGAAATCGAATCGATGGCCCATCGGACCCACGCGCTCATGGTCAACGAAAGCGAGCAGGCTACCCAGGTACAGGCGGGGTTCAGAACTGAACTCGCTGGACTACGGACAGAACTGAGTGAAAGGCAATCGATGGATGCCGTCATTCAGAGCGTCGAAGACAATCTAACCGTGAAGCTCCGAGAACTTCAAAACCAGTTCGCACAGAAAATGCTCGTAGCCGACCGCCGCGATGCGGAGTTTAGAGAAATCAAAGTGCAACTTGAAACCTTGGCTCAAAGAATGACGCAGGCTGGAGCGACGCCGTCAACCCAAGCATCGGCTTTGAATCGAATAAAAGATAGTACGGTGTTTCCCGTCGATATCGATGCGCTCAGGGCGAAACCGGAGGACCGTCTGGGCATAACAAGTTCGAAGACGGAAATCGCACCGCACAGGACACGGGAGATGAGCCAGGAGCACGCCGAACCCAGGGATAGTTTGCTCGATGGCGGGAAGCATCAGCTCACACAGCTGCAGGAACGGATGTCGGCGGATATCGAGCGGGCAAGGGCCGAGCTACGAGAAAAAAGTGGACGCTGGAAGGCGCGCCGCTAATCAAGTCGCCACGCATTTGATGAAACACTAACAGACAGTTGACGACCCGATTCCACAAGAGTCGATCCTAGTAGAATTTCGCTCGACGAGGGTCAATACCGAAGCGCAAAGGCGAGCGCCGAGCGACCGGTGATTGATCGGCGATCTTGTGAGCGGACAGTTTTTCTAATAGTTTCAGATATGGCCGGGAAACGCATACCGACGGGAATTCCCGAACTCGACATTTTGATTGAGGGAGGGCTCAGAGCGGGTAAAACTTATCTCGTCGTTGGCGAGCCCGGAACGGGGAAAACCGTTTTTGGTTTACAGTTCTTGGTGAACGGTCTCATGGAAAAGGAAAAAGGACTGTACGTCGCCATCGACGAAAAACCCGCCGACGTGATTGAGCAAGCCGCTTCGTTAGGGTGGGACCTCACCCCTTTTATCGAGTCGAAGGAATTTCTGATTCTCGATGCTTCCGCTTATTTCAATACGCGCGTAAGCGATGGCCAAGGGAGAAACGTTGATGTCCAGCGCGTCGTCGCCGATCTAAATAACTACATTGCGCGGATGGGAGCCTCACGGGTGGTCATCGATCCGGTCGGGCCACTGCTTTTTAGCCGCGACTCAACATCGCGGGTTCTCGACCAGGTGCGGATGCTGTTCTATGGGCTCCAGGCGAATACGAACGCGACAAATTTGCTGACCACCTACTCCGTGGAGAGAAACGTGCGGGGCATTGAAGAGTACCTCGTTGCGGGGACGATTGTTCTCGAAATGGCGCTCGCCAATAGCCGTTTTGTTCGCACATTGACGATCGAAAAAATGCGGAGTACCGCGCTGACCCCGGCGCAATATCTATTCACTATCGTTCCCGATCGAGGCATAGTGTTGCAGGGTCTGGCTGAATCTCCAACATAATCGTACCGCCATATTATCTGTCACGAAAAACCTCCACATAGACGGCCGTTCCATAGGCTAATACCTCAGTGACGCCAGGGGCAACTTCGGTCGCGTCGTAGCGCACGGCAATGATTGCATTGGCGCCGAGCTGAGAAGCGTGCTCGACCATCAGGCGATGCGCGTCTTGCCGAGCTTTCTCGCACAGTTCAGTGTAAAGAGTGATGTTGCCGCCCAGCAGCGTCTGCAAACTAGCGCCGATACTTCCGACAATACTGCGCGAACGAACGACAATGCCGCGCACCACACCTAGGTTTCTGGTAACACGGTAGCCGGATAGCTCGCCAGCCGTGGTGATCAGTTTCGCATCGACCATTTCGCTCAATACTCCGTCCGATAACTTGCCGATGCAGGTCTCGTAATCCCAACTAGCGCAGCGGCAATGGCTCGCTGCCGGCAAGTTTGTTGAAAAGCGCGATGACCTCGGACTCGCGTGGGATGTCCTTGATCGCTTTCTCTTGCGCTTCCGGCAACAGCGGCGTAGCGTCGTCCGCGGAAAGCTTCTTGAACTCTCTTAGAAAAGCCGGGTCTTTGAAAGTCTTGCGCATCGCGTCGCGATAAATGTTAACAATTTCTGTCGGCGTCCCGGGAGGCAAAATATAGGGCGACCCGACTAAACGAAATGTGCGGAACATCGCCATGATCTTTCGTTCCCTGTCGGCTCTGGCGAAAGATTCAAGTTCCGGTAACTTATTGAATGTTGGATGCGGATGGCGATCTTCTTTCGGTATCTGAATGATCGCATGATAGTTCATCAGTTTCTTTTCGACATGCTCCGGCGATCTTTGCAAGATTGTGTCCGGGATGTTAGCGCGACCGTCTACCTCGCCGCGCTCCATTGCTAGATCAATCTCAGGGCCGGAATAACCTGTTACGAACCTGGGATCCTTAAGACCAAGCAACCAGGAAAACAGTCTGCCATTGATATAGATGTCATGTCCAACCGTTTGAGCGCCGATGCGCAGGCCTGGGCGCGCGCGCAGTTTTTCTAAAGTATCCGTCCCCACCTTCGCGTTCGTGCCAAAAACATATTGGGCCGTGCTGTTAGACGCACCAAGATAAATCAACTTATCCATATCGTACTCGACGCCAGTCGAGCTCAACACGGCATTGGCAACTAGCCCCGAACCGACGTTGCCGAATATCAGACCGTCCGGCTTGGCGTTACGGTAGATGTAGTTAGTCGCTTTCCTGCCCCCTCCGCCGGGCATAAATTGGGTAACGATGATCGGTTCGCCGGGAATGTATTTTTTGATAAATGGAATCGCCGCTTGCACGCGTAGCGCACCAGTGCCGCCCGGCTCACGTCCTTGTATTAGCAGGATCGTTTTACCTTGGAAGTACGGCGTGGATTGCGCGAAAAGTGGCGCTGCCGCCAGTGTTACGATAAAAACCGCAAGGCTTATGAACGATAGTTCTTTTGTCATTTTGCCTCCCGCGAGAAATCGCGTGGTAGTCCATTACCGGCTCCGATTTGCTCCGTCAAGGCTGTGGAGCGTGAAACCTCGGGGTTTCACCAGCCTCTCTTGGTAAATCTAGCAATCGCGCGTCTATCCTTTTTCGCCGGTCGGCCTGATGAGTCGAATTCCAGCGGGCGTTCGAGTTTCAGTTCGGCGATGGCGGTTTCGCGTTTGCGCGCGCTTTCTTCGGTTTCCTCATACAGTCTTTGTGCTTGAGCTGCTGGTCCGCGTGAACGCGAGATGTCCTTGACGATGATGGTCCATTCGTACGGACCCCGACGGATACTAACGGTTTCGTCAACCCGGACAACTCGGCTAGGTTTAGCCCGGTTGCCGTTGACATTAACTTTGCCGCCGGTGATGGCTTCCGCAGCGAGCGGCCGAGTTTTGAAAAAGCGAGCGGCCCAAAGCCATTTATCGAGTCTGATCTCCGTGCCGATGTCTTTGGCGCTCATGGATATCAACGGGTCGTCGATTTTCAGGGCCACGAAAAGCTCGGTAGGGTGTTGTTTTGTAACAACTTGTAATCGGTCAAATCCACCTGTAGAGGCGTGACGGAAATATATCCTTCATGAACCGTCTGGCAATCGGTTCCGTCGTCGTTGGAAAATCCAAGATCGTCGCCGCCGATCCAGTAATATTTGACGCCGCGTGGATCGACTCTCTCGACAATATTTTCGCTGTAATGACGTTTGCCCATGCGTGTTACGCGCCACCCTTTCAGGTCGCGTTTGGGAATCGGCGGGACGTTCACGTTGAGAAGAGTTTTCGGCGGGATATCCCTTTCGGCGATTCGTTGAATCAGGGTAGCGGTAAACTCCGCTGCGGCGCGAAAATCAAAATCCTTGAAAGTCACCAGCGAGACCGCGATCGCGGGGATGCCCAGCAAAGCCCCTTCGATGGCAGCCGAAACGGTTCCGGAATAGATGATATCATCGCCGAGATTGGGTCCTTTGTTGATTCCTGAAATCACCAGCTCAGGCCGCACTGGCAAGAGGCCCGTGAGGGCAAGTTTTACGCAATCCACCGGTGTTCCATCCACAGACAGTCGCCGCGTACCGAGTTCATGCACGCGCAGGGGGCGATGCAGCGTGAGGGCGTGGCTCATCGAGCTTTGCGCTCGATCGGGGGCCACGGTGTAGATGTCACCGACATGGCGAACACTTTCTTCCAAAGCCGTCAGCCCTTCGGAGTGAATCCCGTCATCGTTCGATAGCAAGATGATCATGGACGTATTCTCGCAAAGATGCAGCCAACGAACAAGTGAATACAGGCAGCGAATTTGATCTTGTGTCGCCCGTCGAGACTAGGGTATAGATTTGAATTAAATCGAGGTGAAGTTGTCTATGGCAACTGCAGAGATTGTTGCTATCGGATCCGAGTTACTCTTGGGACAGATCGTTGATACGAATTCGGCCTGGATGGCGCAGCGGCTGACGGCCCTGGGCGTGAATTTATATTTCAAATCCGTCGTCGGTGACAATCCCGGGCGCATGAAAGAAGTCATCTCCCGGGCATTGAAGCGGGCCGACATCGTCATTACCAGCGGAGGATTGGGCCCGACGCAAGACGATCTGACTCGCGAGATTGTCGCGGAGGTGACCGGGCGAAAGTTGATTCAGAATCGGCAGATGTTGGAACAGGTCGAGGAACACTTTCAGCGGCGCGGCCGGCCGATGACGCCGAATAACATCCGACAGTCCTTCATGCCGGAAGGAGCGATCCCGATAAAGAATCCCAACGGTACGGCCCCGTGTTTCATCGTCGAAGACCCGCGCGCTGTGATTTACTCGCTGCCGGGCGTGCCGGTGGAGATGAAATGGCTGTTTGAAAACGAAGTCGAGCCCTATCTGCGGGAGAAGTTCGATCTAGCGGAAGTCATCCACTATCGCATGCTCAAGATCGTCGGCATTGGCGAAAGCGCGGTCGATGACAAGGTCGGTCACTTGATCGCGAATTTGAGCAATCCCACCGTCGGCGTGCTGGCGCTGCCGGGACAGGTCGATGTACGCATCGCTGCCAAGGCAGCCAATCGGGACGAAGCGATGAAGATGATCGCGCCGGTGGAAGCCGAGGTGCGAGAATTGCTAGGCAACGCGATTTTCGCCGCCGACGAGGAAACCATGGAGCATGTCGTCGGCAAGTTGCTGCGCGAGCAGAACAAGACCGTGGCAGTGTACGAGGATCTGACTTGCGGCCAGTTGGCGGAGCGGCTGCAAACCGCGAGCGGGGAACAATTCCAGGCCGGTTTTATCTGTAACAGCGAAGCTTCCAAGCGCGCGTTGCTCGAGCATTCACGCGACGTTAAAAACGTCGACGCATTGCGGAAAGATCCGGTGGCACTGACCGACGAACTCGCCTCGGCGGCGCGCGAGCAGTCGCGCTCCGACTTCGGCTTAGCGCTGCACGCGATCGCCGATCCCGATAGCAAGATTCAGAATCTCGCGCGCGGACAGACCTATGTCTCGCTCACGGACGGAAAAACATTCCTTCGGCGTGAAAGCATGAGCGCCGGCCGAGGCGCCTACGACCGCTCGCGCATGACATTGAATGCCATCGACCTTTTGCGGACGGCGCTGATCGAGGGAATTAGGTAAGAGGAATTTTTAGTTTTTGCGATTTTCGAGTCGAGCTAGAAACGAGGAGGAAGTCGCTCAGCTGCTGGGCATGGCCTTCGGCAGGATAGACTGCAAACGATTCAGCGGCTCCTCGAGACTTCTAATCGCCCCGCTCCAGAAATCCGGATTTTCCAAATCACGTCCGACTGTCTGCTTGACGACGTTCTCGGCGGTATCGCTGCCGGCGAGCCGAAGAAATTCTTCGTATTTCGATAAAAAACTTGCGCCTTCGCTCTTGAACATGCCGTAAAGACCGCGACTTAAAAGGTAACCAAAAGTGTAGGGAAAATTATAAAAAGTTAAACCGCTGATGTAGAAGTGTAGTTTTGACGCCCAGAAGTAGGGATCTTCGCCGCCGGGCTCGAGGACGTCGCCGAGTACGCGACGCTGCGTTTCCATCATCAGTTCTTTCAAGCGCGAGACGCTCAACGGCCCCTTTGCCCGCTCGTCATAAAGAGCTTTCTCGAATTCATAACGGACCGGGATATCCAAGAGGTAGATCGCGCTGTGGCAGAGCTCAACATCGAGGATAAGCGCCTTTTGCGCGTCGCTTGCGTTCGGATCGTCGAGAATGCCGTTCATTAGAACATTTTCGCCAAACGTCGACGCGGTCTCCGCCAGCGTCATCGGATAACCGCGCGCATAGGGGCGTACGTCGCGCATGACAAGGCCGTGGTAGGCGTGGCCTGATTCGTGCGCCAGAGTTAGTACGTCGCCCATCGACTCGTTGTACGTCATGAAGATCCGCGATTCCTTACTCAACATCGAACTGGTGCAGAAGCCCCCGGGCCGCTTGCCGGCACGAGGTTCCCAGTCGATCCAGTTCTTGGCGATAACTTGTTGCCGGAAGAAATCTCCTAAAGCAGGATAGGCGCGGAGGAAGGAGTCACTGACCATCGCCGTCGCTTTGTCCCAAGAAAGTTTCTCTTGCCCGGGTATGTCGAGTGGCCCTCCTAGATCGAACCAGGCTACGGCCTGCTGCCCCATTTGCCGCGCTTTCAACTTCAAGACTCGCCGAGGGATCTCCAAATTAGCCAATAACGCTTGGAACATGGCGTCGAGCGTTTTCCGCGTGATCGCGGCTTGAAATAACGCGATATCAAGGAAGTGCTCCACCCCGCGATGGCGGTTGAGCGTGAGCCTTGTGCCCGCGATGGCGTTGAGCGCGCTTGCCGCGGTATCTTCGATGGCATGCCAAGCCTCGTTACCGCCGTCGAAGGCGGCTTTGCGCACGCGGCGATCGGGACTGTCCAACAAGGAATGGCGCTGTGAGATGGGAAGTCGCTCGCGCCGGCCGTCGGGAAAAATCATGTCAAATTCCAATTTTGACGAAATGGTATCGTAGAGCCGCCCCCAAGCTTGAATGCCGTCGACGCCCAAGTCGGTGGCAAGCACTTCTTTCTCAGAGGCCATGGCGCGCCGAGCCTCTTCGCGCAGCCGATTCAAATAGTTCTGCGCGCCGGCGAGGGACGCTTTTGCGACCAACTCGAAATAAACTTCGTCGCCGCTTTCTTTGAAGGCCCGCAAAAGCTCGATGCGCACTTTGGCAAGCTCGGCACGCGTGCGGGTGAGCTCGGCTTCTTCTTTCAGGTAGGCTTCATTACGCGCGTCGGAGGAAGCAAGACAACCGACGTAAGAACCCAAATGCGACATGCGCCGCAAAAGATCCTCGTGGCGCAACAAGACATCTTCCCACGCCGACATGGATTCAGCGTTGAGCGCCAGCAGGTTCGCTGCGGCTTGCTGGAGCGCGGCAATGTCGTTGCGAATGGCTTCTTTGAATCGAAGCATCTCTGGGCCGTTGAATGCCGGAAAATAGCTTGTGAGATCCCAGGTCATAATCTTGTTCTAGTATCTGTTTGAGTCTCGGGTTAACGTGAGGCACTAAACTCGAGATATCGCACAAAGCATGTTTTGCGATGCTTAAATTTCAACTTGAGTGCCGACTTTTCGATCTAATGCTCTATGATAAACTAAGTTGGCAGTCGCGACATCCTGAATCGCGATGCCCACCGACTTGTAGAGTGTAATTTCACCTGCGCTCTCTCTCCCCGATTTCATTCCGGCAAGGACTTCGCCGATCTCAGCATGAATCACGTCCTCAGGGATGCTTTTCTCTTTAAGCGCCAACAGAATGTCGCCGCATTCGGTCATGATGGCCTAGCGCGAATCGACGACGACTTTCGCGCGCGCCAATGTCGCGCCGTCGACTTCACGTAGATCCGGACGGTGCGAGCCCACGGCGTTTATGTGAACACCCGCATTGAGCCATTCCGACTTGAGAATCGGCTCTTTGGCCGTGGTGACAGTGACGACGATGTCCGAATGCTTGACGGCATCCTCGGCGCTGGCCGCGACCTTGACGCCGAATCCGACGTCCGACTCCATATCCTTTCTGATTTTCGTCGCGCTAATGCCGGACGGGCTGTAAATCTTGATTTGTTGAAGCTTTCTCACGCGAGATAGCGCCTGAATGTGGGCGCGCGCTTGCACACCGGCGCCGAGAATTCCGAGCACTGGAGTTTCGCGATTCGCCAAAGCTCTGGTCGCCATGGCCGAAGCGCAAGCGGTGCGGATGGCGGTGATGTAGCTGCCGTCCATTACTGCGATCATTTTGCCGGTCTCAACGCTAAAGAGCATGATCGTGGCGAGAATTGCCGGCAACCCGCGCTTTGGATTGTCTTGAAAATAAGTGATGACCTTCATGCCCAAGGCATTATCGTCATTCAAAAAGCCGGGCATGCTGGTAATGCGACCATGAATCTGCGGAAGGGGGACGACTAACCGCACCGGCATCACTGCTCTGCCAGTGGAGCACTGGATATGAGCCTGCTCTAAAGTGGCGATCAACTCGTCGATGTCGATGAGGTCTTGAACTTGTTTTTCCGAAAGAAGAAGCATTTATTCGTTTTGATAGCACAAAGAAAGCGTCTAAGGGTAGAGTTTTACTCGTAAGCTAACAAGGAGTCGTTATGGCAAAGCACGAGCACATCATCCAGCTCTCCGAGGTTCCGGTCGACACGATCAATGCGCCCGAGGGTTCGCCGTTCGGGGGGCGGCGCCAGCGGGTTGGCATGCGAATCGGCGCACAACGATTGGGCTACAGCTTCTTCACCGTCCCGCCGGGCAAGGCCGCCTTTCCGTATCACACACATACCGGGAATGAGGAGATGATTTACATCATCCGCGGTGAAGGTATATTGAGATTCGGTAAGGAGGAGATTGCTGTTTCGGCCGGGACCGTGGTCGCTTGTCCGCCGGGTTCGGATTATCCCCATCAGCTGATTAATACCGGCGCCGCCGAACTTCAGTATCTCGTCGTCAGCACCATGGAATATCCCGACCTCTCGGAGTATCCCGATTCGAACAAAGTCGGCGCTTATGCCACCGCGGCAGTAGGGGCGAAGGTAGGATTTCGCGCGCTCTACGTGCGGGATAAGAACGTCAATTATTACGACGGTGAAGACGGCAGAGAAATCGAACGGATCGTGAAATCAAATTCTCGTCCGTGATTGGGACACTTGCGTTTGAGAGATGGCTTCAAGGTTGTTTGCTTTCCTTGTCAAATTCTTCGATTGCCCCTTTTGTCTTGTCCTCGCTCTTATTGAGCGATTCTTTTGCGCTCTCAAGCGTATTAAACGGCTGAGTGACCACCTCTTTGACGGCTTCTCTTCCCTTGGTTACGGACTCGGTCTTCGAGTCGCAACCGTAAGCCGTCAAAAAAGCAACGGCGAGCACAAGTAAAATTGCTGTACGTCGCTTCATATAACGTCCTCCCCGACAATTGCTTGCAGCTCGGCTTGTTTGATGTCGCCGTCGCGAATGATTTTGATTTTCTCGCCGTGAAATTCGATCACGGTCGAACCGGTTTTCGAAGTCAGTTCTCCGGCATCGAGAAAGATTTCTATCGCATTGGCGAAGTAGCTTTTTGCTTTCCGCATGGTTCGAGACGGCGCCTTTCCCGACGGATTGGCGCTGGTTGCCGTTAAAGGTCGCCCAAGCGTTCTAACGAGCTCGGTGGCGATTATTTGGCTGGAAATCCGCACGCCGACGCCGCCGGTGGAATTCACGAGCGGCGCGGGGATATCTTTGCGCGCGGGGAGAACGATCGTTAAAGGACCCGGCCAGAAGCGCGCGATTAATTTCTCGGCGAGAGGTGAGACTTCGGTGACCAAAGCGTTCAGCATATTGCGCTCGGCGACGAGCACGGGAATCGGATTGTTAGGATCGCGGCCTTTGAGTTGAAAGACTTTTTCAACTGCGGCGCAATCGAGCGCGTCGGCGCCCAAGCCGTAAAGAGTTTCGGTTGGATAGACGATCACCTCGCCACGTTGCAGGGCTGCGACCGCCGCGGTGAAATTGTCAACTCTTGTTTCTCTCACTTTGAAGCTTGCGGTCTCGTTCTTCGACACCCGAGGCCATCTCCTTTTTAGACTGCGCCAACTTTGCCGAGACCTCGGCATCCTTGCGCGCGACAATCTGCGCGGCGAATATTCCCGCGTTGGCAGCTCCGGCTTTGCCGATGGCCATCGTAGCGACCGGAATGCCCGCGGGCATTTGCACCGTCGCGAGTAACGCATCCAAGCCTCTGAGACTCGATGAATCGATGGGAACGCCGATGACAGGAAGCGTCGTGTTCGCGGCAATCGCGCCAGCCAAGTGCGCCGCCGCGCCGGCGCCACAGATAATCACTTCCAAGCCGCGTTGCTGTGCGGTGGCCGCATACTCGGCGGCTTTTTCAGGGGTGCGGTGCGCCGACAGGATGCGCGTCTCGTAGGCGATGGCGAAGGAATCGAGCCGCTTCTCAGCTTCGCGCATGACTTCGAGATCAGAGTCGCTGCCCATCAAAATGCCAATTTTGGGTTGGATTTTAGTCACGTTCAATTCCTCCCGGGGCGCTCAGTTTAAAGTATCGCGTCGAGCGCGGAAAACTAAAGACGCGAGACGCTAGAGATTGGTCAATGCTCTATAAGCAATGTCTTTGCGGTAGTGCATGCCCTCCCAGGAAATTTCCCCGACCGCGCGATATGCCTCTTCCACGGCCGCGGTAATCGAGCGCCCGCGAGCCGTCACTCCGAGCACGCGCCCTCCGGACGTTGACCAACGGCCATTTTGTTTAGCGGTGCCGGAATGAAAGACAAAGCCCCCTTGCCAGTTCCTCAATTTGTCCAGCCCATGAATCTCTTTGCCCTTGTCGTAGGAACCCGGATAGCCTGCGGCGCATAAGACCACGCAGACGGCGGCTGCGTCATACCATTCCGGTTGAATGTCATTCAATTTGCCGTCGATGGTCGCTTCGAGCAACGGAATGAGATCACTCTTTAGTCGCATCATGATCGGCTGGCACTCGGGGTCGCCGAAGCGCGCATTGAATTCCAAAACCTTCGGACCCTCTTTCGTGATCATCAACCCGACGTAGATCACGCCGCGGTAACGAATTTCTCTTTTCTTCAATCCGGCCATTAGCGGAGCCAGAATTTCTCTTAGGATGCGCGCATGGATTGCTTGGGTCACTATCGGCGCTGGCGAATGGGCGCCCATACCGCCGGTATTCGGGCCCTGGTCGTTATCAAAAACACGTTTGTGATCTTGGGACGAGGCCAGCGGCAGAATATGCCTGCCGTCCGTCAACACCATAAAGGATGCTTCCTCGCCTTCCAAAAACTCTTCAATGACGACTTTCTCGCCGGCCAGGCCGAAGGCCTTGCGCACCAGAATATCATCTATGGCGAGTTCTGCTTCCCGGGTGCCGGAGCAAATGAGAACGCCCTTGCCGCCGGCTAGGCCATCGGCTTTGATCACGTAAGGCGGTTTTTGCTGTGAAAGATACTGTTTGGCCGCTGCCGCGTCGGTGAATGTGCCGAAGGCAGCCGTCGGGATATTGTTTTGCTTAAGCATCTCTTTGGCGAAGGCCTTGCTGCCTTCAAGCTGGGCAGCCGCTTTGTTAGGCCCGAAGATTCTTAAACCGCGTGATTCGAAAAGATCAGCGATGCCGAGGGTCAGCGGCAGTTCCGGTCCGACGACGGTGAGATCGATTTTTTCATTGCTTGCGAAATCGGCGAGCTTTTCGATTTGCTCCGGTTTGATCGCCACCGGCGCGGCAAGCTCGCCGATCGCCGCGCTTCCGGGCGCGCAGTATATTTTCGGCTTGCTCGCGCTCTGACCGATCTTCCAGACCAGCGCGTGCTCGCGCCCGCCGCTGCCGATGACTAGAACCTTCATTACTTCTGGAAACGCTGACGACGAATATCGATGGTGGAAGATTGAGGATTGCGATTTTCGATTCTCAATCCTCTATCCTCGGCTAATGTCTAAAGTGTCTCATGCCGGTGAAGATCATTGCGATGCCATGTTCGTTTGCCGCCGCGATGACTTCATCGTCTTTAATCGATCCGCCAGGTTGAATGATTGACTTGGCACCGGCGTTGGCCGCTTCGTCGAGGCCATCTCGGAACGGATAGAAGGCGTCGGATGCCACTGCCGAGCCGTTGAGGTCCAAACCATGGGTGGCTGCGCGCATGACCGCGATTTTCGTCGAATCGATGCGGCTCATTTGGCCAGCGCCTACGCCTAAAACTTGATCTGGTGACGCAAAGACGATGGTATTGGATTTTACGTGGCGGCAAACTCGCCATGCAAAATCGAGAGCTCGATACTCTTCTTCCGTCGGTCTTCTTTCCGTGACGATTTTGCATTCGCGCACGTCCACTGTTCCAACGTCCCAGTCTTGGATTAGCATGCCACCTCGCACACGGCGTAGGTCGTAGCCGCCGCTTTGAGGTTGGCTCATGTCAAGTTCGAGTAAGCGGATGTTGAGCAGCCTTTTTGCAGAGGAAAGCACGGCTTTCGCTTCCGCCGTAAAGCTTGGAGCAATGACGATTTCAAGGAAAATTTCTTTGAGCTCTTTTGCCGTTTCCTCATCCACCGGGCGATTAAAAGCGATGACGCCGCCAAAAATTGACACTGGATCGCAAGCTTTGGCTTTGCGGAAGGAATCCGCAAGGGACTTCTTCGACAGCGCGACGCCGCACGGATTGTTGTGCTTGATCGCCACAGTGGCGATGTCAGAGAATTCCAGCACGGTACTGAGCGCCGCATCGGCGTCTAAGATGTTGTTGAAGGATAACTCCTTGCCCTGAAACTGTTTCGCGCCTGCGATCGACGGGCCGGTGTCGCCTTTGGTTCCGTAAAACGCGGCGCTTTGATGCGGGTTTTCGCCGTAACGCATGTCTTGAATCTTTGAGACTTGAATATTGACCGTTTGCCCCCAGCGCTGCGGTTTCTTTTGTTCATCGAGAGAAGAAAAATAGTTCGAGATGGCGTCGTCGTAGCGCGATGTATGCTGAAAAGCCTTGGTGAAAAGTCGAAAGCGTGTTGCCGGCGAGAGCGAGCAGCGGTTTTCCTTCATTTCGGCAAGAATTGGATCGTAGTCTGCGGGATCGACGACGACGCCGACATGTTCATGATTCTTTGCCGCGGCACGAACCATGCTCGGTCCGCCGATATCGATATTTTCAACGATTTCCTCGAAGGTCGCGCCGCGCGCGACCGTTGCCTCGAACGGATAGAGATTGACGACGACGAGATCGATCGGCACGATACCGTGCTCTTTCATCTTGGCGACATGTTCGGGGTTATCTCGTTGCGCGAGGATTCCGCCGTGGATTTTCGGATGAAGCGTTTTAACACGGCCATCCATCATTTCGGGAAAACCTGTGAGGTCCGAAACTTCCTTCACCGGTATCTTATTGTCGCGCAGTAAAGCCGCGGTGCCGCCGGTGGAAACGACCTCAATGCCTAACACCGAGAGATTCCGAGAAAATTCGACGATGCCTTTCTTGTCAGAAACGCTGATCAGGGCTCGCTCAATCCTGCCCACTGCCGGTAATCCTCCTAGAGATTGTAATGAATTCGGGGAACTCGAGCGCCGATGGAGGTGAGAATCTCGTACGAGATGGTGTTTGCCCAGACGGCCATCTCGTCGGCAGAGATTTCTGCGTCGCCTTGACGACCGAGGAGAACAACCTCATCTCCCTGCTGAACATTTCGTATATCGGTAACATCGATCATAGTCAAATCCATGCAGACTCTTCCAACCACTGGAGCGCGTCGACCGCCGACTAGAACTTCGCCGCGATTGGACAGTAGCCGTTGATAACCGTCGGCGTAGCCGATGGGAAGCGTCGCGATCATACTCTCCCGGTTGGTAATGAAGGTCTGACCGTAGCTGATGCTGGTGCCCGTCGGCACTTTTTTAAGTTGGAGAATTTTCGTTTTCCATGAGAGAACCGGTTTCAGTGTGATGTAACTCGCCATGGCCGGCGAAGGGTAAACGCCGTACAGCATGATACCCGGTCGAACCATATCGAAGTAGGCCGCGGGTAGCGTAATCGTCGCCGCGCTATTGGCGAAGTGAACCAAACGCGGCGCCAAGCCTTCGGCGCGCAAAAGTTGAATCATGCGCTCGAACATGTCGAGCTGTTGTCGCGTGTAATCGCCTTCGACACTCTCGGCGTGCGAGAAATGGGAAAAAACACCTTCGAGATCAAGCGCCGTGAACTTTTTGAGCTCCGGTATCCATGAGTCCGGTTCCGCAGCGGGAACCCCTAAGCGGCCCATGCCGCTGTCGATCTTTAGGTGGACGTTCAGTTTTTTACCGCGGCGCTGCGCCGCAGCTTCGAAGGCGCGAGCGCCGTCGATTTCATGGATCACCGGAGTCAAATCGTGCGTGAGGAATTGTTCGAGTTGTTCTACATACGCGCCGGCCAAGACGAGGATCGGTTTGTGAATCCCCGCCTGCCTGAGTTCAGCGCCTTCCTCCAAGGTTGCTACACCGAAAGCATCTCCGCCAACAGACGCGAGAGTTTGTGAAACGGCCGCGGCGCCATGACCGTAGCCGTTGGCTTTCACCATGGAAAGAATTTTGACTCCGGCGCCGACCTTGGATCGGATTTGACGCAAATTCCAGCGCAGGGCTTCGTGATCGATGAAACAAAGTGTGGGGCGGCCTCGTGGAATTTCAGCCATCTGTTAGTCCCAAGAAATTCGCAACAAGCTTATCATGACACTTTTGAACCTGCCTGCACCGACTTTTCCGGCGTCAGCATGATGACGCGTCCTTCGTCAGACGCCGCCAGCAGCATTCCTTGACTGTCCAACCCGCGTAATTTCGCCGTTTCCAGGTTTGCAACGACGACAATCTGCCTGCCCACCAGTTCTTCCGCCGTGTAATGACTTCTGATACCCGCGCAAATCTGCCGCTGCTCAGAGCCAAGGTCGATTTGCAAAACCATCAATTTGTCCGCGTTGGGATGCGGCTCCGCAGATCTGATCGTCGCGACTCTGAGCTCAATTTTGCGAAATTCATCGATGGAAATCATGTCCGGTTCCCTCTAGTTTTTTGCCTTCGGGAGTATACTTAGACGGTGCGCGCGAAGGTTTCGAGGTCAGTATCAGCCGCATTCGTTGGCTCATCGGTTGATTGTCCGCGCGGCCGTCAGACTCGCTGCTTCGGCTAGAGAGCGCTTCGTTGAGGTTGTAACAGATTTTCTCACGCACGTCAGAATGGGAACTACAATTAACAAAAAAATATCAAATATTCTGCAGCAAAAAAAGCAACGGCGGCACTTGACATTCAGGCGCGGTTATAATTAATAGTAATCATTACTGATAAAGAAGGAGAACTTATGGCAAAAAGTTTAAAAGGCTCTAAGAGCCATGGAAACCTGAAGAACGCCTTCGCGGGCGAATCCCAGGCTAACCGGCGTTATCTCTATTTCGCAAGGGTGGCAGATATCGAAGGCTATCCGGACGTCGGAGGGTTGTTTCGTGACACCTCCGAAGCTGAGACGGGACATGCCTTCGGCCATCTAGATTTTTTGAAAGAAGTCGGCGACCCCGTTACCGATGTTCCCATCGGCAGCACAGAGAAGAATCTGAAGTCTGCTGTTGAGGGTGAGACTTACGAATATACCGAGATGTATCCCGGGTTCGCCAGGACAGCGCGCGATGAGGGATACGCGGAATTGGCAGAGTGGTTCGAAACTCTGGCCAAAGCCGAAAAATCTCATGCCGGCCGGTTCTCCAAAGGTTTGGAGAAGATTGCTGGCAGAGAGCCTGCGGACGCGGCAAGCTGATTGATCTGTTGCAAGGTCAGGGATGGGTTGCCATCCCTGACCTTGGATCTCATCATGAGTCTAGACACGGAAAGCAAAGCATTTTGGGACCAGTCGGACGTCGAAAGCGAACTCAAGCGGGACCCAAAAGAAACCGCTCCACCCGGTGCCGGTTCTCGGGCTGGCTCACGGTTTAGCGGAAGACGGCAATTTATGAACAAGATTGCATTAGAGGATATCGTAGGCAACGCCGCCTATGAAAAAGTGCGCGAGAAGTCGCGCCAGCGCGTTATCGAGCTTAAACGGCGCAGACGTGTTTCTGTGGGAGACAAGGTAACTTTGGTGTTCGAGAACCGAGACACGGTCATCTTTCAAATCCAAGAGATGATGCGGGCGGAAAAAATCTCCGACCTGGATAAGATTCGGGAGGAAATTGAGGTCTACAATGAACTCATCCCGGCGACCGGGGAACTGAGCGTTACGCTCTTTTTAGAGATCGAGAATCAGACCCATCTCCGCGAAGAGTTGCTGAAATTTTTAGGCATCGACGAGACCGTTTACCTTAAGGTCGGAAGCCGTTCCATCCATGCGCGCTTTGAAGAGGGCCACAGCAAGGAAGACAAAATCAGCGCGGTGCAGTACGTGAAATTTCCGTTTTCTGAGGCGACGCTCCAGGCATTTGTCAAAGGCGAAAAGGCGGAGCTGGTCATCGATCATCCGAATTACCAGGCGAGTGCGCCCATTGAACCTGACACGCGACAATCTTTGATGGAGGATTTAACGACGTAACCATGTCCAAGGTGGATAAGAAGCCAAGAAATACCAAACAGCTGCAAGTTGTCTGGGATGCGATTAAAGGCGACAATTCCCATCCGACTGCGGACCAGGTTTACGATAAAGTGCGCGAACGTTTGCCCAACGTGAGCCTTGGAACGGTTTATCGCAATCTGCAAAAATTGGTCGCTGACGAAAAGCTCCAGGTGTTGATGCTGGGGCGTGCGCAACATTTCGATCCGCTCGTCAAGCGCCACCAGCATTTCATCTGTGAAAGGTGCGGCCGGGTATTCGATGTTCTGGTCGACACGGACAACGAGATTAGGCCAGCTAGACTTCCCCACGCGGGATTCAAGATTACTTCTCATCAGCTCGCCTTCTACGGTACCTGTAGGCACTGCTCTTCTTGAACGACATAGCCGGTCTTTGATTCTTGTAATCCCCGATTGAGGGCGATAAAGTTCGGCCGGGTTAGAAGTCATCATGGCCGACGTTCATATCCCGGCCGCATCGCAGAAACGGCTGATCGAAATCTCCAGGCAAACGCTTGAAGCCGTCATACGTCGGTGTCCTTATCCAAACGCCGGCGGCGATGATCCTTACCTGGAAAACATCAACTATGGCGCTTTCGTAACTCTTTTCAATCAAGAGGAGCTCCGCGGTTGTATCGGTACCTGCACGCCGTCGGGGTCGTTGCGTGAGACGGTGACTGAGATGACGGAAGCGGCCGCGACACGTGACCGCAGAGTAAGGCGGGTAGGTGCTGACGAGCTCGCGCAGATTCGTATTGACATTTCGGTGCTGTCACCATTGATGCGAGTCCACGATCCGCTAGCTCTTGAAATCGGCCTTCACGGGCTGCATGTGGCTTTGGAGCGCAAGCGAGGAGTGCTTTTACCGCAGGTCGCAACGGAATATGGTTGGGACATGAAAACCTTTCTCGAGCAAACCTGTATGAAGGCGAATCTGGCGAGAGACGCATGGCGTTGGCCCGACACGGTAGTTTCCAGCTTCACGGCTTTAATCATCAAGGAGGAAAAATGAGACGGCGTGGTTTCGTCGGTTTGGTCGGCGCAGCCTTCCTTTTGCCCCTGCGTGGCATTGCCGACGCGTTTTGTAATCCTTCTTTGGTTTGGTTGTACAATCAGGGAAGGCAATTGGTTCAAGCACGGGGTGGCGGAGTTAAGAGCCCCTCCCTCGGTTCGTTTTTTGTGCAATGGTACGGTCATTCGAGTTTTCTGATTCACTCAGGAAGTGAAACTAAAGTCGTCGCCGATCCAAACTTCAACGTCACGCCTGGAATTCAAGCCGACGCAGTGACAGTGAGCAATGATCATTTTACCCATAACAACACCGGCGCGGTGACGGGCAATCCGGTGATTCTTCGTGGCATCACGTTCAAGCAGACCTGGAACCCAATCCGAACTTCAGTCAAGGACATCACCATTGTCAACATTCCTAGTCAGCGCAGTCAAAGCTGGGGGGCGATCGCGAACTCAATTTTCGTTTTTGAGATGGGGAGCTTGTGTCTCGCGCACTTAGGGAACATCGGCCACCTGTTGACGCCAGAACAAGTCAAGGTCTTGCAGCGGGTCGATGTGATGATGGTTCCCATCGACGCCATGACGAATCTCGGTTTCGAAGACATCATGAAAGTGATCGATCAGGTCAAGCCGCCGATCGTCATCCCGATGCACTACGACGTAGCCCGGCAAGCCGAGCTTTTTGCGGCGTTTGCCAAAGAGCATTACCCGGTCAAAAAGATTGCGCAGTCTCAACTGACATTAAACCGCTCCATGTTACCGAAGAGCACGGAGGTTTTTGTTTTGGCGCATCCGCGTCCTGTTTCCTTCGCGGAGTGATTCAGGGAAGATTAGTGCTACCGGGATGCTTGAAACGGATTCGCGGTTGATGTTTATCAGCTTTCCCCTATAATGAACGCCATTAAATTTGCGCAGGCGAAGTAGGTGTTCTCTGAACCATAAAGATGTTGAATATTTTCGCAGTCTCCTGAACCAACGCATCAGCGAGTTGCGATTAGAAGCAGGCAAGACTGTCGAAAACATGGACGAAGATGAAAATTTTCCAGACCCAACGGACCGAGCTTCCATGGAGTCGAACCGAAACTCGATCCTGCGTATCCGGGACCGCGAACGCAAGCTCATCTTTAAAATTCACGAAGCGTTGCAACGTCTAAGCGACGGTGAGTACGGGATCTGCGAAGAATGCGGTGAGGAGATCGGTATCGAACGGCTTAAAGCGCGTCCGGTAACGACACTTTGCATCGCCTGTAAGTCCAGCCAAGAGATCGAGGAACGCAAGGCAAAGCGGATCGTCTGATCCCTGAGGGTGCGACTTCATGAAGCTCAGAAAAGCGGTCATACCGGTGGCGGGCCTCGGAACACGCTTTCTCCCTGCTACTAAAACTGTCCCCAAGGAGCTTCTGCCGATCGTCGACATTCCGTCGATTCAGTACGTCGTTCAAGAGGCGGTGGACGCGGGGATCGAAGAAATCATCTTCGTGACGGGCCGGGGCAAGGACGGCATCGAGGATCATTTCGATGACGCGCCCGAATTGGAACAGGTTCTCACCGATCGCGGCCAGACGGAAATGGTCAAAATGCTGCGAGGTATTGCTGAGATGACTGAGGTCGTCTCGGTTCGTCAGAAAAAGCCTCTCGGACTCGGTCATGCAGTTCTCTGCGCTCGCGATTTAGTTGGCAACGAGCCATTCGCCGTCATGCTCGCCGATGATTTGATTGACAGTGAAGTGCCTTGCATTCGCCAGTTATTGGAAATTTTTCACGACACCAACGAGTCCGTGGTGGCGCTCATGGAAGTGCTTCCGACGGAGGTGCACCAGTATGGAGTCATCAAAGGCAATGTAATAAGAGAGCGGCTCTATCAAGTCGAAGCGACCGTGGAAAAGCCGTCGGCAGAGGAAGCACCATCAAGGATGGCAATCATCGGCCGCTACGTGCTGCGCCCGGAGATTTTCTCGATCCTGCGAAATCTTCCTGCCGGCAAGGGCGGGGAGATTCAGCTCACCGATGGTTTGGCGCAGCTGGTGCGTGAACGCAAGGTCTTTGGCTGCGAGTTTCTCGGCGATCGATACGATATCGGTGACAAATTCGGTTTTGTCCGGGCCACCGTCGCCTACGCGTTGAAAAGGCCGGACCTAAAAGATAAGGTGCTGGAGTATCTTAAAGCCGCAACGCGCTGACTATGGGGCCGTAGCTCAGTTGGGAGAGCGCTAGAATCGCACTCTAGAGGCCGTGGGTTCGACTCCCATCGGCTCCACCATTTGATACAGTGTAAAGAACTCCCCCGTCCGGGGGTTTTCGCCTTCGGATGGCGGAGTTCTCACTGTCATGGGCAATTTGTAAGTTAATCGGACCGCATTACCTTTGACTCTCACTTCCTTCAAAATTTCCCTGAGAAATTCCTTCTTATAGCCGATTTTTTTCGCTCGTAGCCGCATCTGGATCTGTCGAACATACTCGTCCATTAGGCGAGTCGGGATCGGTAAAATTCTCGCGCCGGCCCGAGCTTTCTTGTGCAATTCGACCTTGCGCTTGAGAAGGGCTTCACGCTGTTGGCGAAGCTCTTTAATGCGAGCTGCGCAATCCTGAAGAGATAGAAGCCCTCCTTCCAGTGTTTCCTCCCAGCGCCTGAGCTTCGATTCAACATCCGGTAAAGCCATTTCGATGGCTGTTTCATCGGCGCTTGGCGCGGTCTTGGATTGCTGAGCCTGTTCTAGGATCAGACTGATATATTTGCGGACATTTTCTTCGCTTAATATATGCTCTTGAATCTGGGCAGAACCGCTTCCTCAAGTTTTTCCTGTTGAGCAGAGGCGCGTTGCACGCATCGCGTCCCCGCCGTAAGTACGTAGCGCACGAATAATAGCGATGCTTCCCCCGACTTTGCAGACGTTCCCAAGTAGTGGTGACTGCAAAAGATAATCCTGAGCCAGCGCGCGCTGCCATCAAGAACCTCTGGCGAATGTTTTTCAGGCAAGATTACGCTAGGAGCCGGGGTCCAGATCGGCGCGTTTACGCTAACGGAAACCTTGGTGAAGGCCTATCCGCTTAATACGGCGGGTTGCCCCGTTTATAACTTATAAGAGGTGGGAGGCTATGGAAAAAAGATCGGATTCTCAGGAAAGACGGTGGCGTGAGTTCCGAGTTTTCGTGGAGAAGTCTCGAACTGGCGAACTCGAGCTGCAATTGAAGTCGTCCACGTCTGCGGCGAGTATCGGACACGGTATCTACCGTAGGCATTCGGTAGTTTGGCGATTGGGGGCGCCAGTGGTCCGAGTTGGTTACTGACCGGAAAACTATTCACCAAATCCCCCAGGAGCACGCGACCATGATCCGGTCAGACAAGACTTCGATCTCATCGAGGCTGACCTCACTCGTATGTCCGCTCAATGCGCTCACTCGTACACTAACACGTTCATTTCTCCGAGAGGCTGGTCGCAAGGCATGAGAATTTAGAATCCTCGTGTCGGTTAGATTCGATCATGCTGTCTAACGACCAGGCGTTAAGCCGCCAGCGCCTCGGCGTCAAAGTACGCCTTGAATAACCGTCAGGAAGAATGCTTGATTTGCCACACGAATAATAACCTTAGCTAACTTTTAGATCACCTGCTGGATGGGGTAGCTTGAATTCGTAAGTGATGGGCGGTCGGCCTTCTATGCCAGCTAAACCCTTTTCAGTAGCGTTTAAATTGTCAACGGCTAATTTCCATAGAGGGGATCTCGGATCAGTTGCAATTATTTCCGACATCATCTTGTTCATTTTCTCTCGCAATTCAAGCGACGTGCGGGCTGTCTCCAATGTCAGCCGTCCACTTTCAACGCTAGTTTTCCTCAATTCCCAGACGAAGCCCGGTCCGAGAATAAATGTCACTATGGGCACCAAAATTATCCAGATCAGTGAAACTTTCTTAGTAAAAAAATTCATAAGTTTTCTTTCGTCAAAATGGGAAATTCGAGGCTACGCGCTAAACCTCTATGGACGGCGCTTAAAAATTTAACTTTCCGCCCAGATACTTGGCAATATAAAACCAATCCTCCTAAGAAAAAATAGCGGCCGTTATTTGACCGCTGCTGTCGGTCTACCGCCTCCTTATAACAGTCGGTGAAGCCGTCTTGCCTTTATTGCGTCCATCTTTGTTCCTTTACGCTAGTTGCTGCACTACCGTAACCCGCTGAGAAGAGCGGGAGTTCGTATTATGCTTGTCAGGAGGGGCCAATTTGCCCTAGAATACATCGATTTTTGACACGGAGCCTAAAGTCCGAGGGCTGATTCAGCGAATGTTGGTCGTGACCCCGCCAATCTGTCGTTCTTATCGCACTACCTTCGGGACGGTTTCAAAATTAATTGGAGAACAAAGGCGAAGTGAACAACTTTAGCGAAAAGGCGAATTTTATCTGGTCCGTGGCGGACCTCATCCGTGGGTCGTACCGACCGAATCAGTACAAAGATGTAATGTTACCGTTGACCGTATTGAGGCGGTTAGATTGCGTTCTGGAACCGACAAAGGACAAAGTGCTCGCCCGGCAGAAGGAACTCGCTGGCGGTAAGGTTAAGAACATCGACCGCCAAGTAAATAGATCGGTTACAAAGCAGGATAAACCTGTCGAGTTCGTTCAAAAGAGGGATCTTCCCAAAATCTTAACAACACAGCATCATCACAAGGGATCGTGTTCGATTCGGAAATTGTGACTTTCCTATTTTGAGCGGCTCACGCTGATCGGACCGCTCACTGCGTTCCGGGCATCAAGCGCGAACCGTATCCACAATCACCGGCTTACAATCTGGTTTGCCGATATTTCAAAGGACTCGAACCGGTCCAGCGTTTGAACGCGTGATTAAACGCGCTGACTTCGGAGTAGCCTAATAGAAAGGCAATCTGTGTAAGTGTGTTGCCGTTGTCTTTGAGATAGTTGATTGCAAACCGCCGCCGAGTATCGTCGATCAATTGTTTAAATCGAGTACCGCGTTCCTTCAGGCGCCGCTCCAACGTTCGCGGGCTCAGTCCCATTTTTTTTGCAACCCGAGCGATAGTTGGATCTCGTTCGCGCATCGTTTCCGCGATGGCTTTTCTTACCGAAGCGACCACCTTGTCTTCCGGCGGCATATCAGCCAGCACGTGCTCCAGATATCGCTGCAGAATCCGACAAAGCCGCGGGTCCGCGGCCGGTACTTGCCGTTCAATGAACTCGTGCTCGACAACAAGCGCGTTAGTCGCACGGCCGAACAGCACCGGCACGCCAAAAATCCTATTATGCTCGGTAGTTTGCGCCGGAGTCTGATGCGCGAACTGAACCTCCTGCGGTCTCCACTCGCTTCCCACCATCAAGCGAACCGTGTTTAGAATGACGGCCATACTATATTCGTTATGTTGTCGCGCCGAATCGACACCCGAGTCGGTTACCCGATGACGTAGATACACCCACTGTCCTTCGATATCAAAAGATGTGGCGGCTGCCTGATTGTGCACTTTGAGATAACGAGCCCCGTTTTCGATGCCGGCTAAAATCGTCGGCGAGTTAATTACGACGTAGCGGGATCCGATGTTCTTAGGATCGAAGCGTTCACCGAAGTGTAGTCCGAAGCAATCATCGCCCGTTTGCCGGCTTGCCTCTTCGAGAAGCCGAGTGAAAATGGAACTGGCGACGAATCCCTCCGGATTTCGGAGAACAGAGCGATCCAAACCGAGGGCACGTAGAATCTGATCAGGATCCTTTCCTGCCGCTGTGATGGCTTCGAGCAAACCGGTCATAGCAGCTACGGAGATCATCGGTCTCATATACACAACTCCCCGACCGCTAGTTGTGTTCTTTAGCTCCGCCATGCCCCAATTGTCAATTCTGTCTCGCCGAATGACGTGACAGAAATACTTCACGGTGATTGTCTAAAGAAATGGGACTTAATTTTGCCGGCAGCAGAAAGCGTTGGCCGAATGGCCTCATCTCATCGAGAAGAAGAAGCGATGGGTCTTCAAAGTTGGCCAAGTCACTTTTCCATTCTTCTGGTTGGAACCTGCGTAACTGCAGTAGTGGCTCTGATTAGCGAAACTCCACGTCCTCGTGAACGGCTCAAGCGGCGATAGCTGTCAATGCCTTGTCGTTTACTATCAAGACAAAGGCGGTGTTAGGACTTATGTAGTTGGAACAGAACCCTGATTTGAGAATTTGTAAAGTGAAATGTCCGGGACCAAATCCGCACCGCTAATAGACCTATTCGGGACCAATTCGGGTCACATCGAGGGAAAGGAAAAAGTTGGCATATAATACAAAGGATTATGCCGCGAAATATGGGAACAAATCGGTGGTTGCAGCTGCCTGAGATCGCAAGGCTTTTTGGACTGAGTGAAGATTCAATTAAGCGCTTGGCGAAAAACCATGGTCTACCGCTGCGTAGAGTAAGTCCGTTCGCGATGCCTGGGGCGCTCGAATCCGAGCTTGAAGAATGGCTCAAGGCCCAGCCATTGGTGGGACCACCCGTACGTAAACGCCGTCTCGCTCGAAAACGACAATAGATGACTGTCGGATCTTGAGAACTTTTCGGGGCGTCTTACTCCGCAGAAAACGCCCACTTTCGCGGGACCTCCGATTGTTTCATCGAAGCGTTTTTTTTTCAATCGATTATGAATTACCAGATCAAAGTACTTCGAGGTCTTGATCGAGGAGACTATATAATAATGATTACACGTGGCGCCGTGGATATCACTGGATTCGAGCAGATTATCGACAAAGTAATAGATGCAACTGGTCCTCTTCTAGATTGCAAGGTTCTTGTTGATTTCCAAGATTCTATATTTCAGTTTTTGCCCTCTGACATCACCGAATTTCTTGCCAGGTTTGACTCTAAGAGATGGCCTCACAATAACAAAATCGCGTTCATCTCTTCACCGAAGAGAGAGCAGTATCGGGGTCTAGCAATGTTGGGCGAGGGCCTTTTGAAAATGAAACTTGAGGTCGGGGTATTCTACGAGATGCGGGAGGCGATAGATTGGTTACACAGTACCAGCGGACGAATTATCAGGTAAATAGGAATGACTCGAGTCGCAAAAAGAACGCCTTGCGTTTGTTGCTTCAAGTTGAAAACTCTGCGGGCGAATCCTGCCATAAGTGCAAACCAAATGA
>VBKY01000042.1:30913-33317 GCA_005879255.1 Deltaproteobacteria bacterium
CGCTTGCATGATCATGCGCGGCGATAGTTGATTGACGAACGCGAGAAGCTAGAGAATCTAGCGCGGCCGCAGCATTAAATTACTTCCCTAGGCGTGTTCCCGGTCCATCCAAGTTCGGGATCTACGGCTGCAATGGCTGTGACGATGGGATGTTCAGATTTCGTAGAATTCGGCAATAACGGGCGCCCACAGAGCGGCCCTCCCTTAAATCCTATAGCCCAAAGTTTGCTCGGTAAATTTTTGCAAGCGATGATTCTTATCGTTGATAACGACGCCGTAGTCCGCAATTCACTTGTCGTCCTTTTGCGAGCCCGGGGGCATGAAGTTACGGCGATGAGAGATGGGACTGAGGCATTGACGCTACTCGACAATCGACACTTCGACCTGGTAATTACAGATTTGGTCATGCCGAAACTCACCGCGTTTCATCTAGTCGCTCAGATTCGCTCTAGATGGCGACAAACGCCGATACTTCTCATATCCGCTTATGTGTCCCAGGATGCAGGAAAATCATTTCAGGCGACGCCGCCGAATTTATGCATAAGCCAACCCAACGGCTCTAATCGCCACGGTTCGACGCCTGCTCGTACCGATCGGCACTAGCTGAATTCCTAAAAAGTAGCCTTACCAGAATTGTTGCACAATAAAACGGTCCGTATTAAAACGGGCGTCAGTCATACACCCGGCGCGATAGCATCCTATCTTGAATCATGTTTTCCAAATCGGAGATAAAGAATGCTAGAGCCCGATGTCGCGCAAATATATGAACCGCTAGGCGAGACCAACCGTGACGAGAATTCGCCGGTTCGTCTGCTAGTCCTTGGTCTGATCGCTGGGGGCGCGTACTATGTCGGCGCATTGATCGGCTTCGCGCTGACGTTTCCAGACGACGCGGTCTCAACTCTCTGGCCGCCCAACGCGATTTTACTAGCCGGTCTCTTGCTCACGCCAACCAGGAGATGGTGTGCAATTCTGCTCGGTGTGTTCCCCGCTCATTTCGCCGTGCAACTGCAAACCGATGTGCCGATACCGCTGATCCTCTCCTGGTTTATGAGCAACAGCGCCGAGGCCCTGATCGGGGCATTCTGCGTTCGCTATTTCATTCACGGTCCGCTCAAGTTCGATAGTTTCCATCACGTCGGAATTTTCACCACATTCGCGGTTATCTTCTCTCCATTCGTAACATCGTTTTTGGATGCCGGCTTCGTGGTGCTGAACCAATGGCGACAAGTTGATTTTTGGGAGGTCTGGAAAATGCGCTTTCCCGCCAACGTCCTGGCTGCGCTGACGTTGGTGCCGGCTATCGTCCTGTGGATTAGAAACGGCGTTGCGAGCCTACGGCGCGCATCGTTGCTTCGTAGCATCGAGGGGGGTGCTCTAATATTGGGACTATTAAGCGTCGCCTCGCTCGTATTCACCTGGCAGAGTTCGGGACCAAGCGCGTTGCCGGCGTTGGTTTACATGCCGCTGCCGTTTCTTTTGTGGGCGGCGGTGCGATTCGGTCCCCTGGGATCGAGCACGTGCGTGCTCATTTTGGTACTGCTGTCGATTTGGGAGACTGTGCACGGGCGCGGACCGTTTATCAGCAGCTCCCCGGAACAAAACGTCTTTTTTCTCCAACTGTTCTTGATCGCCGTCTCACTGCCGTTGTTTTTTTTGGCCGCGCTTCTCGAGGAAAGACGACGCGCCGAGCAAACTCGGGCTCAGGCGGCGGCCATCCTAGAGTCTTCAAACGACGCCATTATTGGCTGTACCTTCGACGCCGTCATAACGACGTGGAACCGAGGTGCGGAAAAGCTCTATGGCTATCCTTCCGAGGAGGCAGTCGGCCAACCGGTTACGATGTTGATCCCATCACATCGGGGCGATGTCGTGACGCAAATCGTTGAGAAGATTAAACGCGGATCTTTTGAAGGCATCCGAATTACCAAGAGCGGAAGAAGTATTGACGTTTCGATCACCGTATCGCCGGTCATAGACACGAGCGGAAAGATGGTAGGGCTGTCTTCAATTGCGCGGGACATCACTGAGCGCAAGCGAGCCGAGGAAGCGTTGCGCGAGAGCGAAAAGCGTTTGGCGCGGACTGAAAAGTTCTCGCTGGTCATGGTGACACACACGGACCTGGAGGGCCGCTGGCTCAAGGTCCCACCGACCCTCTGTGAGCTCCTTGGTTATACGGAACAAGAGTTGCTGGGGCGCCGGTTTAATGAGGTAACCTACCCTGACGACATAGACCTAAACTTGAGCCAACGCTTGCGGCTGCTTCGGGGCGAAATCAAATCCTTCGATCTCGAAAAGCGCTACCTTCGAAAGAACGGCGGCATTGTCTGGGTCTATATCAACGTTTCAGTCGTGACGGATGCAACGGGAACCCCGGTTCACTGCCTCAGCTATATCCGCGATA
>VBKY01000641.1 GCA_005879255.1 Deltaproteobacteria bacterium
CCTCGACGTTTTGAGAATTCTCAAAACGTCGAAATGATTGAGCTACTTCGGTGGGGCCGAGCTTATCTCACATCGAAGCTCTTCGAGGAGCAAAGTGCTCGCCCAACTGAGGAATGGCCGCGTTCAGCACGTCTTCGATCTTCTCGGCAAAAATAAATTCCATTTCTTTGGCCACGGGCTCGGGCAGTTCGGTGAGGTCCTTTTTGTTTTCCAGAGGCAGAATCACTCGCTTGATTCCGACGCGCCGCGCGGCCAGGACTTTCTCTTTGATGCCGCCAACTGGCAGCACCAATCCCGTGAGAGTGATTTCGCCAGTCATCGCGGTATCCACGCGCACGGGATATTTGGTGTAGACCGATGCCAGCGCGGTGGCCATCGTCACTCCCGCGGAAGGCCCGTCTTTTGGAATCGCTCCCGACGGGACGTGGATGTGAACGCCGTATTTGCGAAACAGATCGCGAGCGATCCCCAGCTCTTCGGCATGCGACCAAACGTAGCTTTGCGCCGCGCGGGCCGACTCCTGCATCACTTCTCCCAGTTGGCCGGTTAGCGTCATCCCCCGTCCATTGGGCAAGAGTGTGGCCTCGACATATAGGACGTCGCCGCCGGTCTCCGTCCAGGCGAGCCCGGTGGCAACGCCGGCGGGGAGCTGCTTGCGTCTCTGCTCGGGCGAAAAGCGCCGCGGTCCGAGCCAGCTAACTAGATCGTTGTCAGCAATGGTAACGGCCTCCATATGACCCTCGGCGCGCCGCAATGCCACCTTGCGGGCGATCCGGCCGATGGCGCGTTCGAGCTGGCGTACGCCGGCCTCACGCGTGTATTGAGCAATAATAACCTTCAGCGCGTCTTGGGTGATGACGCAGTCCTCGGGCGCGAGCCCGGTCTCTTTGAGCTGCCGCGGGATCAAATAACGATTGGCAATTTCAACTTTTTCTTCTTCGCTGTAACCAGGCAAGCGCAACAACTCCATACGATCGAGCAGCGGCCGTGGAATCGTATCGAGGGTGTTGGCTGTGGTGATGAAGAACACTTTCGACAGATCGAAGGGCAAATCGAGGTAATTATCCCGGAAAGTGCGATTTTGCTCCGGGTCGAGAATTTCCAGCAAAGCCGCCGCGGGATCACCGCGAAAGTCGTGCCCGATTTTGTCGACCTCATCCAACATGAAAACCGGATTGTTGACGCCAGCGCGCCGAATCGCCTGGATCACCCGTCCCGGCATGGCGCCGATATAAGTCCGGCGATGGCCGCGCAATTCAGCCTCATCGTGCATGCCGCCGAGGCTAAGGCGTTCGAACTTACGGCCGAGAGCCCGGGCGATCGACTGGCCCAACGAAGTTTTCCCGACGCCGGGAGGACCGACGAAACAAAGAATCGGCGACTTGGCGGTCGGATTTAGCTTCAAGACTCCCAGGTGTTCGAGAATTCGTTCTTTGACTTCACGGAGATCATAGTGGTCCTCATCCAATATCTGTCTGGCGCGAGCGATATCGAGGACATCCTCAGTCGCCGCTTTCCACGGCAACTCGAGCAGAAAGTCCAGATAGGTGCGCGTAACGTGATAATCTGGCGAAGCGGTAGACAATCGTTCCAATTTCGTCAACTCGCGCTCGATTTCTTTGCGGATATCCTCGGGTAGATCGGCTTTGGACAAGCGTTCGCGCAGCAAAGCGATCTCGGACTCTTCGGGGTTTTCGCCACTCAACTCTTTTTGGATCGCCCGCAGCTGCTGCCGCAACAAGTATTCGCGCTGTTCTTTGCTCATTTCGCTCTGCGCCTGGCTGGCGATCTTGCTACGCAACTCGAGCACCTGCAGCTCGTGGGAGAGGTACGAGTGCATGAGACGGAGAGATTCCGCCACCGCCGGTGCTTCAAGCAGAGCCTGCTCCTTTTCGAGATCCAAGCTGAACATCGGCGCCAATGTGTACACTAATTTAACCGAGTCTTTGGAGCCGGCGGTCAGGCGACGCAGTTCATCGGCCGCTTGAGGTTGTATGAGCTCCAGCGCCCGCGCAGCCAACTCGCCGACCTCGCGATGGAGCGCCTCGATCTCGGTGCTTTTTTCTTGCGGCAGCGGTAGCGGCTTTATGCGAGCTGTCTGATAAACGCCTTGCTGCTCTATTTTAATGAGCACAACACGCTCGACACCCAACAAGACCACTTCCAACAAACCGTCGGGCTTGCGTGCCATCTTCTTGATCACGGCCTTTGTGCCGATGGAGTAGAGATCCGTCAGAGCAGGGCTTTCGACCGAAGCGTCTCGCTGCGCCACGACAACGATCTCTTTTTCTTCGGTCGCGAGCGCCGCCTCGATGGCGGCGATCGAGCTTTTTCGGCCGACACTCAAAGGCATCAGCATAAAAGGAAATAAGACGGTATTTTTAATCGGCAAGACTGGCAGAGTTTGCACGTTGTCCCCATTGCTCACGGTTTTTCTCCTTGGCAAGTCAATCGAAGCAACAAGATCCCCTCGCGGCCCTCGACCTTTACCTCGGCGCCCTCCAGATCGCAGGGCAGCTCGAGCGTCCGCTCAAAACGGTTATAAGAAATCTCCATGGAATAATGGCTGCACCCGTCTTCGAGTCTCCAGTCGCGGCGAAAACCACCGATAGTGATTTGCGAGCCAGCAACGGTAACCTCGATATCTTCAGTTTTGACGCCGGCCAGGTCGTATTTGACCAGCCAGCCGGTCCGGGTTCGATAGACATCGGCCGGGGGTTGCCAGTAAGCCTCGCTGCTGCGATGAAGGCCCGCGCCAAAAACCACCGACCTCTGATTGAATCTTTCCGCCATAATTT
>VBKY01000129.1 GCA_005879255.1 Deltaproteobacteria bacterium
CGTTGGGGCTCACGCTCTACACAAACCTGGAAGAGCGCCAGCTCAGAAAGGCGCAAGTGCAAGAGCAGGCCATGCGGTTGTCTCGCCTCGTTTCAGCGGATCACGAGCGGCTGATCGAGGACGCGCGCTGGCTCATCGTGACCCTGGCGCGACTCCCCGCCGTTCGCGATCGTAACTGGGCCGCCTGCAACGCACTCTTCGCCGGTCTGCTCACGCAGCATTCGTCGTATGCCAACTTGGGAGTTATCGACGGCGATGGCAACGTCTTTTGCAGCGCCCTGCCGATGACCGGCCAGGTGTACGCCGGCGACCGCGTCTATTTTCGGCGCGCCCTCGAGTCTCGTGACTTCACCATCGGCGACTATCAGATTGGTCGTATCACCGGCAAGGCCACCCTCAATTTCGGTTATCCTGTGCTCGACGACGGTGGCCATGCCCGTGCCGTGGTTTTCGCCGCGCTCGACTTGGCCTGGCTCAACGCACTGGCTAGCCAAGCGGGACTGCCGCCGGGATCAATGCTCACCGTGATCGACCGCCATGGCACGATCCTGTCGCGCTACCCGGATGAGGGGAAATGGGTTGGCAAGCTCATGCCGGAGCCGCTCGTCTTGAACGCCATTCTAACTCAACAGGGCAACGGCGCGACCGCGGCTGCGGGCACGGACGGCATCCCGCGCCTCTTTTCGTTTGCGCCGTTCGGCGGCGCTACGCAAAGCGCGAATGCGTACGTGAGCGTTGGCATCCCGGCGGCTGTCGCCTTTGCCGACGCCAACCGGATTCTCACCCGCAATATTGCGTCGCTGGCGCTCGTCGCTGGCCTCGCGCTCGCCGCGGCCTGGGTGGGTGGAAACCTTTTCATCGTGCGCCAGATCCGGGCCCTCGTTGGAGCGACGAAGCGAGTCGCCGCCGGAGAACTAGGCGTGCGCACCGGGCTTCCCCAGGGGCAAGGGGAGCTGAGCCAACTCGCCGGCGCTTTCGACCAGATGGCCGTGTCGTTGGACTGTGCGCACGAACAGAGGCTCCTGGAAGAGGAACTGCGCCGGAAAAACTACCAGCTTGAGCAGCAGAACCTGGCCATTCAGGAGGCGAACCGGTTGAAGACCGAGTTCGTCTCGATGGTCTCGCACGAGCTACGGACCCCCCTCACGTCGATCCAGGGGTACGCCGAGCTGCTGCTCGAGGACAAACAGATCCCCGAAGTACAGCGCGAGAGCCTGACCATTGTCAAGAAGAACTCGGACCGTTTGTTGGGGCTGATCAACGATCTCCTTGATCTCTCGCGGATGGAGGCCGGTAGGGTCGATCTCCACCGCACGAGCCTGGACCTCGCCCGCCTGATCCCGGAGGTCGCCGGCTCGCTGCGCCCTCTGATCGATGCCAAGCGGCAGCGTCTCAGGCTCGACCTTGGCGAGGTGCTGCCGGCTGTGTGGGCCGATGCAGATCGCGTGACGCAGATTCTCACAAACCTCATCTCCAACGCTCACAAGTACACGCTGGTCGAGGGCAGCATCACGGTGGCGGCTCGGCGAGACGATGGGTTCGTGCGCGTGGACGTGAGCGACACCGGCATTGGCCTCTCGCCAGCGGATCAGGCGCAACTGTTTACCAAATTCTTCAGGGCCCACGATCGGTTGCCCCAAGCGGTCGGCGGGACGGGGCTGGGGCTCGTAATCACCCGCCTGCTGGTTGAGCTGCACGGCGGGCGGATCACGGTGCTCAGCGCTCCAGGCCACGGCTCTACGTTCAGTTTCTCCCTGCCCGTGCTGGAGGTCTCGGCATGAAGTGTCCTCACTGCAAGCATGAGAATCAACCGCAGGCAAAGTTCTGCGAGGAGTGCGCTGCTCCGCTGGCGCGCACCTGCGCGAACTGCGGCACCCAGCTTTCTGCGACAGCAAAGTTCTGCCCTGAGTGCGCGCATCCGGTAACTGGCGGCGTAGTTACGCAACGGCGCTTTGCTTCCCCTGAGACCTACACTCCCAAACATCTCGCCGAAAAGATTCTTACCTCCAAAAGCGCGCTCGAAGGCGAGCGCAAGCAGGTCACCGTGCTCTTCGCTGATATGAAGGGCTCGATGGAACTGCTCGCCGACCGTGATCCCGAAGAGGCGCGCAAACTTTTTGACGCTGTGATCGAGCAGATGATGGACGCAGTGCATCGGTACGAAGGCACGGTGAACCATATTTTGGGCGACGGGATCATGGCGCTGTTCGGTGCGCCGTTGGCGCATGAGGATCATGCGGTGCGCGCCTGCTACGCGGCGCTTAGAATGCAGGAGTCGGTGAAGCGCTACGCAGTGGAAGTGCAGCGCATGCAGGGCATTCCGATTCAGATTCGTGTCGGTCTGAACTCCGGTGAGGTCGTTGTCGGTTCTATACGGAATGATCTGCACATGGACTACACGGCCATCGGCCAAACCGCACACTTGGCCGCGCGCATGGAGCAGATGGCCATGCCGGGGTCGATCTTGGTGACTGCTGATGCTCTCCGACTTGCCGAAAGTTATGTGCAAGTGAAGCCGCTCGGTCCGGTCAACGTTAAAGGCTTGAGTGATGAGGTTCAAGTGTACGAAGTCACCGGCGCCGGACCCGCGCGCTCTCGCCTGCAAGCCGCCGCAGCTCGCGGACTCACGCGCTTTGTAGGACGCGATACAGAAACCGAGCAGCTCCGTAAAGCGCTTGAGCAAGCACGCGCAGGTCATGGTCAGATTGTTTCGGTGGTCGGCGAACCTGGTGTCGGCAAGTCGCGCCTGTTCTGGGAGTTTACCCACTCCCATCGAATCCTGGAGTGGCTAATCTTGGAGAGCGGTTCAGTCTCTTACGGGAAAGCCACACCTTACCTGCCGGTGATTGACCTCCTCAAGGTGTACTTTGACATTGAGGACCGTGATGATCCGCGTAAGATCCGCGAGAAGCTCACTGGCAAATTGCTCACCCTCGATGAATCTTTTCGCCCGACCTTGCCGGCCTTTCTCGCGCTGCTGGATGTGCCGGTCGATGAACCAGCGTGGGAGACCCTCGATCCTCCCCAAAGGCGCCAGCGGACTTTGGATGCCATCAAGCGGCTGCTGTTGCGAGAGAGCCAGGTGCAACCTCTAGTGCTGGTCTTTGAGGACTTACACTGGATCGACAATGAAACCCAAGCGTTGCTTGACAGTCTCGTTGAGAGCCTGCCAACGACCTGTATTCTCCTGCTCGTCAACTACCGGCCCGAGTACCAACACAGTTGGGGAAGCAAGACCTTCTACACGCAGCTTCGAATGGATCCGCTGCCTCCAGAAAGTGCTGGTGAATTGCTTCAAGCGTTGCTGGGGGACGCTGCAAACCTCCGACCGCTGAAGCAGCTCTTGATTGCGCGCACTGAGGGAAATCCGTTTTTCTTGGAAGAGAGTGTCCGGACACTCGTGGAAACGAAATTTCTAGTGGGCGAGCGGGGGAGTTATCGGCTAGAGAAAGCGGTGGAGAGCACGGCGGTGCCAGCGACAGTGCAAGCGATTTTGGCTGCTCGGATTGACCGACTTCCTTTAGAAGAGAAGCGGCTTCTCCAGTCCGCCGCCGTTGTTGGGAAGGATGTGCCATTCGCGCTTCTCCAAGCGATCGCGGATCAGTCTCAGGAAGAACTACCTCTCAGTCTCACTCGGCTTCAGGCCGCGGAGTTTCTCTACGAGACAAGCCTGTTTCCTGATCTTGAATACACTTTCAAGCATGCGCTTACCCATGAAGTTGCTTACGGGAGTGTTTTGCATGAGCGGCGGCGCGCCCTTCATGCTCGTATCGTTGAAGCGATTGAGAAACTATATTCCGAACGCCTTAGCGAGCAAGTGGAGCGGCTCGCGCATCACGCGCTTCGCGGTGAGCTATGGGAAAAGGCCGTGGAATATTTGCATCAGGCCGGCAACAAAGCCGCGGCCCGTTCTGCCACTCAAGAGGCGATCGCGTACTTCGAGCAGGCGTTGGATGCTCTCAAGCCCCTTCCCGAAAGTCGCCACACGATTGAAAAAACTATAGACATTCGAATTGACCTAGGCCCTACGGTTATTTCAAAAGGGGGTTTCGGGGGAACGGATGTTGAAGAAAACTACACCAAGGCACGAGAACTGTGCGAGCGGTTGGGGAATACACCTCGGCTATTCCCAGTGCTATGGGGATTGGCAAGGTTCCATGATGTCCGCGGGGATTACAAAGTCGGGCGGGAACTGGGAGAGCAGCTCCTGACATTCGCACAGGCCGGCGGCGATTCAGGACTTCTGCTGCAGGCGCACCACGAACTTTGGGCCAACCTGTCTGCTGTCGGCGAGTTGCTTGCTGCTCGAACACACTTGGAGGAAGGATTTACGCTTTACGATCGCCACAAGCACAGAGACCATGCATTCCTCTACGGCGGCCATGATCCTGGTGCTTGCTGTGGTTATCATGCTGCGCAAGTGTTTTGGCTACTGGGCTATCCGGATCAGGCGCTGCGGCGAACCCGGGACGCTTTGGCTTTGGCCCGCGATCTTTGTCACCCGGCGACCGTGGTTCACACGTTGTTTTTTGCCGCATGGTTCCATCAGTACCTCGGTGAGAGGCAGGCCGTTCAAGATCGAATCGAAGAGGGCATGTCACTTTCAACCGAGCAGGGTTTTTCACGCTGGCTGGGTGAGGCGACTTTTCTGCGTGGATGGCTTCTCGCCGAAGAAGGTCGTCAGGAGATCGGCATAGAGCAGATGTTGAAGGTAGTAACTGACGCGCGAGGTAGAAAAGGCACAGGACGTTTTGATGCGCATTGTGCTGCTTTATTGGCTGAGTCCTACGGGAAAACAGGGCAGACTAGCGAGGGGCTCAACGTGGTGAAAGATGCGATAGCCATAACGCAGCAGACGCAGTCTCGTTGTTACGAAGCTGAGCTGCAGAGAATCAAGGGCGAATTGCTGCTAAGACAGTCTGATCAACAACAAGCCGAAACATGCTTTCAGCACGCTATCCAGGTCACTCGCGGCCAGAGCGCCAGGTCTTTAGAGTTGCGAGCAGCGATGAGCTTGAGTCGTCTGTGGCAAAAGCAAGGCAAGAAAGATGATGCCAGAAAACTCTTGGCCGAAATTTACGGCTGGTTCACCGAAGGATTTGACACGGCCGACTTGAAACAGGCAAAGCTACTACTTGAAGAACTTGCATGAGGAAGATGACAACATGAGCAAGCGATTATCGAAACTAGCGAAGTTATTTATGCTCGCGGCAATTATTTGTCCCCTCTCGCTGTTCGCCGCGGCCGCGCCTTACAAAGCGGTCTACACCTTCGGCGGATTGAACGAGCGTAGCGGCATACTGTGGGTGGCGCGGGATGCGGGGATTTTTCACAAGTACGGCATCGATCCGACCATCGTCAACGTGCGCAACGCGCAGGTGGGCATGTCGGCGCTGGCGGCGGGCGAGACGCAGTTCCACGTCGGCTCGGCGACTGGCACTTCGATCGGCGCGATGGCAGGTGGCTTGGACCTGGCTTATATCGCCGGTTTGATCAACAAGCTCGACGGCGCGTTTATGGTCAATCCGAGCATCAAGACGCCGGCGGATCTGAAGGGTAAGAGAATCGGCGTGCAAAGCATCGGCGGCGGCGTGTGGATGTTTTCGATGCTCGCGTTCGAGCATTGGGGCCTCAATCCCGAACGGGACAACATTCAATTCCGCATCATCGGCGATCAGTCGGTGCTGGCGCAGGCGATCACGCAGAATATCATTGACGGCGGCTATCTCGGCTACGCCTACGGCGCGCAGCTGGAACGCCAGGGCTACCGCATGCTCGGTGATCTGATGAAAATGGGTATTCCTTATCAGGGGCTTGGCATGATCGCGAAACGGAGTCTGATCGATCGCACGCCGGAGATTCCCGAGCGCACTTTGCGCGCGATGGTCGAGACAATCGCCTACGTCAACAATCCCGCTAACAAAGCCGCCGTGGTAAAGACTCTCACACGAGAATTGCGCCTCTCGAAAGTCGAGGATGCGCAGGCCGGCTACGAAGTCATGCGGACGCTCTACGACAAGAAGATCTATCCGAACCTCGAAGGACTGCGCAACGTGGTGCGCTTGCTCGGCAAAAGCAGTGAGCCGATCCGCAAGCTCAAAGTCGAAGATATCGTTGACGACCGCGTGGTTAGGAAGTTGGAAAAAGAAGGACTGTTCTGAAGACTGGAGTAATGGAATAGTGGAGTAATGGAGTGATACGTTAAGACCCAGCATTCCAATACTCCAGCACTCCAACGCTCCGTTGCTCCAAAACTTGACGCTTCGAGGTCTCTGGTGGTAGACCTGCCAATGTAGGGGCAGGTTTGAAACCTGCCCCTACCAAAATCGAATCAACAGCCAAAGGAGGAGATCAATATGGCTGGCAACGGCGACAACGCAGGCTTCGAGGTGCTGATTTCTTCGGACTCCCACGTCATGGAGCCGTCGGGGATTCTCGTTGAGCGAGTTCCGAATTCCTTTAAGGACCAAGCGCCGCGCTTTCCCCAGTTGGAAGTCGGCAGCAGTTTTCAAACTCATCCGGGAGGATCGGATCCAACGCACCGCATCAAAGAGATGGAAACCGACGGTCTCAGCGCCGAAGTACTCTTCCCGACCTATTTGTTGCCGCACTTCGCCATGGACGACGGCAAACTGCAGGCGGTCTGTTTCCGTGCTTACAACGACTGGTTGATCGATTACTGTAATGTGTCGCCGAAGCGCTTGATTGGGATCGCCGCAATCTCCGTCTACGATATCGATGAAGCGGTAAAGGAACTCGAGCGCTGTGCCAAGGCCGGCATAAAGGGCTCGATCATCTGGCAGGCGCCGCACCCGGATTTGCCGTTTCACTCGGAGCACTACAACAAGTTCTGGGCGGCGTCACAGGATTTACAAATTCCCGTGCATTTGCACATTCTGACCGGTCACGGCTACCACAAGGAGTCCGTGTTCGGGAATAAGCGGACCGGAGTTGAAGCCTATCGTGGCAGTGTCAATCTGAAGCTCAAGGAAATCATCGACGCCTATTTCGAATTGATCTTTTACGGCGTGTTCGAGCGCTATCCCAAGCTAAGATTCGTCGGCGTCGAGAATGAAATCGGCTGGATGCCCTTCATGCTGCAGCAATGGGATTACTATTACAATCGCTTCAAGAAGGTGAATCCTCTCCCGATTACCAAGAATCCCAGCGAGTATTTCAAGAATCAGATTTTTGGCACGTTTTTTAGAGATACGGTCGCGGGGCACAATTTTGAGCATTGGGGACAGGATAATTGCATGTGGTCCAACGACTATCCGCACGGCAATTCCACCTGGCCGGAATCGCGAAAGTACATCGACCGCGACCTCGGTCATCTGCCGGCGGACATCCGGAAAAAGCTTGTCTACACCAATGTGAAAAATCTTTACGACATCGATATACCGCACCCGGTTCAGTAAAGGGCGGCTATTCGGCAGTGAAATCGATTGGCGCGCTTTCGGGCGATAACACGTCTGATAGCGCGCCAATTTTTTTCTCGGTAAGTACAACAAAAAAAAGGATGACTCGCGCAAACGCAAGGGCGCCAAGTGACGGGCCCAAGTCCGTCATCCCGAGCGAATGCGAGGGATCTAAGAAGGATTTCTCCCTTCGGTCGAAATGACAAGCGGTGCTTCTTTGCGCTCTTGGCGCCTTGGCGCGAGAAACTTTCTTGAAGTCGAGGCATTCCATATTCAAAAAATAATAATCGAACGGCAGGAGGTTTTATGGCGGCACGTTATGGTTCAGATCTGATCGTCGATTTGCTCAAAGTACTCGGCATTGAGTATGTCTCGTTGAATCCAGGGTCGAGCTTCCGCGGCATTCACGATTCTCTGGTCAATTATGAGAGCGGACGGAAACCCAATCCGGAGATGATTCTCTGCTGCCACGAAGAGATTGCCGTCGCCGTCGCGCACGGCTATGCCAAGGCGACGGGCAAGATCATGCCGGCGATCGTGCATAACGTCGTCGGTCTGCAGCATGCTTCGATGGCGATCTACAACGCCTGGTGCGACCACACGCCGGTGATGGTCATGGGCGGTACCGGGCCGATGAATTCGAGCAAGCGCCGCCCGTGGATCGACTGGATCCACACCGCGCAGGTTCAAGGCAATCTGGTGCGCGACTTCGTCAAGTGGGACGACCAGCCGGTCGGCATCGAAGCGATCCCATCCTCGATGATGCGCGGTTATCGCATCGCCATGAGCGATCCGGGCGGGCCCGTCTATCTCTGCTTCGACGTGACCGATCAGGAGGCCGCGATCGAAAAAGAAATTCCTTTGCCCGATCCGAAGCGATTTCGTCCCGCGGCGCCATTGCAGGCCGATTACGATGCGATAAAAGAAGCGGCGCAGTTATTGTCGACGGCGCAGAACCCGGTGATCCTCGCCGATTACGTGGGCCGGAACAACGACGCGGTAATCAGTCTGGTGGCGCTCGCCGATCTCTTGTCGATTCCGGTCGTCGACCTCGGCGCTCGGTTGAATTTTCCAAACACTCACGCGCTCAATCTCACCGGCAGAAACCGCGAGCTGATCGCCAACGCCGACGTCATCATGGGCCTCGACGTGACGGACCTTTACGGCGCGCTGGTGCGCACGGATCCCAATACGCACGCGACCGTGCCGGCGACGAAGCCCGGCTGCACAGTGATCAACGTAACGCTCAACGATCTCTCGGTGCGGAGCTGGACCAGCGACTTCCAAGAGTTGGCGCCGGTGGATTTGCCGATCGTCGCGAACACCAGAGTTTTTCTCCCAGCGCTCGCCGAAGAGATTAAAAAGCAAGGCAAATTTTCCAAGAGCGTGGTCGATGACCGGCGCAAAGCCGTGGCGGCGCAGCACGAAGAAGTGCACGCCCGCTGGCAAGCCGATCTCAAGAAGCGCTGGGATGAGCGGCCGATCGCCCCGCCGCGGCTGGCTTATGAGATATGGGAAGCGATCAAAAAAGAAGATTGGCTGTTGGTTGCCGGAGCATTCCGCGGTTGGCCGAGCCGTTTATGGACGTGGGACAAGCCCGGTCTGTTTCTCGGCGGCTACGGCGGCGGTGGTTTAGGTTATGGGCCCGCGGCGTCGGTCGGCGCCTCGCTGCCATACCGGGGCACCGGAAAAATTTGCATCAACCTGCAACGCGACGGCGAGATGCTTTACACCTCGAGCGCCATGTGGACAGCGGCCAACACCGGCGTGCCGTTGTTAACGGTGATGACCAACAATCGTGTTTATTATAACGACGTGGAGCACCAAGAAAAGGTTGCGATCACGCGTGGCCGGCCAGTGGAAAACAAACTAGTCGGTATGGAAATGGCCAAGCCTCCCGTAGACTTTGCTAACTTGGCCCGCTCCTTCAGTCTTTACGGCGAGGGACCGATCACCGAACCGGAGCAGATTCGCCCGGCGGTGGAACGGGCGATCAAGGTCATCAAGGAAGAAAAACGACCGGCCTTGGTTGATGTGTATATGCAGATGGTTTAGCGGACGGGGGTTTTTCTTGTTGACAGCGACTCAGAGCGGCAGTAGTTTTGCCCCGTCCAAAATCTCGCCGTTGGAGGAACTCTGCCCATGACTTTCTCCCGAGTCGTTCTATCGAGCCTTATAGTTTCTCTCGTGTTTTCTCTGTCCATAGGCCAAGGGGCGGAGCAGGCGTCAAGCGGTTTTGCCGACGCTCCCGGCAAGGAATTGCTGATGAGCAAATGCTTTCAGTGCCATAGCGAAAAAATGTGGAAAGACTTGAAGCAGGACCGGCGCAAGTGGGAGGGCGTGCTTTACCGGATGGTTGGTCGTGGCGCCCTGTGGACCGAAGAGGAAATCAACACCATGGCGGTTTACCTCGCAACCGGCTTTGGGCCGCAGAGCGAGAAAACCGCAAAATAGGTGAGCTAGGAGGCGAAGATGAGAGAACTGGTTGCAAGCTATCTGTCCAAATCGATCTCGCGGCGGGGATTTCTCAAGGGACTGACCAAAGCCGGCGTTTCGCTGGCGGCAGCCGAGTCGATCCTAAAATCTC
>VBKY01000644.1 GCA_005879255.1 Deltaproteobacteria bacterium
TGAAGATCGACGAACACACGTACGAGTTGCGCGCCCGTATCTTTGACAGCTTCGGCGAGGATGCTTTTCGCGTGGAACTGCGACGGCTATAACATCTGGCCAGAATAGCAGCCGAAAAACAAGAGTGACAGTGACAAAGAATAAACCGCGAATACCTGAAGACATGCAAAGATGGATCGAGGCCCGCCAGCGGTTCCACCTGTCCCATGCACAAGTTCAAATGGCTCGCGAGCTCGGCATGAATCCGCGCAAATTTGGCAAACTCGCCAACCACAAGCAAGAACTTTGGAAAGCTCCGCTTCCGGTCTTCATCGAACAGCTTTATCGGAAACGTTTTGGCAAGTCCCAACCAGAGCGCGTTCTATCTATCGAGGAAAGAGCTCGAGAGAACGCGACGAAAAAGGCCGCAAAACGCGAACGTAGACAACGCGCCAAGAGTATGCCAGAGGAAGTAACTGATCCGCCACACGACGTTTAAGTCGGACCTCGCTCGCAGTTATCAGCAAACCTTTGTAATAATTTTCACTTTGTCGTGACTCGATCAGCGATGCACTTGGTGCGCGGCTACATGGAGGCGTTTGGATTGAATCAGGACGAGCTTTACACCGTGTGCACGAGAAATCCCGCGAAGGTGGTGGGATTGGAGTTGAACTAACGAGGATCGAGGGATCGAGGATAGAGAATCGCGCGAAAGCACTCCGGCAATCCATCCTCCATCTTCTATCCTCAATTCTCGACCCAATTGTTTGAGACCGGGTTGAAGCTCAACTAATCGAGGATAGAAGGTCGAGGATGGAGGATCGCCGACAAAATCGACGCGGCAGGCTCGATCTTCCATCCTCCATTCTCCATCCTCGATTTTCTATTATCGATCCTCGACCCTTTTGCTATTTCATTCCCAGCTTGTTAAACGTCCCGTCCTTTTCCATCTCTTCGAGAAAGCGCCGGTCGATCAGCTGCTGCGGCGATACCTTCGCTGCGCGTGGGTCGGTCCTGGAGATCTCGTCGAGGGTCGCCTGGATCGCGCCGGCTTTAATGTCCAGCTTCGGTTCCAACACTTTCAGCTCCTGGGTATATGCGGCGTCGAAGACTTTGCGATCCGTAAGATTGATTTTTTTCGCCATCAATCTGTAGGCGAGCTCGCGATCCGTCACCATGAGTTTCAACGATTCCGCCATTGCGTGCATGAATTGACTGATCACCTTGGGACGTTTGGCAATGACAGAACGCAGCGTCACGAAGCCCGTCGCAACATACGGTGGCTTCAATTCTCGGCCGTCGATAACGTAATTGTATCCCGCAAAGGCGGCGCGCGTGTCTTGCGGCGTCGTCATTGACGCTGCATCGACGGCGCCCGAAGTCAAAGCTAAAAATGTTTCGGGAGCGCCGCCGGTTTGGATATAGTTTGTGTCTCGCTGCAGGTCCAATCCCTTCTGGCGCATGCCGTAAACCGCAAAATAGTGAGAGTTGCCGCCGATGCGCCCGACGCCGATTTTTTTGCCCTTCAGGTCTTCCGGCTTCTTGATGTCCGGCTTGCCCATGATGCTGTGCGTAAGAACATTCTTCACCGAGCCGATAAAGACGAAATCGGTATTGCCGCTCAAGTAAGCCCGGATCGGTCCCTCGCCGCCGACCAATGCCACCGCGCCGTTGCCGCCGCTCATCGCCGCCGTGACAATTCCGGACGAAGCGATATACACCAACTGAAAATCGAGATCGTACTTCGGATAGAGACGCGCCTCCTCGGCAAACCACGGCAGCGCCATCGCGATGCTCGGCGCCGACTGAAGACCGACCAGTTTTTCGGCGGCGAATATCGATGGAACTCGCGCACAGAGAAGAACTAAATTCAGAAGAAAGACTGCCAACCAGACCGGTGTGATTTTCATTCGCGCCCCAATCGAGCTAATGCTCTCCCATCTTTGCTCTTTACCCCTAACACCTTACCCTTCACGCCTAACGATCTTTACTTCCTCTGCAGTTGCTTGATAAACCCTGACGCTTCCATCTCTTGTACGAAGCTCACGTCAACGAAGGATTTGGGATCGGCGGCGGCTGCTTTGGCGTTGCGCGGCGCCATGTCGTCGAGCAAGGTTTTAATGCCGGCGGGTTCGGGGTAAGGAGCTTCCGGAAGAACCGAAGTGTAGTTTCTATACGTTCCCTCGAGCCCTTCTGGGTCCGTGAGCTTGGTGTACTTGCCGATAATCGCTTTGGTCGTTTCCTTATCGGCTTTGATAAAATAAATCGCTTCAGTCAGAGCACGCACAAACTTAGTTACGACCGGGCGCTTGGCCTTGATAATCGCTTCTCGTGTAACGACGCCGTTGCCATGCAGTGGAATTTTGAGCGTCGCCATGTTGACCAAATCGCGGAAGCCAAGGCGCTCGGCTTCTTTGATAAACGGCTCATTCATTATGGTAAATTGAGAAATTCTTTTAGATATCGCCGCAAGCCGCTCGGGATTTCCTCCAGCAGGCACGATCTTCACGTCTTTTTCGGGATCAATGCCAAGCCGCCGGAGGGAGAGTCGCAATCCCATATCGGAGATGCTGCCAAAGCGATTGACCGAGCCGATCTTTCCTTTCAATTGCTCGGGGCTTGATATACCCGGCGCGCTAATGATGTGATCGATGAAAGTCGGGATGATCGACATGACCATCACGGCATCGACGCCACCGAGCCGGGGATTCACGACATTGGGCGCCGAGGTGACGACGATATCGAGGTCACCGGCGACCAGCGCCTGCATC
>VBKY01000645.1 GCA_005879255.1 Deltaproteobacteria bacterium
ACTGTTAAGTGTTAAGACGCCGGTGATGGATGCGCTGGTCACATTGGCTTCCACGGCGCTTCGCACGGATTTCCGAACGGAAGGTCTGACGTTGGAGAAGATGGGATTGGCGGGCGTGCAACCGGAAAATCTGCCACAGATTCTGCACGAGGGTTTCTAGGAGCTAACTTATGCGCGTCGGGTTATGCTTCGACGGGTTTTACTCGATTCAAGAAATGATCGAACTGGCGCAACTCGCCGACAACGTCGGCATGGAGTCGATCTGGATGTCGGATCATCTTTGCTTCCGCGATTCACTGACGACATCGATGGCATTGCTAATGGGGACCAGCAGGATTCAAGTCGCGCCGGCGCCTATGAGCCCATACTCACGCCATCCGATCATTTCAGCGATGTCGATCGCTACTATGGAAGAGTTCGCTCCAGGCCGCGTGATCGCCAGTCCGGGAACCGGCAATGCGGCGGCGCTGAAAGAAGCGGGGATCGAATCGCCGCACCCGCTCCAGACTATGCGCGAATACGTCGAGATTTTACGGTGCTTGCTGAAAGGCGATATCGTCAACTTCCAGGGCAAAATGTTCCAGATCAACGGCGCAAAGATGGGCTTCGTGCCGTTAACGCCAATCCCAATGTACATCACCGCCGTGCGACCGCGAATGCTGCAGCTCGGCGGCGAGATCGGTGATGGCGTGTTGCTGTCGGGAGGCTGTTCGCCTGGCTACATTGAAAAATGTATCGGGGAAATTGCCCAAGGGGCGGCAAAAGCCGGTAAGTCTTTGAACAAAGTCGATGTTGCGGGCTTCGTTACGGCAGCGGTTTCTAACGATCGCCACGAGGCGATCGAGGCCAACAAGTTGTTTTTGGCCTATATTTTTCGCAACACGCATCACAGTGAAAATATCCGATTGGGCGGCGGGAAGGTCGATCAAGAAGGCCTCGCGGCAGCGGTGGCAAAGCGAGACTGGGAAGCGGCGAAGAAATTCATCACGGACGAGGTTGTGCACGCGCATTCGGTGGCTGGCACGCCAGCGGAGTGTGGCGCGCAACTGGAGTCGTTCGTGAAAGGTGGTTTGAACTTACCCATCCTTTTGCCCACCGGCACACAAGAAGGGCGAAAACAGGTCGTGCGAATGGCGCGCGAGCTGGTGAGCTGAGTGTTCCATGATTTTCAATTGATCCGGTTTAGATTAAAGAGGTCCAAACTTCGTTTCATCCGGCGAATCAGGGGGTGTCAGTTTATGGTTCTACGAGCGGCACGAATGAGCCTGGCGGTACTCGTCGTGTGGCTATTGGGCGGCGCGACGTTATTAGCCCAATCGCTCGATATCGACGCGGCCAAAAAGGAAGACAAGGTCGTGATCTACGGCACCATTGTGCCGCAGGTGATGACTCTCATCGAAAAAGGTTTTGAGGCGAAATATGGAATCAAGACGGAATACTGGCGCGGCAACGCCACCAAAGTGATCGACCGGGTGCTCACCGAATGGCGCGCCGGCAAACCGAGCTTCGACGTCGTGATCGGCGCGAGAGGTCCGTTGGCGCTGGGGAAGCCCGAGGGGGTATTTGCCAAATACTCTCCGGCGGCATCGGTGAATTTTCCCGCAAAGTTCAAAGATAAAGATGGACAACTGACCGCTATGCGAGTGACTCCAGTCGGCATTTTGTACAATACCGAGTTGGTAAAGAGCGACGACGTCCCCAAAAGCTTTGATGATCTTTTAGACCAGAAATGGCAGGGGAAAATCAGCATGCCGGACCCGTCCCGCCACGCGAGCACGGCGCAGTTTTTATGGAATATGGAGCAGATCAAGGGAGAGAAGTGGATCGACTTTGCGCGCGGATTGGCCAAACAAAGACCTCATTTGGTTGAATCCTATTCGTCCGTGCCTAACGCCATCGTCCGTGGAGAGAGTGCCGTTGGCATAACTTATGTCCAGTACGCCGGCCAAACCAAAGGCCCGATTAGCTTCGCACCCATCGACAAGCTGTTCGCCGATCCGAGCGACGCGGCGCTCAGCTCGAAGTCTCCCAATGTGAACGCCGGCAAGCTGTTTATTGAGCATTTATGTTCAGCCGAAGGACAGAAGAAAATAGCCGATACCGGCGAATTCGTGCTCGCGGCCGGCGTATATCCCAACATCAAGGGCGCTGATAAGATTATGA
>VBKY01000646.1 GCA_005879255.1 Deltaproteobacteria bacterium
TCAGACCGGGCATGATCATAATCCACGCAGGGGATCTTTTTCGGGTGACCGCGGTGCATCATCTTACGCCCGGCAACAAGCGCGGCTTTATGCAAACGAAGATGAAGAATCTTCGCACCGGGATCGGCACAGAGTATAAATTCCGCTCGGAGGATCGCGTCGACCAGGCGATTCTTGACAACCGGCAAATGCAGTACCTCTATGCCGAAGGGGACATGCACACTTTTATGGACACCCAAAACTACGAGCAAATCGCATTGACTTCGGACGACATCGGCGATCTGTTGTCGTATCTATTGCCCAATTCGGTCGTCGGCATCGAATTCCACGAGGGCAAACCCGTCGGCATCAATCCGCCATCGACGGTTGACTTGGAAGTCGTCGATACGGAGCCGTCGATGAAAGGCGCCACCGCCAGCGCGTCTTATAAACCTGCAAAGTTGGAGACTGGTGTGACGGTCCAGGTTCCACCGTTCGTTCAAGTGGGCGACAAAGTCCGCATCGACCCGAGCGACGGTTCCTATCAAGAGCGTGTCAAGTAGCTTGGATTTTTTCTACCACCGCACGTACCTGCTGTTCCAGATCGGCGAGGCTGCCGTCATTCTCAATGACGTAATCAGCCAACCTCCGTTTTTCTGTCAGGCTCATCTGCGCGTCGATGTGTTTCTGCGCTTCGGTTTGAGTGAGCCGGTCTCTTTCTTGTAATCGGGCCCGCTGCGTGTCGACGTCGCAAGCGACTAAGATCACCGGGCGTAGCCATTCGTGCAGGTTGCCTTCGAACAGAAGGGGAACTTCGTAAACAATGATGGAATATCCGGCGACTGCATGTTCGCGAATTTTTTCTTCGGCCAACGCGCGAACGCGCGGGTGGATGATCGCTTCGAGTTTCTTTCTACCGTCGCTATCATTGAAGATGACGGTCCGAAGTTTCTGCCGATCGAGGCTTTGGTCTGGCTGCAGGACGCCGGCGCCAAAGGCATCGATGATTTCCTTCCAAGCGTCTTTGCCCGGTTCAACCACCTCGCGGGACAAAGCGTCGGCGTTGATCACCGCGGCGCCGAGTCGCTCGAGAATTTTTGCAACGGTGCTTTTTCCAGAGGCGATTCCCCCTGTTAGGCCGACCAATTTCACGCAATACTATTGGCAAAACCAGCATCGGCTTGCAAGCATACGCATACAGCCGATAACTGATAAAGCGAGAGTGGTCATCCATGGCACAAGTGTTAATTTACACGACAAACTATTGTCCCTACTGTACGGCGGCGAAGGCGTTATTGCGCTCCAAGAACGTAGAGTTTGAGGAGGTAGACGTGACCGATGATCCGGCGCGTCGAAGCGAAATGGAAAAATTGGCGCAGCGACGGACCGTGCCGCAAATTTTTATCGATGGAAAACCGATCGGCGGCTATGACGATGCGCGATGGCTGGACGCCAAAGGAGAGCTTGATCGTTTGCTCGGGAGCTAAAAGCTCCTACTGTCCTGTTTCGGAAGTATGTTAAGTATCTCGTACGTCTCTTGTTCGTCATACCGGCGAAAGCCGGTATCCAGACGTATTTGAAATTCCTGGATTCCGGGTCGCGCTAGCTATCGCCAGCTTGCCCGGAATGACGATCGACTTGTGTAACAAACTTCAGTTACGGGACAGTAGATAGCGATAAAAGATTGCCTGCGAGACGATTTTTTTTGCTGGTGTTGGATAGAAATTGGAGGCGGTGAGCGGATTCGAACCGCTGCATCGAGGCCAAAAGACTAAAGACAAGAAGTGACACCGAGTGAGAAAGAGCCTGGATTTCCAGGCCTTTTCTTTTTGGGCTTGTTACCGAGTGCTAGGGTTTATCACCCGTTTTTGGCACAAAACTGGAACGTTTTTGGAACGCGTTTTTTCAGAACAAAAATTTACTACTCCTGAATACAAAAGGGAGTCCATGTGGACGAACGGGCGCGAGGATGTCTCTCGAAGAGAAGCGAAGAGAGTCTTCCGCGCAAGGGTGGGTAGGAGATCAATGAACAGTCGTGGCCCTGAAGTGGAGCGAAGCGAAGCCTGGAGAGCGGCGAGTAACGCAAGGGCGACGGCTCACCGCTGAAATTCGGGATTGGCGCGAGCGTTTCCGAGGGCGCCTAGAAATGACATGGATACGAGATGACCTCCGAGGAGCGGGCCTCCGAGCGAG
>VBKY01000130.1 GCA_005879255.1 Deltaproteobacteria bacterium
CTGAGGCTGCGCCAGAAGATAGTCCAGGCCTTTGCCCATGTAATATTTGATCTGGTCCGCAGTGAGAGTTAAGCGGGCATCCCCACGGTTTAGGGCCGCCTTATCTCCTTTCCAATGGGAGGCCATGTCAGGAGCGACGCAGATATATCCGTAAGCGGCAAACTTGGCCGCGAGATCTAGGGTGTGTTGCACTAGCCCATAACGTTCATGGCCCAGGATGATAGCCCTAAATGGCGTCTTGCCTTGCTGCGGCGCTGTCAAGAAGGCTCGCGTACCTTCACCGACGTCCACCCACGATGTATTGGCTCCAATATAATTCCGCTCTGGCATTGCCGCACCTGCTAAAGCGACCGTACCTATCGCCCCGCCTCCGAGCCCCATTAAGAAGCTTCTTCGAGAAAGACCTTCTTCTTTTGTTTCTTTCTCCATGTTTCTCTCGCCTCCTTTCTAACGCCGAAGACTATGCCGCATCGTTAAAGCGCCTAAAGCAAAAATGGGCTCGCGTCAACAAAAGTGACCCCGCTTCCGATGATCAGGAGGTCTCTACCCAATCGGAGCAATTGTCGAGCATTATCTTCGAGCCGGTCTCATTAACTTTGGAGCCGTTGCGTATGCAAGCCCAGAATCTTGCGCGCATCATCCGGCGTCGCGATTTCCCTGCCGAGCTCGGTAGCGATACGAACGATGCGCTCGACGAGCTGCGCGTTGCTTTTCGCGGGCACGCCCTCGGCATAGTAGGGAATGTCTTGCGTGCCGAGCCGCACATGTCCGCCCTTGATGATAACGAACGTCAACATGCGGGTCTGACCGAGCGGCCCGGCAGTTCCGCGCGCAGTCACTGAGTAAACGGCATCGGCAGGAAGAGTGTTGATCCGGTGATCGATCTCTTCCAACGTCGGCGGAGACCAGGTGCCGCCCGGAGTGCCGAACAACAGCTCCAACCAATAAGGCTTTTCCACCAGCCCTTGTTTTGCCAAATATTCAAAGTTCCACAAACCGCCGGCGTGCCAAATTTCCCAGTGAGGTTTGACTCCATACTCCAGACAGTTGCGGGCGTATTCCTCCAACTCCTTTCGCGTGTGGGAGTAGTAGACGTCGTAGTCGCCGCGATCCGGGTGACGTCGCCGATAGTCATGGTTGGTGAGCGACACTGCGAAGAAATCCGGTTTCCCGGTACCCAACTGAAGCAACGGCTTGCGCTCTTCCCAGGGCGCACCGGCCTGGCCGAAATCGATCAACACATCGCAGCGCTTGCGGATCTCTTCAGCCAGACGTCCCCAACGGTCAGGGATGATCTTTCCTTGTTCATCGTGCGGCCCATGGAAGTGAACAATGCTTGCGCCGGCCGCACGCGCCGCCACTGCGGACTCGCCCAACTCCTCCCAGGTCGCAGGGATCGCCGGCAGAGAAGGATTAGCTGAACCCGGATAGCCCAGCGCGGCGAAAATAATTAGCTTCTCCATACGACACCTTGGTTTCCAGAAGATCGAGCGTTCTTATGACTTCTACAAGATGTTCATGATGCCTTCGGCTTGATGTACGTGCCTCGATCCACGAGCTTTTGGTACACCCCCGGAAAAAAACTCAGCCGCCCTTTGGCTGTGTCCTCAGGGACCGCGGTTGCGTAACGGTTCTTAGTGTAAATATCTTGAGCATAGATCTCGCGATAGAGATCCGTCCGTAACTCTGCCAGCGGAGAATCATGAGCATCGGCTCTTCGCTCGCGAAGGGCTTCGATATCGATCACAGCCGCGCAGGCCGCCTCTCCAGGGTATGGCGATGTTCCGATGATTTGTCCGTTGAAGTCGACGATCATTGAGTGACCGGCCCACCGTTGTCCGACCCGCTCCTCGGAGACGAACTTACCGTAATTGGCTGCCATTACGTAGAACATGTTCTCAAAGGCTCGCGCGCGATTCATCGTTTCCCATCGCCCGCTGGCTACAGAAGGCTCTGGCTGAGGACCGAGAATCAGGATCTCAGCACCGTTGAGAGCCATCGCACGAGCCGCTTCAGGACAGACTCGGTCATGGGCGATGAGAGTTCCGATTTTTCCGAGCGGAGTGTCGGCAACCGGAAAAAAAGTTTCGAGGATCGTTCTGCCGCGTCCGTACAGCTCGTAATACTTGTCCATGACGTCGTAGGGGCTTAAAGTTTTCTCGGTGCCTAGATGGGTATGGATTTTCCGGTACTTGTAAATGACTTCGCCTTTGGGATCGACGATAAAAAAGCAGGTGAAAAAAGTATCTTTGAAATTGCCGTCGTATTCGAGCGCAGAAGTGGCCACGTAGACTTCGTCTCTTTTTGCGGCGTCGCTGACGGCGCGGGTTTCCGCGCCGGGAATCTCAATGGCGATCTTTTCAATCATCTCCTTGACCGAATAGCCGTGGTTATGCGCGTGGGTATCAAAGGCAACGAGCTTGTTCGGAATATTATGGCCAAAGTAGGGATGCCGAACCGAGGTATGTGTAACCTTGCAGGCCCGGACGAAATTATCGATCACGTCTTGCCGATTGAAGCATTCCTTGACCCGCGTCTGAATTAGAACCGCCGAATACTTGGATTCCATAGTTTCCTCTTGCGTGCGATATTCAATCGAAGTAATGAACGCGCAGTGCATTTATATTGCGACTCCGAAACAATTAGCAAGGCATGCGATGTGACTACACTAAATAACCTTGCAGCAAGCTGCGGGGTATCAGAACTCAGCGATGAGATTTGTCTTAAAGTCGTCACCCGAATGTTTTTATCGGGGGTCCAGTTTCGGATCGCCTGGATTCCCGCTTAAAGCATGCGGGAATGACGGACTTCGGATAGGCAATTTACTTAACATAGGGGGAATCGAACACAGAGATTAAACGACAAGAAACGAGGTTAAAATGATCGCACGTACAATCGATATTCATAATCACGGCTATTCCAAGAAGTTCATTGATTGCTGCCGCCGCGGCGAAGGCGAGCGTTACGGGATTCGCCTGGTCAATGACTCCAAAGGCGAAGTGCTGCTGCGCCCGGACGGCGTCTCCTTCCTGTTGCAACAAAAGAGAACCGACTATCCCGCCCAGCTGAGCCAGTTGGCCACGGTCGGCATCGACGCCATCATTCTGTCAACGCTGCCCTATGCAAATTTTGGCGCATGTGAGGAGAAAACCGTTGTCTGGGCGTGCCAACGCGCCAACGACGGCTTTGCCGAAATCCAACAGGAATATCCCGGCCGCATTTACGGGATGGGCATGGTGCCTTTGCCCTACGGTCGCGCGGCGGCAGATGAGTTGAACCGCGCCACACAGGAGTTAGCTTTGCGCGCCGTGCAAATTCTCTCGAGCGTCGAGGGCCGCAATCTTGACGATCCCGAGTTTTTGCCTTTTTTTGAACGGGCTGAAGAACTTCAAATTACGCTGCTCGTCCATCCGGATGTTCGGGTGAGGAGAGACCGCATGGATGATTACTATCTACAGAACCTGATCGGCAACCCAGTGGAAACGGCGGTAGGAATTGCCAGCTTGATTTTTGGCGGCGTGCTGGAACGTTTTCCCAAGCTAAAACTCGTCTTCGCCCACGGTGGCGGTGTTGCGCCGAGCCTCATCGGCAGGTGGCGGCACGGCCACGCCAATCGCTCCGAGCCGCGCGCGAAGTTCACCGGCTCGGTCGATGAAATGTTCAGTCGCTTGTACTTCGACACCGTGGTGTACGACGCACACGTCCTGCGCTTCCTGGTCGACACGTTCGGCGCAGATCACGTGCTTCTCGGCACCGACCACTCCGGTGATATGTCATCCTGGCGCGACGTGCCGAAGATCCGCGATCTAGATTTCCTAACTGAAACCCAAAAAGAACAAATCCTCGGTGGCAATGCGGCACGCCTGCTGGGTTTAGAATCGTGAAGGACTAATATTCAAAGCCGCGGCACTACGTCTGCCGGCCACTGATCTTAATCATCCGCGAATCACCTATGTGTCGATCGTGGAACTCGCCGACAAGAATCGCAGTGCCGGAACGGACCATTTTATAGTTGACTCCATGGTTGGCAGTTGCCAGTATGGTATCGAGCGGTGACCACGGGTCCAAAAACTGGGTTAGAGATCATTGTCCCAGGGCGTCAGGACAAGTCCGAACGGACAATTAATCCTGAAATCAGGAGCGCCAATCTCTTTGTGGCGCCGCTCTTTGCACGCAATAATAGAACACTGGTGGCTTCTGGATCTCTTCCCGCCATAGCCAAGGAGCCCACATTTGATAAGCCGCTCAATACGTTTGACTTGCTGCGCCCAATGGTGATCAACGCTCATTCCGTTTCCCTAGGTTACAGGTGAAACATCGCCAATTCATGTAGTGGCACAGAGATGAACAAGTACGAGAGAATCTCTTTGCACGGTCGCTTCAAGGGGAAAAAGATCGAGCTCGCTCCCACCGAGGGGATGGACATGTTTCAGAGCATAGCCGACGACTTCATGGAGGCAATCTTCAGCATGGCACCCGGTTCCTACCTCATCACCGACGAATCAAGTCTAAGGGTGTCGAGGATATGGAGTTGGCGGATATGTACCACAAGGTTTTGGATGTCTACGGTGTAGATGTATCCGACATCACCTCCGGCAACCTCATAGAAATATTTGCGCGAATTCATAAGTACACGTCCGGGCAACCAACGTAGGTACGGAGTTCCGGGACATAGGACTAATCTGTTCCAAAGGTAGGACGGAAAGATGGGGCTGGAAGATACACACCTTGACGTATTACAAAACATCGAATTCGCCATCGTGAGCGTCTATCGAGAGCACGACGATCTTGTTGACTATGGCGTGATGCGTGCACTGGATGCGTTGATCGACGTTTATCGTTCGGAGTCTCGTGGGCATACTCCGAAGACAGTTCATCTGCCCGAAGTCGAGTCCCTCGTCGCGCAACGCATACAAGAGATATGCGAATTCAGGCTGGGCCGAAAGGAGTTAGCCGTTGAGATTCAAGCGGCACGCGGAGAAATCACAACGGCGGAAGAGATCGTTGCGTGCCTAAGGAAGATTCGCAAATCGGTAGATAGATGGAATAGACAAGGGGGAAAGCAAGGTTATTTGCAGTTTATTGAGGAGTATGTGGAATGACCAACCAAGAGTGGTAAGGGCCTGCTCAGCGCTCCCTGTGTTAAACAATCTGTCAAGAAAGAAATCGAAAGATGGGACATTGGTGTAGAATTTGTGATCGCAATAGGGCGAATGAAAAATTCTCAGCAAAGGGACATAAGAACCATATCTGCAAAGACTGCGCAAAAAAACCAAAAGAAGATATTGAAATCATAGATCAAGAGCAAGAAATCTTGCGCTATTTGAATCAGTCAAATATTTCGCCGAAAAATCTGTCGAGGCTTGAACAGTTGGCGAAATCTCAAAATCAAAGAATTGCGGAACTGGCAGCCATTGTGTTGGAGGTTGGGCGAATCAAGCCCCATAAACGACGGAGATTGAAATTTTTAGCGAGAGGGCATCGGGAACTACTTCGAAAGTTAGATGATACCGGGCTAATTATGGCCCATTATGATGGCTGATTTATAAGCTAATGTAAGCGGCTGCACCGAACCGCCGCTTACTCGAATTGGCACCGGACAGCACCAGCAGGAGAAGCCGGGCACTAACTGTAGACGCACAGCTCTCTCCAGAGAAGCTGTAGATGCCGGTGGGCTCATGTCCTACGGGGCGGACCTCGCGGACAGCTACCGGCGCGTTGCCACCTATGTGGACAGAATCCTGAAGGGTGCCAAGCCCGCCGACCTTCCTGTCGAGCAGCCGACCAAGTTTGAGCTCGTGATCAATCTCAAGACGGCGAAGCAGATCGGCCTCACGATCCCGCCGGACGTGCTCGCCCGGGCGAACAAGTTGATCAAGTGAGAAGAGGCGAGTGTCAAGTGTCGAGTGACGAGTGGAGAGAGCAGAGAAAAACATGCAGAGAAAAATCACCGTCCTTTCCCTTTGCGCTGTGCTCTTTGTTCTTTGCATTTTGCGTTTCAGTCGAGCGGCAGCAGCCGAAAGAAAGTCCTGCGGATAGGGTACTGTCGGCATTTGACCCGCGCCGACTTAACGCTCTTGCCAAGTCACTCTGTGATCGATACTATTTTCGTAATACCAACTCGCTATCGATAAGGAGACGTTATGCAAACAGTAACGGTTTCCCCGAAGTTTCAGGTCGTGATCCCCAAAGAAATGCGCGAGTCGCTAAAACTGGCCCCGGGACAGAAGGTACAGGCGCTGCTCTACGAGAACCGCATTGAACTCATTCCGGTGCGGCCAATTAAGAAAATGAGGGGCTTTCTCAAAGGGATCGATACGACCATAGATCGAGAAACGGACCGCCTGTGAATGTCGTCGATTCCTCGGGTTGGCTGGAGTACTTGGCTGACGGACCCAATGCGGACTTTTTCGCCAAGTCTATCATAACGACTGCAGACCTCGTGGTGCCGACGCTCAGCCTCTACGAAGTCTTTAAGCGCGTGTTGCAGCAACGCGGTGAGGACGACGCTTTGCAAGCCGTGGCTCTGATGCAACAAGGAACGATCGTTGAGTTAAGCGCTCCCTTGGCTTTGAGCGCGGCCAGCATTAGTCTCAACGAAAAGATTCCGATGGCAGATAGTATCATATTGGCGACTGCACGTGCTTATGGAGCGACCCTGTGGAGCCAGGATTCGGACTTCGAAAATATTGCGGAGGTAAGGCACATAGTGAAGAAGTGAGGCTCAGCGAAAGCTACTCTTTGCAGTTTTCTTTTCACCGGAACCAACTCGGCTCCCCAAATTTTCACAGTTATTATCGCGCATTTCTTTTGATCCTATAGCGCTCAGTCGTGAGCAGGACGACCGGAGAAACCCCGTGAGAAAAAAAGTCTTTCGTCTTGCGCTCTGTGCTTTGCTCTCGGCTCTTAGTTTTCCAGCCCACGCGCAGCAGACAGGGAAAATCTTCCGCATAGGTTTCCTGGATAATAGCACTGCTGCCGGCAGCGCGGTCCTCGGCGTTTCGGCAAGAGCTGCGTAAGCTTGGCTGGATTGAGGGAAAGAATATCGCCATCGAGTACCGGTTTGCCGAGCAAAAGAATGAGCGCCTGGCTGAGCTTGCGGCGGACATGGTTCGTCTTAAGGTTGATCTAATTGTGACCGCAGGGACGCCACCGGCGCTAGCGGCCAAGAGGGCCACCACTACCATCCCCATCGTGATGGCGACCACTGGGGATCCCGTGGGTGCAGGTTTGGTTGCCAATCTGGCGCGGCCGGGAGGCAATGTCACCGGCTTCTCGGGTTTAGGACCCGAGCTAAGCACGAAAAGGCTAGAGATACTCAAGGACGCGGTCGCGAAGCTCATCCGAGTTGGACTTTTGTGGCCTGCGGGAGGCAGCATTGGACAAGACCTCGCACTGAAAGAGCTCAGAGCTGCGGCTTTGGCACTAAAGCTAAAATTGGAGGAGATCGAGACTCAACATGACCCCAAAGGTTTAGAGAGCGCATTTCAAACCGCAAAGCAGAAACAGGTGGGCGCGATCATGACGACTAGCGCTCGCTCCTTTTTTGCCGAAAGAAAGCGGATCGTCGAGCTGGCTGGCAAATACCGGCTGCCGGCTATTTACCCAGAGAAGGGGTTTGTCGACGAGGGCGGTCTCATGTCCTACGGGGCGGACTTCGATGACCTCTATCGGCGCGCGGCTGGTTACGTGGACAAGATCTTGAAAGGCGCCAAACCGGCTGATTTGCCGGTGCAGCAGGCAACGAAGTTTGAGTTTGTCATTAACTTTAAAGCGGCAAAACAAATTGGTCTGACGATTCCAGTCCGCGTGCTCGAGCGGGCGAATCAAGTGATCCAGTGAGAGAGAGCAGAGCGCAGAGAGCAAAGGGCATAGCGCAGAAAGAAAACGCGGGAGAAAACTCATGAGAAAGAACGTCATTCGTCTTGCGCTTAGCGCCGTGCTCTTTGCACTTTGCTTGCCCGCAGAGGCGCAGCAGCCGAAGAAAGTCCCCCTGATAGGGTACCTAACTGTCACCTCTCTTTCCGCTAACGAGGCCCGCACGGGGGCATTCCGCGAGGGTCTGCGCGAGCTTGGGTACGTGGAAGGGAAGAACATCTCCATCGAGTACCGGGCGCTCGCGGCCGATCTAGTGCGTCTTAAGGTAGACGTGATCGTCACGCGTGGTGCGACGGCGACCCGTGCCGCCAAGGAAGCAACTTCTACGATTCCCATTGTCATGGCGCAGGATCCCGATCCCAGTGGAAACGGGTTCGTCGCCAGCCTTGCCCGACCGGGCGGGAACATCACTGGATTATCAAACCTTAACCGGGAGCTTAGCGGAAAGCGGCTGGAGCTTCTGAAGGAGATCCTTCCTAAGCTTGCCCGCCTGGCAATCCTCGGGACTTCGACCTTCCCTGGCAACGCGCAAAATTTAAAAGAGACGGAACTCGCCGCAGGGGCGTTGAAAGTGAAGCTTCAATACCTAGACGTCGTAGGTCCCAAGGATATTGAGACTGCATTCCGAGAGGCGAGCAAGGGGCGTGCTGAGGCAGTCCTCCTGCTGGGGAGTGGTGTGCTCAATTCTCAGCGAACACAGGTTGTCGAACTTGCGGCAAAGAACCGGGTCCCGGCGATATACTGGGCGACAGAATTTGTGGAGGCCGGGGGGCTTATGAGCTACGGGGTGAGCGTGACCGACTTGGACCGGCGCGCCGCTACGTATGTGGACAAGATTTTGAAAGGCGCCAAGCCCGCCGATCTGCCGGTGGAGCAGCCGACGAAGTTCGAGCTGGTCATAAACCTGAAAGCGGCAAAGCAGATCGGCCTCACGATCCCGCCGGACGTGCTCGCCCGGGCGAACAAGTTGATCAAGTGAGAAGAGGCGAGTGTCAAGTGTCGAGTGACGAGTGGATCGAGACAGAGAAAAGACATGAAGAAAAAAATCAATCTCCTTACCCTTTGCGCAATGCTCCTTGCGCTTTGCTCGTCCGCTCAGGCGCAGCAGCCGAAAAAGACTGCCAAAATAGGGTTTCTAGTTGTTAGATCCTTGCAGTCTCTGTCGACGCGAGTCGAAGCTTTTCGGCAAGGTTTGCGTGACCGTGGTTATATCGAGGGTCAGAACATCGTCATTGATTGGCGCACGGCAGACGACAAGCCGGATCGAGTCCCTGAGCTTGCAGCGGAACTAGTTCGCCTCAAAGTAGATGTCATCGTCACAGGGGGTGCCTCAGCGACTCGTCCTGCCAAGCAAGCCACCAACACGATCCCTATTGTTATGGCGCAAGATAATGATCCTGTTGGGGATGGGTTTGTGGCAAGCCTTGCTCGACCGGGCGGGAACATCACCGGGTTGACTAATATTTCCCCGGAACTCAGTGGCAAACGGCTGGAACTGCTCAAAGAGATCGTCCCCAGGCTCACCCGCGTGGTTATCTTCGGGAACGCAGCCAATCCCGGCAACGCACAAGCGTTAAAAGAGACGGAGGATGCAGCACGTGCTATGGGCATAAAGCTTCAATACCTAGAAATAGGGAAGGCCGACGATATAGAGAGTGCATTCAAAGCCGCACATCGAGAACAATCTCAGGCTCTCATCACACTCCAGAACTTCGTTGCCAGTACCAATCGAAAAAGGATTGTGGAGATTGCAGCTAAGAACAAGCTGCCCGCAACATACCCGCAAAGCCAGTTCGCCGACGTTGGTGGACTTTTGGTGTACGGACCGAACGATGAGGATTTGTTCCGCCGCGCCGCCACGTATGTGGATAAAATTCTCAAGGGTGCCAAGCCAGCCGATCTCCCGATCGAGCAGCCGACGAAGTTTGAGCTGATCATTAACCTCAAAGCAGCGAAGCAGGTCGGTCTCACGATTCCGCCCACCGTGCTGGCGCGAGCAGACCGGGTCATAAGATGACATTTTAGATTTTCGATTGCCGATGCTTCGACCTTGCTCAGCACAGGTTTTCGATTGGGGAGAAAAACAAATGCGTGATAGAACCCGGATGCGATCTTTGAGTTTTCGGTCCGATAATCGAAAATCTAAAATCCAAAATCGAAAATTGGTGGGGATTGTTGCTCTCGCTGTCGCATTCGCGATGTGTGGGGCTGTGGCTCAGGCGCAGCAGCCGAAGAAAGTCCTGCGGCTAGGGTATCTCTCAAATCTCGATTCAGCTCGTGAGTCCACCCGTGTCGAGGCAATTCGGCGGGCTCTGCGCCAGCTTGGCTACATAGAGGGACAGAACATCGCCATCGAGTACCGATATGCGGAGGGGAAGCGCGATCGGCTGCCCGAGCTTGCGGCCGAGCTGGTGCGTCTCAGGGTTGATATCATCGTGGCACTAGGAGGAGACCCGCTGATCTAATATTCCCATCATTATGGTGGGTGCTGGGATCGATCCTGTCAAGGCAGGCTTCGTTGAAAGCCTTGCCCGTCCCGGTGGCAACGTCACCGGCATTACAAACCTTTCCGGAGAACTAGGCGGGAAGCGGCTAGAGCTGCTCAAAGAAGCCGTTCCCAAAGTTGCCCGTGTCGCGGTTCTCTACGATCCGGCCAATCCGCCCAATGTACTCGATGTGAAAGAGGTTCTCCCAGCCGCAGCGCGCGCGCTGGGGTTGACCGTTCGGTCTTGGGAGATACGAGCTGCCGATGATTTCGAGCGGGTATTCGCAGCGCTAAAGAAAGAGCGTCCGGATGGACTCTACGTGCCCGGGGGCTTGCTAATGCTTGCTAACCAAAAACGGCTTGTCGGCTTTGCGTTAAAGAGCCAGCTACCGTCGGCGTACAACAGAAGGGAAGATGTAGAGGCTGGTGGGCTCATGTACTACGGGGCGGACCGCGCTGACAGCTACCGACGCGTCGCTTATTACGTGGACAAGATCCTTAAGGGAGCCAAGCCTGCCGATCTGCCTGTAGAGCAGCCCACGAAATTTGAGCTGGTGATTAATTTGAAGACGGCGAAGCAGATCGGCCTGACGATTCCGCAAAAGGTGCTGACGCGGGCGGACAAGGTGATCAAATGAGAAGGGGCGAGTGTCGAGTGACGAGTGGAGAGAGCAGAGAAAAACATAACGAGAAAAATCACCGGCCTTGTTCTTTGCGCCATGTTCTTGGCGACGAATTGCGGCTGGAATATGACCTTTCGAAATTGAAGGGTGGGGTCCGCGGCAAATACTACGAGAGGACGCGTACCGGAACCAATCTTGTCTTGATTGAACCAGACCTGGCAAACGTATTTCCGGATACGGACGCAGTGAACCGAACCGAGCGTTGCGCCTGTTAGCCGACACGGCAGAGGCTGCTGCGGGTTTCACGCGGCGTGCGCTCTGGGCACCGAAGAAGCGGCTCAAGCGGACTACAGGAAAACCAGCCGCTTAACCGTGCGTTGAGCGCCGCAAGTGGCACATCGGCGCGATAGAGACGGCATGGCACAAGATACTTACTCTAATATTCCCATCATCAATATCAGTGCGCTGGTAAGCGGAAGTGAAGAGCGTCACGAAGTCGCAGCTAAGATTGGACAAGCATGCCGCGACTGGGGCTTCTTTTACATTGTCGGTCATGGTGTGGAGGAAGCTCTGCAGCGGCGGATGGAGAAAGTCAGCCAGCAGTTCTTTGCGCAAGACCTTGAGACAAAGCTCGAAATAGCCATGTCGCGTGGGGGTAGAGCCTGGCGAGGATATTTCCCCGTCGGTGGCGAACTCACATCCGGCAAGCCTGACCTAAAAGAGGGAATCTACTTTGGTGCGGAGCTTCAAGATGATCACCCTCTTGTCAAGGCGGGCACGCCGATGCATGGCCCCAACCTTTTCCCATCCAATATCCCGCAATTCCGAGAGATCGTTCTGGATTACATGGCGGCCATGACACGGCTCGGACACTCCCTGATGGCCGGCATTGCCCTCAGCCTCGGTCTGGAAGAATCATACTTCGCTGACCGTTACACATCAGACCCTCTCATACTGTTCCGTATCTTCAATTATCCTGCGCCTTCACTAAACTCCGAGACTGAATCGAGCTTGGGGGTCGGAGAGCACACCGACTATGGACTGCTGACTATACTAAAGCAGGATATGTCAGGAGGGTTGGAGGTAAAGACAAAGTCTCACTGGGTAACCGCCCCTCCCATAGCCAACTCCTTTGTCTGCAACATAGGAGATATGTTGGATCGCATGACGGGAGGCCGCTATTTATCGACGCCACATCGCGTGCGGAATCTGGCTGGACATAATCGTTTATCATTTGCATTCTTCTTCGATCCGAACTTCAACGCGGAAGTGAGGCCGATAAAGATTGGCGCAGAAGTGAATGAGAACAAGGAACAGCGTTGGGATCATGCCAGTGTTCACGAGTTTCGTGGCACCTATGGTGATTATCTGCTGATTAAAGTGTCGAAGGTTTTTCCCAAGTTACGCCGTGGGGTACTCTAAGGATTCGCTGATCCGCTAGCAAGGCAGCGGATGTGTTGGGGTCGTGCCGAGATCGGCTCTCAGAGGCTCGCTTCCTGACCTCTGTACTATAATTATCCGAACACGAATTTAAAGAAAGGCGATCTCAACCATGAATGAGCAATACGCCGAGATGATCACGAAGTTTCCACTATTTCACGGGTACACTTTGCATGGCGCTCAAATGCTGCTGGAATGTGGTGAGGTCACGGAGTTTTCCCCAG
>VBKY01000643.1 GCA_005879255.1 Deltaproteobacteria bacterium
CCCAACGCCGGAGATCGTATTTCCGAGCCCGCGAATCCCTAGAATAGACCACCGAAAAGGTCTAGGATCATTAGCAGGAAAAGTATAGATTCGATTCTCACCCGGTAACTTGGTGGTTCATCCGATCTGATCGAGGTGGCCATGAAAACCTTCTTCCGGAAAGACAGCTCCTTCTTAACAACGATCAGCTTTACGGTCTTGCTGTTTGTCGCGACGCCGGTCGCGATGGCGCAAACATCCCACAAGGTTCCCGGCGAGGTAATCGATCATGCGTTCACCCATGGGACCGTGTTGGTGCTCGTCGGTTTGAATACTCCGTGGCAAATGGAGTTAAATCTGAGCGAAGAGCAAATCCACGCCCAGCGAGAAGCCATCGCATCCATCCAGAAGAATCTGCTCACCGAATTGGAAGGAAGAAGCTACAAGGTTATTCGTCGCTACGATCGCATTCCCGGGATCGCCTTGGAGGTTGGGGCCGATGCCCTGGCAGAGTTGGCTCGTTCACCTAACGTGACGAACGTTTTGCTCGACCGTCCTGCCGCAAATGAGGAGAGCGTGTCGGCGGAAAAGGTACCGACGCAACTGTTCAAGCGGGTGGCGAACGACGGCACCATTCTCGTGCTGGCGGGATTACGAACCCCGTGGCAGCGCGAAGATCAACTAAGTGAGGAACTGATTGCGTTGCAACGAAAGGCGATCTTGAGTGCGCAAAGCTATGTCTTGGCGGAGCTGGGTGGTACGCAGTTCAGGGTTATGCGCCTCTATCGGAGCATACCGGGTATCGCGCTCCGCGTCGGTTTGGACGCTCTGCAAGTGCTGCAAAACTCCCCCGCGGTGACGAACGTAGTACAGGATCGTCCTGCGACGAGGTCGCGCTAGCGTTGCACGCTCTCCCGCCTTCAGCGACGTAGGATCTGTCGCTGCGTTGCCGACATCGGGCGTATTAGTTGCGCTCTTAAGTCTCCGACTCCCGCCTTCAAATAAAATTCCTTGACTCAACCCCCTTGAGTTGGCGCGCCTCGACTCGCAATACCGAATGCATGAAACGAAAACGTTCTCCCTCTAATGGATTTGCCGCGTTGAGTCCATAAACGCCGGGTCGACCAAATTAACTGGTCAGAATGAATCGAGCTTGGTCTGGAAAATTGTTGCCGCGATTTGCCGCTACGCTCATACCTGAATATACTCAGGCAGCCCCACACGCTCGATTGTCGCCGCCAGGAGGGACGAAGGGAAAACAGCCATGATGGTGAGAACAATTTTATGGACAGGCGCTTTGGTGCTGTTCTGCACGGCAAGCGCGCAGGCGGGAGCGACGGCCGACGCGGCCGTAAAAAAAGGTTTTCTTCGCTGCGGCGTGAACACCGGCATTGCGGGCTTCGCGCAACCGGACAGCAAGGGAGAATGGCGCGGCATCGATGTAGATTTTTGCCGCGCCGTCGCCGCTGCGCTCTTCCGCGATGCCCAAAAGGTTCGCTACACTCCGTTAACCGCGCAGCAACGCTTCACTGCTTTACAGTCAGGAGAAGTCGACATTCTGTCGCGCAATACGACATGGACGATGGCGCGCGACACAAGTCTCGGGCTCAATTTCGTCGGCATCAACTTCTACGACGGCCAGGGCTTCATGGTCGCGAAAAAGCGGAACGTAAAGAAGGCTACACAACTCAACGGCGCCGCGGTGTGCGTTCAACCGGGCACCACCACCGAGCTCAATCTCGCCGACTATTTCCGCGCTAATAATATGAAATTCAAACCCGTGGTGATCGAAAAGTTAGAAGAGGTTCTCAACGCTTATTTCGCCGGGCGGTGCGACGTCTTCACGACCGACGTGTCCGGGCTGATCTCGGCTCGCGCGTCGCGCGCCGCCAATGCGGCCGATCACGTAATTCTCCCGGAGGTTATTTCCAAGACGGTGACGATCACTGGTTCGACGTCGTTAAATGGTCATTGTTCGCCACAATCGAGGCCGAAGAACTAGGGCTCACGTCGAAGAATATTGATCAGCAAGTAAAAAGCGACAATCCCGTCATCCAACGCTTCGTCGGCGCCAAGGGCGAGTTCGGCAAAATGCTTGGGCTCGACAATCGCTGGGCTTACGACATCATCAAACAGGTGGGGAACTACGGCGAGAGCTTCGACCGCCACCTCACGCCATTGGGTCTCGATCGCGGCATCAACAAACTTTGGAACCGAGGCGGACTGATGTACGCCCCACCAATCCGCTGAAAGCACGCGCTGCCCAGGCTCTTGAATTTCGATGCGCTCTGAATCCGACCGAGCGGCCGCCACCGGCGGCGCTAGCAAGATCCTGCGGGCTTTGGATCACCCGCGGGTTCGACCTGTCGTTTATCAAGCGTTATTAGCCACCGGGGTCGGCCTCGCCGCTTGGTACTTCACTTCGAATGCCGCAGAGAATCTCTGGCAACGGCGGATCGCCAGCGGCTTTGGTTTCTTGGCGCATGAGGCCGGCTTCGAAATCGGCGAGAGCGCATTTCTCTCCTACGATAGCACCGATACTTACCTGCGGGCGATTGCCGTCGGTTTTTTCAATACCTTTCGCGTCTCGGTGCTGGCCATAATTTTTTCAACCGTGTTGGGAGGGTTTATCGGTTTGACGCGCTTATCGCCCAACTGGCTGCTCGCCAAGCTCGCCGCAGCGTACATCGAGGTGATCCGTAATATTCCATTGGTCGTCCAACTATTTTTTTGGTACGCGGTCATTACCGAGAGCCTTCCTGCGCCGGCCGATGCGCTGAGCCCCGGGCCCGGCATATTTCTCAGTAACCGCGGCTTCGCGTTTCCGATTATCGTCACGGGAGCGCCGCTCGCGCTGGAATATCCGGTTCTCAGCGGTTTTGGCTTTTCCGGAGGCGGTTTGCTCTCGCCCGAATTCGCCGCGCTCTTGTTAGGCCTCTCGCTTTACACTGCCGCGTTCACGGCGGAAATCGTCCGCGCCGGAATCGTGGCAGTGGAGCGTGGCCAGTACGAGGTGGCGTACTCGCTCGGGCTCAACCACCGCCAAGTCATGCGCTATATCGTTCTACCGCAGGCCCTGCGAGTGATTGTCCCCCCTGTCACCAGTCAGTATTTGAACTGCACTAAAAACAGTTCTCTCGCCGTCGCGATCGGTTATCCGGATCTGGTTTCCATCGCTAATACGACAATCAACCAGACCGGCCAGGCCATCGAAGGCATTGCCATCATCATGATCGTCTACCTGACAATCAGTCTTGCCATCGCTGGTTTCATGAACTGGTACAACCGGCGCTTTGCGCTCCGGGGAAGCCAGCGATGAGTCACGCCATCGACGAAGCGACCACGCACATCAAGGCGTTGCTAGAGTGGTTACGTGGCCGCCTTTTTTTCAGTTGGTCCAGTTCGATTGCGACACTCATAATTCTCTATCTCGCCTGGAACATGGTTCCGCCGCTGATCGACTGGGCATTCGTCCGCGCCGTCTGGGCTCCTCGAAACGCCGCTCTTTGCCGGGCTGTGATAGGCGATGGCGCCTGTTGGGCATTTATCGCGGAGAAGTACCGTTTCATTTTGTTCGGTACTTTTCCCGCCGACCAGCACTGGCGGCCGGCCTTGACCGTCGTAATACTGCTGATGCTCTATCTGCTCAGCGCCTTACGTAACATGAAACGCTCGCGCCTCGCTTACTTTTGGTTAGCAGGTCTGGCAGCGATCGGCGTACTCATGTGGGGCGGAGTGTTTGGCTTGAGCTACGTTGAAAACGAACGCTGGGGTGGACTAACGTTGACGCTCTTGCTCGCCACTTTTGGCCTGGCATTCGCGTTTCCACTCTCGATATTGCTCGCGCTCGGGCGACGCTCGGCAATGCCTGTCGTTCGTTGGCTCTCCATTGCCTACATCGAGTTGATCCGCGGCGTTCCGTTAATATCCGTTCTGTTTATGGCTTCGGTTATGCTGCCGCTTTTTCTGCCGCCCGGGCTATCCATCGACAAGCTCTTGCGCGCCCAGCTCGCCATGATTTTTTTTGCCGCCGCTTATCTCGCCGAAGTGGTGCGCGGCGGACTCCAGGCCATACCGCGCGAGCAAGAAGAAGCGGCCCAAGCCCTCGGACTGAGTTATTGGCAACGGACCTCCTTCGTCATCCTGCCGCAAGCGCTCCGCATCGCGATTCCG
>VBKY01000207.1:0-10072 GCA_005879255.1 Deltaproteobacteria bacterium
GCGATATCAGCCTTTGGGCCTATGGCATGACCACCGGCATGATGCTTCCCGCCTTGCGCCATATGGACGAGGCGGGTTTCGATTCGATGGAATTTTTCTTGAGTTTGCGGTTTAAGAAATTCGTCCGTGAGCACAAGGAAGATCCATGGGATTGGCTGCGCCTCGGCACCAAGGAGATCAAGAAAACCCGTCTGCGTTATCACGGCGGACTGCATAGCGGCTTCGAATTCATTCCTAAGTGCATCCGGCGGTTGGTGATTCAAACGGTCGCCAAGTACGGCATCGATCTGACTCGCACGTCCAATGCGTGGAACAATTTCGAGGCGTTAGGGAGAGAAGCGAAGGAGCTCAAGAAGCTCGGCATGGACACGGTGATGAATTTGATTTACTCGATCTCGCCGCGCCATACCGATGAATATTACGCGCAAAAGGCGCGCGACGCCGCGGCGTTGAAGCCGTATCGTCTGTGCTTCAAGGATGTCGGCGGCATGTTGACGCCGGAGCGCACGCGCACGCTGGTGCGTTTGATCAAGCAGAACATCGGCAATGTTCCGCTCGAGTTTCACGCCCACTGCAACAACGGGCTCGCGCCCTTCAACCTGCTCGAAGCAGTGAAACAAGGCGTGCGCATCGTGCACACGGCGATACCGCCTCTCGCCAACGGCTCGTCGCAGCCGTCGATCTTCAACGTCGTCAGCAATCTGCGCGCTCTGGGCTATAAACCGCTGGTCAACGTAGATGCGCTCGCGCCGGTGCGCGAACATTTCTCTTGGATAGCTGAACGCGAAGGATTGCCGGTCGGCGCGCCGCGCGAATACGATCAAGCTTGGTACAGCCATCAGGTTCCCGGCGGGATGATTTCAAACCTGCGCCATCAGCTAAAGCTCATGGGCAAAGAGGAAATGCTGGCAGAAGTGCTGGAAGAGATCAGCCGCGTTCGCTCAGAGATGGGATATCCAATCATGGTGACACCGTTCGCGCAATTCGTGGGCAGCCAGGCGGCGATCAACGTGATTCTGGGCGAGCGATACAAAGAAGTGACGGATCAAGTGATCCAATATGCGCTCGGTCTTTGGGGCAAGGAAGGCAGCGATTACATGGACGCGGCGGCCAAAACAAAAATTTTGGATCGGTACCGCGCCCGCGAGATCGAAAAGATAGAATACCCAGAGCCGACATTGGAAGAAGTGCGCAGACAGTACGGCGGGCCGCATTTGTCGGATGAGGAGCTGCTGTTACGCTACTACGCCGGACCGGAGTTCGTCGATGCGCTGAAGACCGCGCCGGCGAGAAAAGAGTATTTATCCACGCCAAAGCCGCTCCTACGGCTTGTCGAGGAGCTGAGCAAAAAGAAACTCGGACGAGTTTACATTCGTAAAGGCGATTTTTCGCTTACCCTACAACGCGCGGTTTAGCTCAGCGCTATGATCCTGCGCTTAGCTGTAATGTTGGCTGGGAGAAATTGATGTAGAACTTGTTTGAATTGAACGGAGCTGTCCTGTGAAACAGGTTCGTAGCGAAGACTTAGGCAAGATTCCTATTAATTAATTGTCCGGACAAAAAGGAGGCGTTGTGATTTGGCGATGGGTCGTGGTGACGGTTCTAAGTGCAGTCGCTTGCTTTCACTCATCGAGTCACGCGCAGGCGATACGCATCAGCTACTCCGGGCTTTCTGGACAGAACTTACCCTTTTGGGTGACCTACGAGGCCGATCTGTACAAGAAATACGGTTTGAATGCCGAAATGGTTCTGATCTCGGGCGGCCTTACGAACATGCAAGCCGTGATGGCTAAAGAGATCGCGTTTACCTATCTCGGCGGAGCGTCGCCGATCCAAGCGATCGCGCAAGGCGCGGACATCGTGGTATTGGCCACGGCTTACGGTCTCATGCCTTACGGTTTGATTGCGAGCAAAAACATTCATGCGGCGGCGGAGCTTAAAGGCAAAAGATTCGTCGTTTCGCGCCTCGGCGGGATTGAGGAGACCGCGGCTCGGGTGGCGCTCGATCGATTGGGAGTCGGCGCGCGCAATGTATCGTTCTTGCAGGCTGGGCCGGACCCGCTGCGCATCGCCGCGCTCGAGTCCGGCGCGGCCCAGGCAACGATGCTCGCGCCGCCGGGACTTTTTGCGGCAACTTCGCGCGGTCTGAATTTGCTCGCGGATCTCGGCGCTCTAAAGATCAAATATCCGGCTTCCGTGGTTTCCGGACGGCGTTCCTATCTCATTCAGGACAGAGCCGCGGCCAAACGTTTTCTCATGGCGCTCATCGACGGATTGCATGTTTACCGCCAAAACAAGAGCTTTGCCGTCAAAGTGTTGGAGAAATATACGAAGCTGACCAACGCCGATATTCTCTCGCAGTCCTATGATTACTTCGCCAAGAATAGTCCTCTGTTGCCGATGTCGGATGGGGACACTATTCAGGCCGCGGCGCCTACTGACAAGCCCGGTAACCGCAAGGTCGAAGAGTTTTACGACAATTCGATATTGGAAGAGTTGGAACGGGAAGGCTTCGCAAAGACACTGAGCAAGTGAGCGATCAGCGCGCGCACGGCAACAACGCTATTGAGAAGCAAAGATTCTCTTCAAGAGTTTAACGCGCCAAACCAAAGGCCGCGGGGGACGGGGCGGGTTTGAAACCCGCCTCCTGCTTCATAAGGATTCCCCACCACTTCGATTGATGAATTGTTAGAGCCCCGTCGTACTGGCCGGCGGCCGTCGGTGATGCGTCGCCTGTTCGTAAGAGTAGGCAAACTTGATCAAGTTGCCGTCGTCGTAGGGTCGGCCGATGAAACAAACGCTCGCCGGCAAGTTGTCGCGCGTAAAGCCCGCGGGGACAACGATGGTCGGAACGTAAACCAAAAATGTATTCAAATGCGGCGCGCCTTTTTGGTCGACGAAGGGTGGGTTGATGCCGTCTTTGATCAGCGTCGGCTGGTGCTCGACGGCTTTGTGCACGATCGCGTCAAGCTTGTGGTCGGCCATGACTTTGAGAAAATTCGTCATTAGCTCGTCTTGCGCTCTGAGGCTCTCATAATGCTTGGTTGCGTCCGGCTTTCTCTTGAACCGTTCTTGCGAGCGCTTGACGACTTTGGCGAAGTCGGGCGAGGCGATAACTTCTTCGGGCGTCTTGAACGGCGGGTTGGCACTGCGGCCGTAATAATTCTGGAATGACTGATCAGAATCGCCCGGGCCTCCCGATCGTTTGGCGAGTAATTCTTTGATTTGGGGAATCACGATCGGATCGACTACTTCGGCGCCGGCGGCTCTGAGCTCGCCAACCGCGCGGTCGAAAACTTCGGTCACTTTTTTAAAGTCTTCGGAATCCGTCTCGGAGTTGAGACCAATGGATTCTCGAAGAATTCCCAAGCGGGCGCCTCTGAGGCCATCCTTATGCAAAAACATTGTGAAGGTATCAGGAACGCGACCGACGCCACGCGCTGTAATAGGATCTTCGGGATCGTAGCCGACCATCACATCGAGCAACGTGGCCAAGTCTTTGACGCTGCGCGCCATCGGTCCGAGGGAACCGAAGATCTCCGGCCAGCAGCCGTAGACACCGCCGCGGCTAACGAGGCCTGCAGAAGGGCGCATGCCGTTAATACAATTCCAAGTCGATGGCCGGCGGATCGAGGCGAGCCCTTCCTGGCCGACCGCGACGGTCGAGAAATTCGCCGATACGGACGCAGCCGACCCGCCTGACGATCCGCCGACGGTGCGATCGGGATCGTACGGGTTACGTGTCGAACCGAACAGCGAGCCATGGGTGTCGCCACCGCCGAGTTCGCCGAGCGTGGCTTTGGCTAAAATAATCGCGCCGGCATTGCGCAGCTTCTCCGCGACGAAGGAGTCGCGATCGGGAAAATAATTTTTGAATAATACTGAGCCGAGCGTCGTCGGCATGCCTTTGACATCGGCCTGGTCTTTGATGACTACCGGAATGCCATGCAGCGGACCGATGGGACCGGACTTTTGGTACGCGGCGTCGAGTCGGTCGGCTTCCTTGAGCGCTTCGGAGTTGAGCGTAATGATGGCGTTGATATTGGGACCTTGCTTGTCGAACGCTTCGATGCGATCGAGGTAGGTTTGGACCAACTGGCGACAGGTCAGTTGACCGGATTTATAAGCGGCATGAATATCATCGATTGTCGTTTCCAAAATGTTAAAGGATGTTGTTGAAGCCATCGAAGCTCCTTTTTCAATTTCTTTTGGAGCTTGCATACTTCAGTGCGGAGAAAATGTCCAGCGTTTCTGAAATGAACTACCCCTAAAAGCATGCGGCAATGACGAAATGTAGGAGGACGACGAATGGCAAAAACGCACTGCGGTGAATTGACCCGCGAGCGGGCTGTTGGCCTTGAACGGAGTATTGGCGAGGCTTATCCGACGTCGCGGCAGCTTTGCTGCGTTTTTTCGAGGACTGACTCGATCGTCTCCACAACGGCGTCGGGCGTATACGGCTTGTCGATGAAGTCCTTCACGCCAGCCTGATGCATTTTGATTCTGAAATCCGGATCGATATAGCCGCTGCTGACCACGACGCTGACTTGGGGGTTCTCTTCCTTCATTTTTAGGATCACGTCCCAACCGGCTTTTTTAGGCAGGCCGATGTCCAGCAGCACGACATCGATCTCATGCTTATGATGATGAAACAAATTGAGGGCTTCTTCGCCGTCCAGAGCTACCAGGACGTTGTAACCGTGTTTCGAGAAGGTCTTTCTCAACAGCAGAACCATCATCTCTTCGTCTTCCACCAAGAGAACAGTTTTCTGACCGTTAAGCTGCTTGCGATCACTGATTTGTCTTTGGCTCGCGCCTTCGGTACTCGCTCTTTGCTGCGATAGCGCTACGGGCAAGTACAAACGAAAGGTGGTGCCGCGCTCCGACGCGCTTTCAACGTCAATAGCGCCGTTGTGGCTCTTGACGATGCCGTAAACTATAGCGAGGCCCAAGCCCGTTCCCTCACCGATTCCTTTGGTGGTAAAAAACGGTTCAAAAATTCGGCTCCGAACGCTGTCGCTCATGCCCGTGCCGGTGTCTGTCACTTCCACACAGACAAACTGTCCGGCCGGCGCCGCCGTGTTTTTTATTTGTGCGCCGTCAACATGCCGAGTTCTAAGTATGAGTTTGCCGCCTTTCGGCATTGCGTCGCGAGCGTTGACACATAGATTCAACAAGGCCTGTGTTATCTCATTCGGATCGGCCATTATGCTCGGTAGCTTGGGACGAAGGTCCAATGAGAGGTCGATGGTTTTCGGAAGCGTCTGTTTGAGCAAATTCGCTAGTCCGGAGACCAGCTCGTTGATATTGGTCGAAGCCAAACGCGCTTCGGTTTTGCGCGCGAGGGTCAGCAGCTGGCGCACGAGGGATGTACCGCGTTCGATGGCCTCGTCGATGACTTCCAACTGTTCGGCAATTTCCTCATTGATATCAGGGTGGTCAGCGATGGCGCCGGCATAGCCTTTTACGATATTGAGAACATTATTGAAGTCGTGGGCAATGCCGCCGGCTAACGTTCCGATGCTTTCCATCTTTTGAGCTTGCCGAAGTTGGGCTTCGAGTTTTTTCTGTTCTTCGAGGTCATTCAAGAGCGCAGCGTTGGCCAGTTCCAACTCCGCCGTCCGATCCTTAACCCGTTGCTCAAGCTCCGAATTGGCTTTGGCCAACTCGTCTCTTGCCTCGCGCAGGGCTGTCTCGGCCTGCTTGCGCGCGGTGATGTCGCGGGCGATTTTGGACGCGCCCATGATCGAGCCGTCGGCATCCTTAATCGGAGACACGGATAGCGAGATCTCGACCAAGCTTCCGTCCTTGCGTTGACGAACGGTCTCGTAATGATCGACGCGCTCGCCGCGTCGAATCCGCCCAATGATATCCGGTTCCTCTTCGGTGTGCTCCGGCGGAATCAATGTGGTAACCGGTTTGCCGATGATCTCCGCCGGTGCGTAGCCAAACAGCCGTTCAGCGCCCTGGTTCCAACTGGTAATGATGCCGTTTAGATCTTTGGTGACAATGGCGTCTTCCGAGGATTCGACTATGGCGGCTAGCCTCCGGCTCGCCCGTTCCGCTTCTTTTAAATGAGTGACATCCTGGAACGCGTTGATCGCGCCACAGCGCCGACCATCTAGCTCATAAAGCGGATCAATGTTTACCTGCACAATAATCCTGGAGCCATCCGACCGTTCGATGGTGACCTCTTCGCTGCGAAACGACTGACCGGTCTTGACGGCAAATGCCATTGGGCACGCGCTTGGAGGCATTGGCGATCCGTCGGCCGCCAGCATGCGGACCGATCCGCAGTACTTATCCTCCTCGCTGTTCAGTTTCGGTTCGCGGCCCCAGAAATCCGCCGCGCGCTGGTTGAAAAACGTGATCCGCCCTTCCTCGTCGCAGGTATAAACCGCGATCGGCATGACGGACAGAATATTTTCAATCTTTTTCTTCGTTATCTCTGCCTCGGACAGCGCGACGCGGTTTTCGATTAACTCCTTGCGTTCTTGCTGTGCGGCGCGACTCCGCTGCAGCACAGAAATCATCAAATCCACCTTAGCGGCAGGGGATTTGCCGTCCAGTATCAAAGGAGCTTCGTAGAACCAGTTGGGATAAACGTGGGTGCCCAAAATGGCCAGCGGATGCGTATGGAAAGCCACCAGCATGACTTCCGGCGCAAGACGGCTGCGATTGTATTGGCATACAATGCGCCCGGCAAAACCGGGGACAAAGATGGTGTTGATGCTAGCCTCCCAGTGCTCCAGATCGGAAACACCGATGTCCGGACCGAGAGTCCAGGTCATTTCAACAGCGAAGCGGATGCCTTTGAAACCGGCGCTATTGGCCCTGTTGACGAAATCTTTGACCTGACGCGATTTCTTTTCTGCGGAAAGCTTGCCCGGTTGACGCCATTCCTGGCGGGTCCAAAGCTTCAGCGCGCCGCGATCCACTTCTTGACCGACGTTGATGCCGCTCAAGTGCAATCGCGCCGCTAATTCATCGACCGTTTGATCGTCAGCGATGTAGATAAACTGCTCGTCTTTCGAGAGCGCGTCCTGGATGAAGGGAACGAGCGCCGGCATCTGTTCGGCGGGATCTTTGTCGTAAAACAGGCAGAGGTGATCGCCGTTCTTTAGATTCAAAATCTGCTGTGCCAGTTCAGAATCCATTGAGAACCTCGGCTTCGGTACAACTTACCAATAGAGAAAAGGCGCGAATTATCACTATTATAAAGTATATTTTTCCGGCCCCTTGTCAATGGGGTTTTGGCGATTATATGGAAGGTTTATATGGCGAAACAATAAGCAAAATCTAAATGAGTCGGGCGAAAAAGTATTGGACGATTCATAGGTGAACTGTTATCGGAAGTTTAAACCGAGATTGGGCCTAGCACGGGCAGGCGACATAGAATGAGGTGGCAAGACATGTTCCTAACGGGCGGATCGCTCGTGTTAATGGTTTTCTTTTTCCTCCTGGGGCAAAGCTATTCGGCCGAAAAACCCAGGATCACTCTCGCTTATTCGACGACCGGCCCAACGGCGGTCGGATTGTGGATGGCGAAAGAGATCGGCGCCTTCGGCAAGTACGGCGTCGACCCGAACCTTATTTTTATCTCGTCCAGTCCGGTCATGGTTCCCGCATTGATCGGCGGTGACGTGCAAGGCGGCATCGCCGGGGCCAACGCAGTGATCTCTGCGGTTTCGGGGGGCGCTTCGATCGTCGCCGTGGCGAGCCTCGCCAATCGTCCCTATCTTCGGCTCTGGGTCCATCCGGAAATCAGTCGCATCGATGAATTGCGGGGAAAAACCCTGGGAGTGTCGCGCTTCGGAGCGACGACGGACAATCTGACACGAATTCTCTTACGCAGGATCGGACTCGAAGGCGCGGTAAACATTCGCCAGCTCGGCGGCACGGTGGAGGTGGGACTCGCTTTTCGCCACCGACAAATCGACGGGGCCGTCCTCGCCACGCTGCGCACCGACGCGCCCTACCGGATTCTCGCCGACCTGGCGGAATTCGGCATCCAGTACTCCATGGGCCTTTTGGTCGTCTCGCGCGATTTTTATCGCCGTGCACCGGAAACCTTGGAGAATATCATGCGCGCCTACGTCGAGGGGGTGGCGGTGCTTCGCGACCAGAGTCAAAAGGAACGAGCATTGAAAGCGATCGCGCGCTACACACGGCTCAAGGAAGCAAAACCGATAGAGGAAATTTACAGCGACGCCGCGAAGTATGTCGACCGCGTTCCGCGCGTCGAGCCTGAAGCCGTCGCAGCGACGCTGGAGTTCATGGGCAAAAAGAGCTTTCCCGTGGAAAATTTCGCTGATAATTCGATCGTTGATCGACTGGTCCGTGAAGGATTCATCGACCAGCTTTACAAGAAGCGATAATCGTCGTTATCCTGCTTTCACGGTATCCGGCTATACAAAAAAAGGCCGTGATGAAAATACCAAGTAGGGGCACGGCGTCCCGCGCTCCTATCCCTATCGTCCGCGGAGTCTAACGCGCGATGCAAACCCTCTCGCAGCGTGTCGCCGGTTTTGGCACGACCGTATTTGTCGAGATCAATAATCTCGCGCGGCAGCACAACGCCGTTAATCTGGGGCAGGGCGCGCCGGATTTCGACGGCCCGCCCGAAGTGTTGGCCGCCGCAGTCGAGGCCATAAACAGCGCTTTGAATCAGTATGCTCCCGGCATCGGCATGCTCGCGGTGCGCGAAGGAATTGCGAATCATGCGGCGCGCTTTTACGGCCAGAAGGCAAACCCGGAGACCGAGGTTCTGGTTACGAGTGGCGCCACCGAGGCCGTCTTCGCGGCGATTCTTGGGCTTACGGATTCCGGCGACGAGGTAATCGTATTTGAGCCCGTCTACGATAGTTATGTGCCGAACATGGTCATGGCCGGAGTCACGCCGCGTTACGTCGCCTTGCGCGGCGAGAACTGGACTTTTGATCCGGACGAGCTCGCAAAGGCATTCGACCGCCGCACTCGAGCGATCATTGTGAACACGCCGCACAACCCGACGGGAAAGGTTTATGCGCGGGAAGAACTGAGCGTGATCGCGGAGCTTTGCCAGAAGCACAGCGTGATCGCGATCACCGACGAAGTCTATGAACATATTCTTTATGATGACGCCGTCCATACTCGGCTCGCCACGCTGCCGGGAATGGCCGAGCGGACGCTGACGATTAGCAGCCTGGGCAAAACGTTTAGCGTCACCGGCTGGAAAATTGGTTGGGCGATCGGCTCTGCTTCTTTGGTCAACGCGGTGAACCAGGCGCACCAGTTCATCACCTTTGCTGTTGCCTCGCCGCTCCAAGCGGCCGCGGCGACGGCGCTAAACTTGCCGCTCGACTTTTTTGAAAACTTGCGGGCGAGCTATCAGGCGAAGCGCGATCTAATGATCGACGCGCTGAAAAAATCCGGCTTCGGGGTTCGCAAATCGCAGGGAAGTTATTTCATCATGGCCGACTGGCGCGAGGTCGCGCCCGCGCATATCCAAGACGATTTCGCATTCGCCCGCTGGTTGACCACTGACGTCGGCGTCGCTTGTATCCCTGCCGGTGCATTCTACCAAGAGTCGGACAAAGATTTGGCCAAGAACCTTGTCCGTTTCGCAGTCTGCAAAAAAGCACAGACGCTTACCGTTGCCGCTGAGAGGTTAGGCAGACTGGGAAAAATCTGATGCAATTTCATTTGCCAATGAGCGAATCCGCGAGGCCCTGTAAAATCGCCAAATAGACCCCGAAGATCAGCAACGTCAGCAATAGATTCCTTTTCCAGTGCTCGCTCAGGGCAATGCCAAATGGCAGCCCTGTAAGAAAACCAATAATATGAGCGACGTATGCCACGTGCGGATCATGGCCACGAATCAAGCTCGGGTGGGAGACGATGACGATGTTATATACGAAATAAATGAGCGCCACCAAACCCTGGGGCGCTAAAAACAGCCAAGAGAATTTTAGCGGTCGGACGAGCATGACGCAGGCAGCCACGGTGAAGATTGCCGCCGACGCGCCGAGCATTCCCGCTCCCCGCGGAGTAAACGGCACACTGAGAATAAATCCGGCGAATCCGCCGGTGA
>VBKY01000207.1:10131-17022 GCA_005879255.1 Deltaproteobacteria bacterium
CATGTTGCCGAATAAGTGCAAGACATTGCCATGAACAAACAGCGCTGTCACGAGTGTCCAGACCCGGCCGTGCAAGAGATTATTGAAACTAAAGACGAGATTCTGTTCGGCGAAAGTTGGGTTTTGATGCCAGGCCCACAGACTGGCCGCTATGCAAGCGACGATAAGGTAATAATTGATTCTCAAGGTAATAACGCGTTGACCGTTGTTAATGTAATCTCAGCATTCGGGTATTCGCAATATCGAATAAGCGAAATAGTATTCTGATAGCTTCGCGAGAGACCAGTCGCTATCAAGTTGGTGAGATTATTCTGGGATGGAAAAAGCGCGAAGGGTTGTGGAATATCTTGCCAAAACTCGCGCGTCAAAACATATGCGTTCATGGTCCTTCGGTAAAATAATTGCAGAACCATTCTCGCTCTTAACTTGACACCTTACCGCGCAATCACTTAACGTCGATTTTAACCAAACACAGAGGAGACTCGACGATGTGGAATGGAATGAAAGTGATCGACCCGACGCGCATATGCACGAGCCCGAATATCTTCGACTAGTTTTAAAGCACTCTTTATCTGTCAGGAGTTTGCGCCAATGAAAAATATAATTTTCCTATTGGTTGCACTCACAGTCTGGAATACTGAGGCAGGCGCCCAAACTCCCTATTTTCAGGGTAAGACGATTCGATTCGTGGTCGGATATCCAGCGGGGAGTACGCACGACCTGTGGGCACGGCTCGTCGGGCCACACATGACCAAATATATTCCAGGCAATCCGACCACCATCGTGCAAAACATGCCCGGCGCAGGTTCGGCTACCGCGGCGAATTACGTCTATGGTGTCGCCAAGCCGGACGGTCTGAGCATCGCCGTGGTCAACGCCGCGCTCTATTTCGATCAGCTGTTAGGACGCAAGGAAGTGCATTACGATTGGGCCAAGTTCGCGTGGATCGGCAGTACGACGCCGTCCGACTCATTGCTCTACATGTGGGCGGCGGCTCCATACAAGACGATCCAGGATGTTCGCGCCGCGCCCACTCCGCCGAAATGCGGCAGCACCGGGACGGGCAATACCGGTTATTTCCTGCCTAAACTGCTCGAGGAAACCATCGGCGCGAAATTCACTATCGTCGCCGGCTATCAGGGAGGCGCCGAAATCGAGTTGGCTGTCGAGCGCGGCGAAGTGCAATGCCGTGCTATAAGCATCCCGGTTTATTTTGGCCGCGAGCCTTTTCTTACCTGGCAAAAGAAAGGACTTGCGCGAATATTGATTCAAACCGGCAAGAAAAAGGACGCGCGATTGCGCGATGCACCCACTCTGTATGAGCTAATGGATCAATACAAAACCGCTGGTCCGCTGCGTCGTCTCGCGGACGTCATGCTCAGCGCCGGCAGCTTCGGTCTTTGGCCGGCGATGACTTCGCCCAATACACCCGACGAGTACGTGAAGACGCTGCGAGCGGCGTTTACCAAGGCACTCAATAGTCCCGAGCTTCTCGCCGAAGCCAAGCAAAAAAATATGGAAGTCGAGCTCATCACCGGCGAAGAACTCGCAACTCTGTCAAAGGAAGTCGTCGTGCAGCCGCCGGAGATTATTGCTCAGATGAAAAAACTCATGGGAGAATAGCCAAACGCAAGGATGCGCCAACCACACCCGGACCCAATCACTGCCCCTAGGTGTAGTTGTGGAACATTCGAGTTGAAGTGGGTGATGGAGCGATCGTCAATGGTAGAAACTTAACCTCAAACAATTACCTCCGTTCACCCGCGCGTCAACGGTCGATACTTGATTTGATGCGGTTGCTCGGCAGCGGCGCCGAGCCGGCTCTTGCGATCGGCCTCGTATTCCGAATAGTTGCCGTCGAACCACACGACGCGGAGCCTGAATTTGCTTGACCGCCAAGCTTAGTTGCGATCAGCAGGGCTCGCTCACTCTGAACCGATTTTTCGCATTTGCGCAGTTGCGAAAACGAGAAAGTACGCAGTTGCAGAGCGAAACAACGTCAAGGGAGCAAGGGAAGGGAGGTCACTCTGCCGCTTAGTGGCTGTAAAGCTCCTTGACGAAGCCGTTATCCTCCAGCTCTTTGAGCAAGCTGTTATCGTAGAAATCCTTTGGCGCGGCCGACGCAGCCTTAGGGTTGTCCGAAAGTGACAGAACCGTGCGGATCGCCTCCTCGGGCATGTAAGGAATCTTCAAGAACAGATCGGCGAGGCTTTGATAGGAGTCGTCGATCATCTCGGGATCTTTGGTTCCGAGGAAATCGGCGAGCGCTTTCTTCGCGACTTCGGGTTGCTCGTGAATGATTTTTATGGACGCAAGGTACGCCTTGAGGAAGCCTTTTATTACTTCCGGATTTTGCCGGATGAGAGATTTCCGAGTCGCAATGGCATTGTGCGGGTACGGATATTTGAAAGAGGCGATGTCCACCAGTTTTTTGAAACCAAGACGCTTAGTCATCACAGTCGTCGGCGACGAGAACACCCCGCCCGAAATGATCCCCTTTTGTAGGGAGGCTAGGAGGTCTCCTTGCCGCGCGAAATAGAGAATCTTCACGTCTTGCCCGTAACGGATCCCGTACCGCTTAAAGAGCGCGATGGCCGCGTGGTCGGAGGAAGCGCCCTTAGTAATGACCCCAAAAACCTTGCCTCGAAGGTCATTGATGTCCTTGATGTCGGGCTTGGCATAGACCGTAAATCCATAGGTTGAGAGCCCAATGCCTACATAAGTGAGATCAGCTCCGCCAAGGATGGCGCCGACGACCGCCCCGCCGGTGAGCGCTATGGCCACGTCACCGGCAATGAGCGAGTGGGTGAGTATGGCTCCGCCTGCGATGTAAATCGGCTTGACATCAACGCCGTACCGTTGGTCGAGGTTGTTTTTGGCGATCACCCAGAGCGGCATCGAACCGCCGCTCAACTGGGGATATCCCACCGTGATGGGCGCCGCGGCGCTATTTTGGGGGCTTAGCAGCGGCAACAACAGGAGGGCTAGCGCAGAAACAAGCGATAGGCGTTTTGGTTTCATAGGTCGATCCACCAAAGCGCTCGACTGAGGCCGAGCGTTTTCAATTTCAGAGCACGCTCTTATTTATTTCCAGGAAAACGTCGGTCGCCTCGATTACGGATGAATAACTTGCCGGTTTGCGTAAAAATACATCCGCATTTACCCCCGCGTCAACTGACGATACTTGATTCGATGCGGTTGCTCGGCGGCGGCGCCGAGCCGGCTCTTGCGATCGGCCTCGTATTCCGAATAGTTTCCGTCGAACCACACGACTTTGCTGTCGCCTTCAAAGGCAAGCATATGAGTCGCGACCCGATCGAGAAACCAGCGATCGTGAGAGATCACGACCGCACAGCCAGCAAAGTTCTCCAACGCCTCTTCTAGAGCGCGAAGCGTGTTTACGTCCAAGTCGTTGGTCGGTTCGTCGAGCAACAAGACGTTGGCGCCTTCTTTCAGCATCTTCGCGAGATGAACGCGGTTCCGTTCACCGCCCGACAGTGTGCCGACCTTCTTTTGCTGGTCCGTGCCGGAAAAATTAAATCGCGCCACGTACGCGCGCGAGTTCACGTCACGCGCGCCGATTTTCAACGAGTCCGCGCCGCCCGAAATCTCTTCCCAGATCGATTTCTTGGGATCGAGCGTGCGGCTCTGATCGACGTACCCGAGTGCGACCGTATCACCGATGCGAATCTTGCCGCTGTCGGGTTGCTCCTGCCCTATGATCATTCGAAACAACGTCGTCTTGCCGGCGCCGTTGGGACCGATCACGCCGATGATGCCGCCGGGAGGCAGTTTGAACGTCATGTTCTCGACCAGCAGGTTGTCGCCGTACCCTTTGTTTACCCCTTCCGCTTCGATCACGACGTTGCCCAGGCGCGGCCCAGGCGGAATGGGGATCTCCAAATCTTCGCGCCGCTTCTGCGACTCCTGATCGAGCAATGATTCATACGCCGTTATGCGCGCTTTCCCCTTGGCGCGACGCGCCTTCGGTGACATGCGAATCCATTCGAGCTCGCGTTGCAGAGTTTTCTGCCGCTCGCTTTCAGACTTTTCTTCCCGTCGCAGGCGCTCCTGCTTCTGTTCCAGCCACGACGTGTAGTTGCCCTTGAACGGTATTCCCTGGCCGCGATCGAGCTCCAGAATCCAACCGGCGACGTTGTCGAGGAAATATCTGTCGTGGGTCACCGCGATGATCGTTCCCGGATAAGTTTGCAGGTGATGTTCGAGCCACCCAACCGACTCCGCGTCGAGGTGATTGGTCGGCTCGTCGAGCAGGAGAATATCGGGCTTTTGTAGGAGCAATCGACACAATGCAACACGGCGGCGTTCGCCGCCGGATAAAACTTTCACCGGCGTATCGGACGGCGGACAGCGCAACGCATCCATGGCCATCTCCAGCCGCGCATCGAGATCCCACGCATCCTGTTGGTCGAGCTTTTCCTGCACCTCGCCCTGGCGCTCGAGCAGCTTGTTCATTTCACCGTCGGACATCTCTTCGGCAAATTTGGCGTTGATCTCTTCGAACTCTTTCAGCAGGTTGACAGTCTCCTTTGCGGCTTCTTCGACAACTTCACGTACCGTTCGCGTATCGTCTATCAACGGTTCCTGTTCCAGATGGCCGACGGTGTAACCCGGCGAGAGCACGGCCTCGCCGTTGATCTCCTTGTCCACGCCCGCCATGACGCGCAGCAGCGACGACTTGCCCGAGCCGTTGAGGCCGATCACGCCGATCTTGGCGCCGTAGAAATAGGAAAGATAAATGTCTTTGAGAACGGCCTTCTTGTCGTAGTATTTACTGACGCCGACCATCGAATAGATAACTTTGTTGGGTTCAGTACTCATAATCAAAAACTATCAAAATTCGAAATCCGAAGCTCGAAATCCGAAACAAACCGAATCGCTCAGAGCAGAGACTCAAAATTCCAAATTCGAAACGATCCCCGTTTAGATCATTTTCCGTTTCTATGGATCATTTAGATTTGTTTCGAATTTCGGATTTCGATATTCGAGTTTATGGAACTCTTTAACGCTAGCCTGTCAGGTTGGATTGGATTCTGCAAGAAAGCGAGCAGTCTTGAGCTTCGTTGCAACTGGCCGCGGAGGCCTAACGCGGCAAAGCCAACCAAGGGGAAGAAAAGATTTCGCCGCAAAGAACGCAAAGGACGCAAAAAAAAGAATCGGGATTTGTAGGGGCGGGTTTGAAACCCGCCCTCCTAGCTCGAAACGCAGCCCATTGCTGGTGTTCCGCGACTATGGTGCCAAACGTCATTTGACGGCAAACCGCCCGTGCTGTACAGTTAACCGTACAGAGACGGAGTTATCTATCAATGAAGCAGCTATCCTTAACCCAGGCACGAGTCAAGCTCAGCACACTCGTGTCGGAAGTCGACAAGGGAAAAGGCCCGGTGGCGATTGCCCAAAGATCGAAAGTCAAAGCGGTGCTGGTCGATGCGGAATGGCACAGCAGGGTGGAGGAAGAGTTGGCGCATTACCGGCGAGCTGCGAAGCAGTCTCCGCTTAAGCTCCGAGGGAGCATGAAAGTCGTTGGCAATGTAGATCGAGCACTTACCGAACTGCGGCAAGAACGCGAAAATTCCCTTGAACGACTGGTCTCCGGACTCAAGTGATTTTCGTTACCGACACTCACCCGCTGGTTTTCTGGGCTTCCAACCGAAAGCAGCGTTTGGGTAAACGCGCGCGGCGAATTTTTCAGCAGGTCGAGCAGGGAAGACATTCCATTATCGTTGCCGTCATCGTGCTGGAAGAAACAGCGCGTTTGGTCGAAAAGAAAGTCGTTCGACTCGCTGTTCCGTTTCGACGATGGGCAGAAGAACTGGATCGTTCCGCAAACTTTCAGGTCCAACCTTACACGATTGAAATCTTACTGGAATCTGTTGCGCTGGTTGCTATCCGCGATCCCGCAGACAGAGCAATCGTCGCCACGGCGCGACACCTGCGTTGTCCGCTCATCACGGCTGATGATGTTATTCAAGACGCAAAGTGGGTTGATACGGTTTGGGAATAAGTCCGCGGCTTATGGTGTGAGGTGAATAAATGGCCCCAAGCGTAGGCTTACCTAAACCAGCGAACCGCTCACTACTTCTTCAGCTTGGCACGTTCCAACGCGAGCGCAATCGCGCCGCCAGGCTGTGGCTTGGGTTCCGGACCCCGCTTGGGTTCGGACGGGCGCGGGTCGCGCGAATCAGTGGCTGCGCCACCTGAGCGCGACGAAGTGCCGGGTGTGTCGTCGAGGCGCATCGTTAGGGAAATGCGCTGGCGCTTCACGTCGACGTCCATCACCTTCACCTTGACGATCTGGCCGGGCTTGACGATTTCGTGCGGGTCTTTGACGAATTTGTTCGCCAGCGCGGAGACGTGCACGAGGCCGTCCTGGTGCACGCCGATGTCGACGAAGGCGCCGAAGGCGGCGACGTTGGTCACTACACCTTCGAGGATCATGTTGGGCTGCAGGTCGGTAAGAGATTCGATGCCGTCCTGGAAGGTGGCCGTTTTGAATTCGGGGCGGGGATCGCGGCCGGGCTTTTCCAATTCAGTTAGAATGTCGCGCACTGTCGGCACACCGAATCTGTCGTCGGTGAATTCGCCGGGCGAAAGCCCCTTCAGCGCCGCCGGCTGGCCCATCACTTCACCGATCCCTTTGCTGATGCGCGCGAGAATGCGCTCGACGACCGAGTAGGCCTCCGGATGAACCGAGGAGCGGTCCAACGGATTGTCGCCGTTGTTGATGCGCAGGAAGCCTGCGGCCTGCTCGAAAGTCTTGTCGCCCAGGCGTGGTACCTTGCGCAGTTTTTTGCGATTCGGGAACGGGCCGTTGGCATCTCGGTACTCGACGATGTTTTTCGCCAGAACGCTGTTAAGGCCCGACACGCG
>VBKY01000647.1 GCA_005879255.1 Deltaproteobacteria bacterium
AGGAGCTTGGCTACATTGAGGGGAAGAACATCGTCGTTGAGTATCGTTTTGCTGAAGGAGCGCTTGAACGGCTCCCGAACTTTGCGGCGGAATTGGTGCGTCTCAATGTGGACATCATCGTGGCACCGGGCTCAGGGGCTCGGGCGGCCAAGACGGCTACCAATACGATCCCCATCGTCATAACGCATGGCGATCCTGTAGGGTTAGGACTAGTCGCCAGCCTTGCGCGCCCTGGTGGGAATGTCACAGGGTTGTCCGGTTTCGTCTCCGAGCTAGGCGGAAAACAGTTGGAACTATTCAAGGAAGCATTCCCCAGGGTCTCCCGCGTTGCGGTCCTCTGGTGGAATCAGACCAATCCGCCGAGTATCGATCCAAACGCACTCTTGTTGGGAGAGATGAAGGTCGCGGCCGGCGCATTGCGGGTGACACTTCAACCCTTGGAACTGCACCGTCTCGATGATTTCGAGCGTGCATTCTCGGCTATTAAGGGAGAGCGTGCTAACGGCCTTATCGCACTAAGGAACCCTTTCACCGCTACTCACCGAACACGGATCGTGGACTTTGCGGCCAAGAGCCGGTTGCCGGCGATCTATCCAGACGGCGAGTTTGTCGATGCCGGCGGGCTCATGTCGTATGGGGTCAACGTCGCCGACATGTGGGGTCGCGCCGCTGTTTACGTGGACAAAATTCTGAAAGGCGCCAAGCCCGCCGATCTTCCCGTCGAGCAGCCCATAAAGTTTGAATTCATCGTCAATCTCAAAACCGCCAAGCAGATCGGCTTGACGATTCCTCCGAATGTGCTCGCAAGGGCGGACAAGGTGATCAGATGAACATATTTTCGATTTTAGATCTTCGATTTTGGATTAAGGAACAAAATTTAATGCACAAGACCTTTCGAACGGCTACTCTCTGCGACAATCGGAAATCTAAAACCTGTACTGCCTTCGATAAACTCAGGCCCCGAGCCTGTCGAGGGGAGCTAAGTCGAAGTATCGAAAATCTAAAATTTGTTCTTCTAGTAGGCGCTCTGCTCTTCGCGCTTAGCATTCCCGCAGCGGCGCAGCAGGCAATGCTGTATCGCATCGGGGTCATCCTCCCTGGCGGTCCTTTATACGAGACCGTTGAAGGGCTGCGTTACGGCCTGAAGGAACTGGGGCTGCAGGAAGGCAAGCAATTCACCCTGGAGATTCGCGATACCAAGGGCGATCCGAAAGTAGCGGAAGAGGCGGCACGAAACTTTGAACGGGAAAAATTCAACTTGCTTTACGTGATCGCCAACTCCGTTATCGCGGCGGCGAAGTCGGCGACGGTGAATATACCGATCGTTTTCTCGGCGGGCAGCGACCCGGTGGCCTCTGGACTGGTCACTGACTTCGCAACGCCCGGCGGCAGGCTGACTGGAGTTCACTACCCGGTCAAGGATCTCACGGCGAAACGCCTGGAGATTCTGAAAGAAATGCTTCCGAAGCTCGGCCGAGTGCTGACGCTTTATGACCCGAAAGGCAAAGTGGCTGCGGAGGGCGTCGCATTGGCGCGGGAAGAAGCGAAACGGCTGGGGCTCAAGCTCATCGAGCGGCAGGTTAACTCGGTCGACGAGTTGCGCAAAGCGCTTCAGGAAATCAAAAGCAAGGAGGCCGACGCTTTCTTTTATATCGCGGATGCCGTGGTGGTCAGCCAGGCGCAGCTCATCATCGACACGGCCAAGGCAAAAAAATTACCGACCATGTTCCAGGATCAAAGCCTCGTCGCCAAAGGAGGACTGGCGAGCTACGGACAGAACTATTATGAGATCGGTCGGATTTCCGCCAAGTACGTGCAGCGAATTCTAAGCGGCACTCCGCCTAAGGAACTTAAGATCGAAACCGTCGACAGCGTCGAGCTGGCAATCAATTTACAAACCGCCAAGCAACTCGGCGTAACTATTCCGCCGCAAGTTCTCGCCCGCGCCCAGAAGG
>VBKY01000648.1 GCA_005879255.1 Deltaproteobacteria bacterium
ACAAAGCAGCGATATTCGCTGAAGGCTAAAAGCTGATGCCTTACAGATGCATCTACACGACGGTGCGGCAGTGTAGAAGCGTTCGAGTTTTTATCACAGTGGCCGTCATTTGGTCGCTGGCGCTTATGGTGAGCCTTGCCGGCGGAGAGAGTCTGCCCAAGATCAAGCCGGCGCCCGAGTTCACTCTGACAAAGCAAGACGGCAAGCGCCTCGCTTTGAAGGATCTGCGCGGCAAGGTGCTCGCGATCACGTTCATCTTCGCCAGCTGCGCAGATACCTGTCCCTTGCTCACGGCGAAGATGGCCGGCATTCAGAATCGCCTTGGTTCTGACTTCGGCAAGAAAGTTCATTTCGTCTCGATTACAGTGGATGCCGAGCGCGACACGCCGGAAGTCCTCAAGCGGTATGCCGAAGGACACAAGGCCAATCCCGCCGGCTGGGCTTTTCTCACCGGCACAAAGGCTGAGATCCGCGAAGTTGCCAAGCATTACGGGATTTATTACAAGAAAACGCCGCGTGGCGACGTCGATCATACTTTTCTCACGTCGCTCGTGGATCAGAGTGGAATACTGCGCGTCGAGTACATGGGCGTCAAATTCGATCCTGACGAGATGCTGCGCGATCTTCAGAGCCTCGTGAAGGAGACGAAAGCGCGATGATGGGCCGGCTAACAAATTGGTTGCCACGGCTCGTCGCGCGAGTGCCGGCTAAGGTCCACGCCAAGTTACTTATCGCGTTCCTCGCTATTACAGCGATGCTTATCGCGCTCGGTGCAGTCGGTCTCCAGGCGCTGAGCGACACCAACCAGCGCGCCAAGGATCTGGTGGAGCTGCAGCGGAAAATCGCCGCCTACCGCCAACTCCAACACGACACCACGGCGCAACTCTACAGCGTTGCTTCCGCTATCTTAGTCCACGATGAGCGCACGTTGGACGCCACACTGCGCCAACTCAACCAGTTCGGTTACGACCTCGACCGGCTCCAGTTCGTCGCCAAGGATGAAGTGGAGCTGCTCGGTCAGGTGCGCAAGGACTACGACGAATTTATTCGCGTCGTAAGCCAGTCCGTCGAGTTGATTCGTGGCGGTAAGATCGAGGCAGGAAATCAACTCCAAATTACTCAGGCTAATCCCTTAGCTGAACGGCTCGAGCGACTCATGAATCAACTCGTCAATCGGGCTGAAGCCGACATGGTTGCAAGCATCGAGGCCAGCAACGCCGCATACTCGCACTCTCGTTGGATCGTGATCGGGTTTGCTGTTGGCAGCATCGCGTTGGCTCTCCTCCTCGGCTACGCGATCTCCTGGTCTGTCGTCGGTCCGGTTCAGCAGATGGACGCGAGGTTTCAAGAAATCGCTTCGGGTAACTTTTCGCAGCGAATCGAAGTTCCAAACCGAGACGAGCTCGGGACCCTCGCGGGGAACCTAAATCGGATGAGCGAAGAGCTGGGGCGGTTGTATCAGCAAATCGAAACCCGCAATCGGGAACTCGGCGAGTCGTTGGAGCAGCAGACTGCCACTGGCGAGATCTTGGGCGTGATCGCCAGTTCCCCAAGCGACCTTCAGCCTGTGCTGGACGCCGTGGCTGAGAACGCCGCGCGGGTGTGCAACGCGAAGGATGCTCACATCCTTCGCATCGAGGGCGATTTACTTCGAATGGTCTCATCTTATGGGCGACTACCCGTATTAGATGGGTTCGAGGAAGGGATACTCATCAACCGCGGGTGGGTGACCGGGAGAGCCGTGGTCGACCGGCAGACCGTCCACGTCCACGACCTTGCGGCCGATTCTGAAATCGAATTCCCGGAAGGCAAGGACTTCGCGCGACGCTTCGGCCATCGGGCCACGCTTGCGACGCCGCTGTTGCGCGAAGGTGTTCCCATAGGCGCGATTTTGATTCGCCGGGAAGAGGCGCGCCCCTTCTCGGACAAGCAGATCAAGCTCCTAGAAACGTTCGCCGACCAGGCTGTGATCGCCATCGAGAACGTCCGCCTCTTCCAGGAATTGCAGGCCCGCACTCGAGAGCTGGCTCGGTCGGTCGAGGAGTTAAAGGCCTTAGGCGAGGTTGGTCAGGCCGTCAGTTCTACGTTGGAGTTGGAAACCGTGCTCACCACTATCGTCACCCAGGCGGTCCAACTTTCAGCAACCCACGGCGGACTTGTTTACGAGTACGATGAAGCCTCCGAAGAGTTTCAGCTAAGGGCCACGCATCGAGTGGAAAAGGAACTGCTTGACGCGCTTGAGGGAAACCCGATCCGTCTCGGTGAAGGCGCAGTGGGGAAGGCGGTGGCCATTCGGGCGCCGGTGCAAATCGCTGACGCCCTCAATGATCCGGAGTACTCTCTTGAACGGCTCCGGCCGATTTTCGCGCGGTCGGGCTACCGATCAATCCTAGCGGTGCCGATGTTGCGCGAGCGGCAAATCATCGGCGGTCTGGTGGTATTGAGCAATGAGTTGGGAAACTTTTCAACAGAGGTGGTTAATCTCCTACAAACCTTCGCTGCCCAGTCGGTGCTGGCTATTCAAAACGCCCGCCTGTTTCGAGAGATCGAGGAAAAAGGCCGGCAGCTCGATGTCGCCAATCGCCACAAGTCGGAGTTCCTCGCCCGCGTGAGCCACGATCTGCGCACGCCTCTCAACGCGATCATGGGTTTCACCCGCATCGTCCTGCGCAGAATGGAAGGCCAGATGCCCGACTTGCAAAAGGAGAATTTGAAAAAAGTCCTGATCAGCTCGGAGCACCTGCTCAACCTGATTAACGGACTGCTCGACCTCGCCAAGATCGAT
>VBKY01000043.1 GCA_005879255.1 Deltaproteobacteria bacterium
GACGCGCATACTCTTGGGTATCCTGACGCAACCGATCAGCCACTGTGAGCGTTTTGTTCTGCCAGACCACGTAGGAAACAATAAAGGAAATACCTAACCAGACGGTCGTGATCGGAAACACAATCGGTTCAAAAATGTTCCGTTTACGCCAAGTCAATACCCCGACAACCAACAACGGCGTCAGGGTCAGTATCCCGGCATAATTGCTCACCCATGACGTGATCCACAGCGATACGATATCGTTCCATGAAATAAAGCCGGCGAGCTTTAGGCTCAGCAAGCCGATGGATGGCGAAATTACCGAAGTGATCGCCGTCAGAACGATGAAGCGGAGAATGTCGCGCGCCGTGCTTGGCGGATGGGTCGGCTCTGGAGCGGCCACCCGCTGGACACAGAGATGCGGCACGAACTTCCGCAGCAACAGCGTCGCCGCCAGCATTTGACAAGTGACGCCGGTGGCCACAGCCGACGCGGTCGCTGAAGCGTATGGACCAGATAATAGACCGTAGTTTACTAGTAGCGAGCCGATCCATACGCCAATAGCACTGCGGTATCCTAGGACGAGTCCGGCCGCGACGGCGATCGCCGCTGGAGGCCACAATGGGGTTGAGCTTTCTGGTGCAAAGTTAGTGTGGGGGACAATCTGCGCGCTGACGACGTAAAGACCAACAACCGCCAGCCACTCGGTGACCATCCGCACTAACGGTGTATTGACAAGGATTTTCATTCAAATTGAAAAATCAGCATCCTTACCGGGCTCTTTACTCTGGTGTCTTCTTTTGTCAGGATTTTTCCCGATATGTTCGGCACACGAAGCGGCAAAAAATTAACGCTCAACCGAGATTTTGGGCTGTCATATCTAGCGCGGCGTACCTTAAGACTGGATAATCGCCTGATCGCCGTAATCGGCGGAAAGCCTACAAGCCGATCGCCCTTGCACTGTAATTATCTGCCGAATTTGTGACTTGTCAATTAAGTATATACGTGCTCTGCCCAGCACAATCCGCGCATCGAGTCGATAATGGTTCCGCGACCCTTGACGGATAACCGCTATCGCATGTTAGGAAGGATTATAACGCGTTGGCCGACATTTGACGATGCGATGGATCAAACGTAGCCCGCAATCTACCCGAGAATCATTATGACCGACCTAACATCACTTAGCGCCGGATTTGCCACCATCGGTCAAGGGGCAGGGCCAATGATGGTGACGTGGAGCGCCGGCTTGTTTGCCAAGCATGGGTTGGCTATCGAAAGACCGCGGATCATGGGCGGGGCAAAGGGGGTCGTTCGAGGCTTGATGTCTGGCGAAATTCAGTTCGGCAACATGGCCGCGCCGGCGCCACTTAGAGCCAACCTCAAAGGTGAGGCCGACGTGGTCTTTTTGACGGGGGGTATCAACCAGCAATTCATCATGGGCCGGCCCGGCATCAATAGCCGCCAGGAATTGGGCGGCAAGAAGATCGGTTTCGTCGGCGACGGCGGACTCAACGATGCGCTGGTGAGATTTGTCATTGCTCAACTGCACGCCGCCGGTATCCAAGGATTGCGCGAAGAAACCATCCTAGGCGGCGGTAACACGGAACTTGAAGCTTTGTTGCGCGGTCGATGTGATGCGATCGTCAGCACGCCCCCGGAGTGCATTGATGCACAGAGAAAAGGCTGCTCGTACTTGATCGATTTCGCCGAGTACGGATTGAACTATGCGCTCGGCGGTATCGCCGCCCGGCGCGATTACGTTGAGAAGAATCCGGAGATCACGCGGAGGTTTATCACGGCCTACGTCGAAGGCATGTACCGCTATCGTACCGATCGCGAGTTTACGGTCGGAGTCCAGGCGCAGTACAGCGGGATCGCGGATCGTACAGTCGCGGAAGAAACCTACGATCTCACCCAACCGGGCATGCCGCGCGTGCCGTATCCCGTCGTCGCTTCATTGCAAACGCTACTCGATTTCATGGCGCGAGAACTGCCAGAGGCAAAAAATGCCGACGCGCGGCGTTTTATCGATGACCGATTTATTCGCGAGCTCGACGAGAATGGATTCATTGCTTCGCTATCCGATCGAAGTTGAGCCGTGAGTATGATGACCTTGGCAAACACTTGTTTGCGACCTCTCCTAGTTTCGCTAACGCTTATAGCCTTGTGCTCCTCGAGCGGCTCAACAGCCAGTTACGACACGCTGATCGACGCCGCCAAGCGCGAAGGTGAGGTCGTTTACTATGCGTCGATGAACTTGAGCGAAGCCAACGCTGTGATCGGCGAATTTGAAAGGCGCTATCCCTTCATCAAGGTCAAGCTCCAGCGCACCGGTAGCGAAAAGCTGCTGACCCGCGTGCTCACAGAAGCCAGAGCAAAAAAGCCCTTTGCCGATGTGCTTCAGACGGTCGAATTCAGCATGCATATTTTCAATCGCACCGGCATATTGGCGCGTTATACTCCGCAGGCGAACGAGCTCTACCCCAAGGACTTCAAGGAAGAGGGTTTCTGGACCACGGTCTACTACAATGCCTACGTTACCGCCTATAACACCAGACTGGCTCCAGCCCGCACGCTGCCAAAAACATATGACGATCTGCTCGATCCCAAATGGAAGGGCAAGCTGCTGATGGAGGGAACCAAAGCGGAGTGGTTCGCCGGCATGCTGCAGATTTTCGGCCAGGAGCGCGGGCTCAAATACATGCGCGAACTGGCCAAGCAGCAGCCCAGCGCGCGCGAGGGACATGAACTTTTGGCCCAGCTCGTCGTCGCTGGCGAGGGAGTGATCGATATAAATATTCCCGCCGCCTCGGTGGAACGCATGAAAGAGCGCGGCGCGCCGATCGACTGGACAGCCTTAGGCCCAGCGCCGGCGGTCATGGTCGGTGCCGGCATCTCCGCTCAAGCACCGCATCCGAATGCTGCGAAGTTATTCTTGGAATTTGTGCTTTCCCGCGAAGGTCAAAAGCTGATGCAGACTCCCGGGCGACTGATCGCCCGTGGCGATCTGGCCAACGAGCAAGCCACCATGCTGAAAGAGCTTAAGATCGTGCCCGTGAACGCGTCGCTTGCAGAAAAACTGGATGGATACGCCAAACAGCTCAGATCGATCTTTGGCGGATGATAGTTGAGATTTTAATATAGGTCCTCTCATTGACGGAGAACGCCATGCGCTTCATGTTCTTGAATCATTCCTACGTACGCCATTCGCCGGAGCTCGAGGCTCATATACTGAAACTGCTCAAGAGCTATGCTTCCCCGGAGACAACTTTTGAGCTTGCTTATCCCGAAGACCTTGGAGGCGGACAAGTGCTGAGCCTGCTCGAAGAGCGTAAAGCCCTTTCAGGGTTGCATCACATCCTCGAAACTCCGGCGCTGGTCAAAAAAGCCATCGAAGCGGAGCGCCGGGGTTTCGACGCCGTGATCCAGAGCAACACCTTCGATCCGGGCGTCGAAGCGAGCCGGTTGGCGGTGCGCATTCCAGTGATCGGCCTCTTACGCGCGTCGCTCCACTTCGCCGCCACTATCTGCGATCGTTTCGGCATCATCGTGCCACTCGAAACCCACATGCCGCACACCATGAGAATCGTGCAAACTTACGGCATGACATCTTTCGTGTGCGGCATCCGCACCGTCGGTCTCTACGATACCGGCGATCTGTCCGGCTATCATGACGTCGTCGTCGAGCGTACTATCGCAGTCGGAAAAGAATTGATCGAGCAGGGTGCCGAGGCGATCATTCCGCTGGGCGGGAAGATTTATCCTTATGTCGTCACCTCCGAAGAGCTGGAACCGCATCTGGGCATGCCGGTGATCAACACCAAAGCCGTCGGCGTGAGCTACGCCGAGCTCATGGCGCGGAACCAGATAAAGCATAGCATCAAAGCGTATCCATGCCCGACCGGGCTCGATCCCGAAGCGGTTTCACAGAGATCGAAGTAATCACTGCAAGGCGACAAAACCTGAAATTGCCACGCGAAACCCGATCAGGATTGTCCCGGCGTCTACGCTCCCATATGTTGATCGGGAATTTACCGAAATTTTCGGAAGTGAGGAACACGTTATGATCATCGACGGTGACGGCCATTTTTTTGAAACCGAAGAAATATTTGAGAAATACATGGAGCCGCCGCTTAGAAACTATCGCCCTCGCTTGTTGAAGGACGACCAAGGGCATAATTTTTGGGTCGTTGACGGTCAGACGCCGTACAAACGACCCTCGATCAAGGGCGCTGGCGCACCGGGAACCGCTGCCCCGCCTGGGGAAGCGCTCCAATCAGCGCGCCGCGCGTCCCCAGGAAGTCAGACGCTGACGAATCTTAAAGAACGCTTGGACGACCTCGACAAAGAAGCAATCGACGTGCAGTTCATTTACCCGAGCTTTCTCTTGCATATTAACGCGTGGCCGGATGGAATCTTAGCAATGGGCGTTTGCCGCGCCTATAACACTTGGCTTGCCGAAGCTTGTAATAAAGCGCCGGATCGCCTCAAAGCGGTCGGCGTCGTTTCCTTGCAGGACCCGGAAGGCGCCGCCCGCGAGATTTTGCGACTACGAGGCATGGGTGTGATGGCGGTCATGATCAACGGCACGACAGGAGCGAAAAGACTCGATCATCCGGATCATGACGTGTTTTTTAACGAAGCTGACCGGCTGAAGATGCCCATTGCCGTTCACTTCAGCTTGCAATTTCCAATCGTCGATAAACTTTTCGAACATCATTTTCCCAACCGAGTGCTAGCGGGCATCTTTCCGATCATGGCGGGATTGACGAGCGTGCTTTGTTCCGGCCTATTGGATCGCCATAAGAATCTCAAGTTCGCCTTCCTCGAAGGAGGCATCAGTTGGGTCCCAGCCCACATTGAGCGCATGGACGATCATTTTGAAAATCCACGGTATGGCGCCAGAGACTTAATCAGCCATCCGCCAAGCCATTATTTGAAGTCGCGACGAATCTTTTTCGGTTGTGAAGGCAACGAATCCTTTCTCGGCCGTGTCGTCGGAGAAGTCGGTGAAGACTCATTCATGTTCTCCTCCGACTATCCCCACGCCGATCGCACCGAAGGAACCGCAAAGTTATTGCGGGATCGCAACGACATTCCGGCGACCGCACGACTAAAGCTCCTGGAAGACAACGCACGACAGTTCTATGGCATCTAAGGGTTCTCACAGGCTCAGTGCGAACTGCCATCATTGTATCGTTGGATCGAAAATCGGGCTGCTATGTGCTTGCGTTTCGCGATATTCCATGGTGACTTGAATCGAATAGTCGCAACCACGTCTAAACGTTGAAAGGAGGTGATACTGTGAAAAACACGATCAAAACTTTTGTCGTCGCATTGACCCTGTTGGCATTCAGCGGTGTCAGCTTTGCGCAGGCGACACCGGCTACCCCCGCGAAGCCGGCTACGCCGGCAGCGACGGAAAAGAAGAGCGAAAAGGCCATGGAGAAGGCCGCGGACAAGTCCGACGACACCAAGGGCAAGGCCAAAAAGACCAGAACTAAGAAATCTGCCAAGAAGTCCTCGGAAACGACCGACAAGAGCAAGGAGAAAACGGAGGAAAAAAAGGCCGAGATGATGGAGAAGAAAACCAAGTAATCCCCCGCCGAACTCCGACTCCAAAGGGGTGATCGAGACTCTCGGTTACCCCTTTTTCATTCGTACGATCCGCTCGCGACAGGTGTTCGAAAGCATTTTCTCATCATATCATCACCGGCTCGACTGTCTGGACGAGGCGGAAAGAGCGCCAGCAACGATATAATTCGGTTGGGCGCCGACATTGGAACCTGGAACATACCGGACTTCAGCTCAGAACAGTTGCTTGATTTACCCTACCCAGTCGATTAAACTTTTTGTACGTTTGGCGCCCGGTGCGAGTTCATGGTGACCGGTAAGGAGGAGTGGAGATGGACCTGCCGAAATGCCAGAAATGCAACAACGGCCTGATGATCCCGTTGTCCGACTACGGCCAGGATGGAGCTTCCGTGATGTACAAGGCTTGGGCGTGTACTAACCCCGATTGTGGCTTCTCAATCCGCATCGACAAAGGCGAAGTGAGCTACGGCAAAAGGATCGAACCGAAGCACTAAACTTCCGCTTCAAAGGAATCGCATTTTAGCCAAACATTTCGACCGTTTCCGCTCGACTGGGCATCAAAACCCACTACTCGCACACTCCAGTACTCCAATAGCCCATTCCTAGCTCACCATGCTCCGGTTAAAACTCTCAATGGCTCGGCCAAATAGCTCGCAACCTTGTCTCAAAGCGTCCAAGCAATTTTGCTGGGTAGTCACGTCAGTCCCGTAGCGACTGAGAATCTCCGGCGCGATCCACTCGTGGCCCTCTTCTTCGGCAAGCAGCGTGTCGCGATAAATTGAAGCGGTTTTGGGATCGATGGGCATCACCCGCTCGATGAAGGATTTCGAAGTTCGCGGAAAAAATTCTTCATGGCCGAACTGCACGCTGGCGATCAATTCGCATAGCGACCCGAGAGTCGCGTGAAAATCCCAAAGCTCCTTAAGCTCCTTGAGCGGCTCATTCCAAAGCGCGTCCGGGTCGCCGTCTAATTCGGCGATCCTTTTGCGTAAGATCGACGCGTGCTTCAGTTCGTTAACGACGTATTCCGACATCGGTTGTTGGAGATCAAGGTCCGGGATTCTTCCCACCCACGGCGCGGTCACTTCGGCCGCTTTGCGTTCCATGACAACACCAAACTGCAGCCGGCGCAGAATAACGGCAGGGCTCAAGGGCTTTTCCGCCCCATAGCTTTTTCTTTCCGCGTTCATCTTTTCCCAGAACGTCTCTCGCGTCGTCACTAATTGCTGCAGAAATTCTTCCGGCCTAAGAGCTGCCATAAAATTCCTCCGCTGAATCAGAGCGCACTGATTGACACGTAAATTAATTTAGGTATTAACAATACAGGAATTTCACTCGCTGCAAAAGGCACAAAATCGATCAGGCCCCCTAGAATCCCGGATAATTGAACCCCTCATGGAACCCGTTGACGCCAAGGCATTCGTCGATAATCTTTATAGCGAGGTTTTCGCTCACTGGGACGATAAGATCAACCGCGGCGCTTTCATGACCCAGCTGCGTGCAGGGACGTTGCCGCTCGCTTGCCTGCGGCGTTTCTTCAAAGATTGGGGGCTTTTTTCGGTCGAAGTCGTCGCTCTGAACGCGGTTTCCTATTACGTTCATCTGCCTTTCTTTGTCGACAATTACGATTTGTTGCCGGCCTTTTCCGACAAGATCGCTGAAGAGCTCATCGCGCCGAAACCGCCCGGCCATATTCTCATCCTGCTCGAGACCGCCGATTCACTGGGGCTCTCGAAGGAAGAATTGTTCCACGAGCCGGCCTCCGCCCCGGGCCGCGCGATCAGCGATTACTGCCGGCGGGTTTTCCAGGACGGTTCGATCCTCGAACTTTGGGGTGCCCATGTATACGAAGAGACTCTCGGTTACTGGGCCAAACAGTGGGGCGACGCTCTCGTAAAGCATTACGGCATGAGTGAGCAACAAGCGATCTACTTCACCGCGCATGCCGAAGCCGATCTCGTGCAGCATGAAGCCCGCATGGGACACGGCCCGCTCAATCGCATGATTCTGCAGCGTATCCTGGAACGAGGGATGACGGCCAAAAAGCTCGGCTACGATCCCAAGTACTGCGCCTATACAATGGTCGACTTGCATGCGCTGATGGAACAACACGCCTTGGGAAATCCCTACCCATCATAGACGATCAGCATTCGACGCCTGCATCAGAGCTTGTCGGTACGCTTAAACAACGCCTGAACAGAAGTATTTTTATGAATGGAGAGCACGCGACGCTGCTAAGAAGCTGGTTGGCAATCTTGGGTTTCGCCGTATTATTTTTCTTGTCAAACCAACAGCTGCTCGCACAGCTTCCTGGAAAGTGGCAGATCCGTGCGCCCATGCCATCAGCGCGCACCGAAGTCGCCGCTGCTGCGCTTGGGGGTAAGATCTATGTCATGGGTGGCTACGACAAAGGCGGCGATCTCGTCGAGGAATACGATCCGGCGAAGGACAGCTGGCGGCAGCGTGCGCCGCTTCCCCAACCGCTGCATCATATCGGCGCCGCTGTGATGAACGGCAAGGTCTACGTCATCGGCGGTTATATCTCTGGGATCGGCGCGGTCGACACCGTTTACGAATATGATCCCGGTATGGATAAGTGGAGCGCAAAGAAGACTATGCCGACCGCGCGGGGCGCGCTGGCCGTCGGGATTATCGGCGGCAAAATATTCGCCATCGGTGGCGCGGGATCAAACGGAAAGAATACCAATGCAAACGAAGAATACGACGCCGCGCAAGACCGGTGGACCAAACGAGCATCTTTGCCGACACCGCGAGATCATCACGCGATTGGTGTGATCGATGGCAAACTCTACGTCATCGGCGGACGGCTCAATGGCAGGCACGACCGTAGCATCGCGGACAACGAAGTGTACGACCCGAGCACGGAGCGGTGGACTCCTCGGCCTGCCCTACCGACCGTGCGAAGCGGTATCGCCGCCGCTACGCTGAACGGCAGAATCTTTGTTTTTGGCGGTGAATCGGGTCGAGGCACACACCGGGAAGTTGAATCCTACGATCCGACAAAAAACCGCTGGGAGCGCTGGGCACCGATGCCGACGGCCCGCCACGGCCTAGGAGCAGCGGTTATTAATCAATCAATTTATGTCATCTCCGGCGGACCTCAACCGGGCGCGACTTTTTCGTCGGCAAACGAAGTTTTTACGCCGTGACGAAGGCGTTATCACCCACCGCTATTGCTAAAGCGCTTAAATGTCTCACTGCTCAATGGTGACTTGAAATGCGCACCTCTGGTTTCGCCCGCTGATTACGCCCCGCTGCGAGTGGATTTTCCACGGGAATGGTCTCGAGCAATTGACACGAGCCGAGTAACCGGCCTATAGCCTGAATGTCCGAATTGAATTTGGAGGCACCGCGCTCATGAAGTCGCGCCCGTTACCCTATCCCGATCTTATTTTATATAACGGCAGGATTCGCACCTTTACCAATGAAACTTCTACTTGCGAAGCTCTCGCCTGCGCCGGTTCACGCATTGTTGCCACCGGAAAATCGGACGACGTCCGAAGGCTTGCCGGACCCGACACTCAAGCGATCGATCTCGAAACTCGCACCGCCATTCCCGGCTTGACCGACACTCACGTTCATCTGTCAGAGAAAGGCACAGCGGAAATGGAGTTGGTCGACTGTCGTGATTTCTACGTCGGCGTGGTTTCCGTGGCGGATATCTTGCAACGACTTGCCAATGCCGCGGCCAGCGCGCCCAAGGGTTCGTGGATCGTTGCTCATGGCAGCCCAATGCAGGACTTTCGACTCAAAGACAAGCGATTTCCCGACAAGCATGATCTCGATCGAGCCGTACCGGATAACCCTGTGTCCATTTCGTTCGGCGCGCACATTACAGTCGGCAACAGTCTCGCCCTTGCAGCAGCAAAAATCACCGCCGACACTCCCGACCCGGCCGGCGGCCACATTAAGCACGATCCGCAAACCGGCAAGCCTACGGGTGAACTCCACGAGCGGGCGCAATTAATTCTTAAAAAAGTCGCGCCGGAATTTAATTACCTGCAACTTAAAGACGGCATCGTGTACGCGCTCAATCAATGCCTCGAACGTGGCGTGACGACGGTTCACGACATCGTCCGCTACGCCGAACCAGTGCGGGCTTATCAAGAACTCTACAAAGAAAACCGCATGCACGCGCGCGTGAGCATCTTGCCACGCGTGATCGAATCCATGATCGAATCGAAAAGCCTTATCGAGCTTGGAGTGATCACTGGGTTTGGTAATGAGTGGCTGCGCGTCGGCGGGGTCAAGATGAGCATCGACGGCGGTATCACCGGCCGCAACGCTTGTTTTTACGAACCCTACGAGGACGACGAACATAATTACGGCATCATCCGTATCCAACAGGACGAATTGAACCATACCGTGCAGAAATGCCACGAGGCCGGACTGCGCTGCTGCGTCCATGCGATCGGCGACCGAGCCTTCGATATGGCGCTGGATGCCTATGAAAACGCGATTGAGCATTCGCCGCGCAAAGACCACCGCCACCGCATCGAACACATGGGTAATTGGCTATGCACACCCGAGCGGATGCAGCGCATGGTCCGCTCCGGCATCATCGCAATTCCAAATATCTCGATCGGCTATTACGTCGGTGATGCAATTCTCGACTGCGTAGGTGAAAAGAGGCTGACCAAAGCATTTCCATTTCGTACGCTGTTGAAAAATGGTGTCACCATCGCCGGCGGCTCCGACTCGCCGGGTTACTGGCCGGTCGACCCGTTGCGCGATATCGCGGCGTGCGTATCGCGCAAGATGCGTTGGGGCGAGGTCTGGGTGCCTGAAGAACGGATTAGCGTCGGCGAAGCTTTTGCCATGCACACGACCACGGCGTCTTGGGTCGGCTTTGAAGAAAACGACAAAGGCACGCTCGAAATCGGTAAATTGGCGGATATCGCCGTGCTGGCGGAAGATCCTTTTGAAATTCAGGCTGAGAAAATCAAAGATTTGAAAGTCGAGATGACCCTGGTCGGCGGCGAGATTAAGTATCAGGCCTAAGCGTCATCCGTCGTTCAACTGTTCCGGTCCACGCTGACAAAAGGCCGGTGCGCCTGTCGCTCCGACGCCAAGTTGATTTTCTTGCGTTGCTTGTAAATGTGCAGGCACAGCTCCTCAACCGTCGACGTGTGGGACTCCTTGGTTTCCCGCGCCGGCTGGACGGCCTCCCATTGGACGGTTACCGATTGAATCTTGTCTGATTGGTCTTGCCAGGAAACCCTCAGAAGCCTTCCACCTATACGATCGATGTAGTTACCGGCGAAGCGCAAAATCAAGGACAGACTGAGCAGGCTCGGAGGGCCCGCAAAAGGTTTTCGCTTTTTCCGCCCTTCCGCGTCCAGTTTTCGCAAATCTTCCGGCGAATAATGCTTTTCCACGTCCATCGCCATCGATGTGCCCCGGTTCCATGTTTGGACGATGAAATCGTCGCCGTGGGTCTTCACTTCGATCGATTTAAGGTCCATCGCCTCGAGGGACTGACCGATGCAGCGGAGAATTGAGGCATAGCGCATCTTCACGGGCGCAGCTTCGCTTACAGTACCGTGATTCGTTTCCATACGACTTTCTGGCAGCAACCAGTATGCCAAGAAAACGAGCAACAGATTCTACAATTTTCCAGTAAAGCTTGTCGCGGCTGTGCAAATTTGTCCGAGGCCACTCAATCTCGTCGCCAAATGACCGTAAAACTTTTTTGCGCAGGGGACATGGCCGATCGAGCTGGCCTAATGAAACCGGCGGCGGTTAAGAAACGATCAGAAGGATATGCGCGCGTTGGACGTCATCGAATCTTCATTTCGGCGGCAATGATCTTTTCGTCGGGGCGAGCCTTCCAAACTACATTGCGCGCCGCACCGTAAATTTCTGCTAACGTGTAGAGCGGCACGAACGGCACATCTTCCATTAAGATCCGCCCGGCCTGCTGCAAGATTGCGACCCGTTTCTTTGGGTCGCCGGTTCTCTGTTCCTCATCGATGAGTTTGTCGAAATCCGGATTCTTATACTGAATACGCGGAGTGACGCCGGAACGATAATATTGATCGTAAACCGTATCCGCATCTGCGGCCGGCCGGCCGACATAGTAAAACGGCAGCTTTCCGCCGTTGACTCCTTCTTTGCCCCAGAAAATAACGAATTCCTGGGAAACCAGTTCGGTCTTGATCCCGATCTTGGCCAACTGATCGGCAATTACTTGGCAAACTTCCTTCGCCTTGGGATATCGGTCCGGCGAAAAATAGAGTTTGACGTCCGCTCCCTGTGGATAGCCGGCTTTCTCGAGCAGCCCTTTGGCCTTCTTTGGGTCGTAAGGATAGCGTTTGATCTTGGGATCGTAACCGATCACGTTCGCTCCCAGGGGTCCGTTCATGATATAGCCGTTGCCCTCATAAATATGCTTGAGGATCACCGACGGATCGACGGCGTAATTGATCGCCTGGCGGAACAATTTATTGTCAAAGGGCTTATGGGTTACGTTCATAGCGAGAAAATACATGCGCACGCCTTCGACCTTTTCCGCGCGCACCCGCGGATGGTTTTCGAATCGGGACAGCTCTTCGACGGGAACGTTATTGATGACATCGCCTTGTCCGGCGAGAAGTCCCGCCACCCGGCCGGCATCCTCTTTGACTCTTTTGAAAACGATCTCCTTGATCGCCGCTTTGTTGCCCCAGTAATTGTCGTGTCTGGTTAACACCAGATTGCCGTCGCGCTGCCAGCTGACGAATCTATACGGCCCGGTGCCGACCGGTTTTTGCTCGGCTGACTCGCCGCCCTGCGCTTCCATCCCCGCTTTGCTGAGAATGTAACGGTTCTGCAATCGATCGAGAAAGACCGCGTTGGGAACCTCGGTCGTGAATACGATTGTGTTATCGTCCAGCGCCTGCATTTCGGTCAGGTCGCGAAAATTGTCTTTCTGAAGACTCTGCTTATCGTTCTTGATCCGATTGATGGAGTAAATCACATCCTGTGCCGTAAACGGATTGCCGTCGTGAAAGCGAACGTTCTTGCGCAGTTTGAATAGCCATTTTTTGCCCTGGAACTCCCATGACTCGGCGAGCACGCCGTAATAAACCTTCTTTGCGTAGTCCACTTCGACCAGCGGCTCGATCATATGGTTCCAGATGCCGTATTGGGGACTGGAACTATAAGCGTAGGGATGCAGGGTATCGAGGCTGATGCTGCTAAGAATCGTCAGCCGTTCTTTCGACGCCGCGTAACTTGTGCGTACGATGGAATTACCGAGCAAAGCACCCAGACCGCCGAGTGCTCCTCCTTTGAGAAAATCCCTGCGCTTAATGCCCCGGCTTTTTGGACTCATTCGATCCTCCAATTTGACCGTAGTGAACTCTACCTATCTGACGGAGATATCAAGTCCAACTAGCAGCTTACTGACACTTTTTTAGACTCGCCAAAAGATCGCAAAGGCGCGCGGCCGTCGTGATCGTGTCGGGAAACCGTGAGTCAATGCGAGCACGATCACGCCCCACTAACACGGAAGAGGGTGGGGCGATTGAACGCACCCTTCGACAATGCGCAGGGTAATCGGCATACGAGGGTTTCACAAGGGTGTTAGCGAATCTTCATATCAAAGGCCAGAACCTTTTCCTCCGGGTGCGCCTTCCAAATCACATTGCGAGCCACACCGTAGATTTCGGCTAAGGTGTACAATGGGACCAATGCCGCCTCCTCCATTAGAATGCGCCCTATTTGTTGCAGTAGCGCAACGCGCTTTTTTTGATCGCCCGTCTTATGCTGCTCGTCGATCAACCGGTCGACCTCGGCGTTTTGAAAACTGACCCGCTTAGTTCTCCCCGACCGATAATATTGGTCGTAAACCGTGTCTGCATCGATGGCTGGCCGACCAACGTAGTAGAACGGAATTTTGCCGCCATTAACACCATCCGATCCCCAGAAGATGGCGAATTCTTGAGAGACGAGCTCGGTCCTTACGCCGGCCTTGGCGAGTTGATCCGCGATGACCTGGCAGACTTCTTTTGCCTTGGGATAACGATCCGGCGAAAAATAAAGTTTCACTTCCAAGCCATTGGCGAAGCCTGCTTTTGTAATTAGCTCCTTGGCTTTCTTCGGGTCGTAGGGATAGCGCTTGATCTTGGGATCGTAGCCGATCACGTTGGCGCCGAGCGGCCCGCTCATCACATACCCATTGCCTTCGTAGATATGCTTAATCACGACGGTGGGATCAACGGCGTAGTTGAAGGCCTGGCGCACGAACTTGTTGTCAAACGGCTTGTGGGTGACGTTCATCGCCAAGAAATACATTCGTAGCCCTTCGACTTTTTCGGCACGCAGCCGCGGATGTTTGTCCAAGCGAGCGATCTCTTCCACCGGAACATTGTTGACCACGTCGCCCTGTCCGGCGAGCAGGCCGGATATCCTCGTCGCATCCTCGCCGACTTTTTTTAGGACGACTTCTTTGATATCAACTTTCGGCCCCCAATAATTGTCGTTGCGCGTCATGACGAGATTGCCGTCGCGTTGCCAGCTCACAAACTTATACGGCCCGGTGCCGATCGCGTGTTGATCGACGTCATCGCCGTATTTCTCCGCTGCGCTCTTGCTGACGATAAAACGATTTTGTAACCGGTCGAGCATAACGGCGTTCGGCACCGCGGTCGTGAAGACCACGGTATTATCATCAGGAGCTTGAATTTCCGTTAGATCGTCGAAATTGGACTTCTGCAGGCTCCTCTTGTCGTTTCTTATGCGGTTGACCGAATGGACCACGTCCTGCGCGGTAAACGGCGAGCCATCGTGGAAATGAATCCCTTTTCTCAGGCGAAACACCCAGGTGTTCCCCTGAAATTTCCACGACTCGGCGAGCACGCCGTAATAATCCTTGCGCGCATAGTTGATCTCGACCAGAGGCTCGATCATGTGTTGCCAGATGCCGTACTGCGGGCCGGAGCTGTGGGCGTAGGGATGAAGCGTGTCCAAGCCGATGCTGCTGAGAATCATCAGCCGTTCTTTGGACGCCGACCAACCGAGGCGCGGCAAGGCCGCGCCCGTAAACGCACTCAGACCCGCAAGAACACTTTGTTTGAGAAAAGTTCTTCGTTTGATTCCAGCCTTGTCCAAACCCATCGTGCCTCCAGGTTCAGAGTTTGCAAATCGAGCAATAGCGAAAAAATTTTCAGCGCAGCCGCCGCAAGGGATTGCTTACTTTATTTTCATATCCCAGCCGAGAACTTTTTCGTCGGGGCGCTTTTTCCACACGACATTTCTGGCAACGCCGTAAATATCAGCAAGATTGTAAAGCGGTATGAAGAGCGCTTCATCCATAATGAATTTGCCCGCCTGCTGTAGAATCGCGACGCGTTTCTTCTGGACGTCGGTCTTTTGCTGTTCTTCGACCAGCTTGTCGAGATCCGGATTGCTGTAATTCGTCCGTTTCGTCGTTCCGGTGCGAAAATACTGATCATAGAGCGTGTCGGCATCTGTCAGCGAACCTCGGCCGATATAATAGAAAGGCAATCTGCCGCCATTGACGCCTTGCTTGTCCCAGAAAAGCGCCCATTCTTGCGAGATGAGCTCGACGCGAAAACCGCCCTTAACCATCTGCGCGGCCACTACTTGACAAACCTCCCTGTCCTTCGGATAACGGCCGGCGGAATAATACAACTGGATGTCGCAACCGTTGGGAAAGCCCGCTTGCGCCAACAACTGCTTGGCCTTCTGCGGATCGTACGGATAGCGCTTCAGTTTTGAATCCGCGCCGATCACATTGGCACCGACCGGCCCATTGCACGGGTAACCGATGCCGTCGAAAATATTCTTTACGATGGCCGGAGCGTCAACAGAATAATTAGCCGCTTGGCGTACGAGTTTATTGTCCCAGGGTTTATGCGTCATGTTGAAGGCGAGAAAGAACATGCGCAGACCCTCGACCTGGTCGACGCGCACGCGCGGATGTTTTTGCAGGCGCGCCACTTCATGCACCGGAATGTTGTTGACGAAATCGGCTTGACCCGACTCCAAAGCCGCCAAACGCGCCGCTTCTTCCGTGACTTTCTTAAAGATGACTTCTTTGATCGCTGCCTTGCCGCCCCAATAGTCGTCGTTGCGGGTAAAAACCATATTGCCGCCGCGCTGGTAGCTGACGAATTTGTAGGGGCCAGTACCGATCGGATTTTCGTAGAGCTTGTCACCGAATTTATCACCGGCCACTTTGCTCAAAATAAATCGGTTCTCTAAACGATCGAGAAAAATTGCCAGCGGCTGCTTAGTAACGAAGATCACGGTTTGATCATCCGGCGTCTGGATTTCCGTTACGTCTTTGAAATTCGGCGCCTGCAGGCTGCCGCCCTTTTCGTCGCGCATTTTTTCAATCGAGAACGCGACGTCTTTGGACGTGAGGGGCGCGCCGTTGTGGAATTTGATGCCTTTTCTGAGTTTAAAGCTCCATTTGTTGCCTTGAAATTGCCACGACTCGGCGAGCACACCGACATAATCCTTCTTATCGTAGTCGAGCTCGATGAGCGGCTCCATGACATGCTGCCAATTGCCGTAAATCGGACTGGAGCTGTGGTTGTAAGGATTAATCGAGTCCGCGACACTCGAGTGAAAAATCGTCACGCGGTCGCGGGTCGCCGCGAAACTCTGGCGCGAAAGATAAGGCGCGGCCAAACCGCCTGCGCTGAGAAGCGCGCTCCGTTTTAAAAAATTCCGCCGGCTTATGTCGGTTTTGCCTTTTCCCATTATCTCCTCCTGAGTCTTTGAAACTATCGTTGACGCCTTAATTTCGGATCGAAAATGTCGCGCAGCCCATCTCCGAGCAAATTGATGCCGAACACAGTAATAAAAATCGCCAATCCGGGAAAGATCGTAAGCCACGGCGCGCGATTAATATAGCTCCGTCCTTCGCTCAACATCGAGCCCCATGTCGGGATGTGCACCGGTACACCCAAACCGAGAAAGCTCAAGCTCGCTTCCGTGATGATGACGATCGCCATACCGAACGTCGCAATCACCGTGACACTGGCAAACGTATTGGGCATCACGTGACGGAAGAGCACGTAAAAATCCCTACCTCCTAACGCCTTTGCAGCCGTTACAAAATCGCGTTCTTTGAGAGAGAGCACCTCGCCGCGGACGACGCGACAATACTGCACCCACCGACTTAGCATTAACGCCATGATGAGATTGCCGACACCTTGACCAAGAAACGCCATGATTGCGATGGCAATCAACAAGAACGGAAACGCCAGAAAAATTTCCGAGATTTTGCTGACCACGTCATCCGCCGCGCGTCCGAAATAGCCGGCAATAGCCCCAAGCGAGCAACCGACGAATCCGGCGAAGATGACTGTGGCGGCGCCGACCATCAATGAAATCCGCGAACCGTAGATGATTCGACTCAGCATGTCCCTGCCGAGATTGTCGGTGCCGAGAAAATAGGCCGCTGAGCCGTTTTCAGTCCAACGCGGCGGACGCAGTCGATCCTCCAATGTCTGCGCCTGGGGATCGCGCGGCGCCAACAGCGGCGCGGCCACGCCGCAAACGCAAAGCAGAAGCAAGATCGCGCCGCCCACCAAGACTTTGAAGTAACGCAACCAGGACATTAAAACCTGATCCTTGGATCGATCCAGCTGTAAAGCAAATCGACCAACAAATTCACGACGAAATAAGTGACGGCGAACATCAGAATCAACACTTGAGTGAGCTTGTAGTCACGCGCCGAAATGGATTGGATTAACAGATCGCCGATTCCGGGATAAGAAAATACGGTCTCGGTGATGACCGAACCGCTCAGCAACGCGCCCAACTGAAGCCCCAGTATGGTCACGATCGTAATCAGGGCATTTCGCAATATATGTCGCCAGATCACGGTTCTTTCGCTCAAGCCTTTCGCCCGCGCTGTTGTGACGTAATCCTGGCGCATGACTTCGAGCACGCTCGATCGCGAGATGCGTGTAACGATGGCCGCGAGCGCTGATCCCAAGGTGAACGCCGGCATCAATAGATGCTGCAACGCGCTCCAGAAAGCGGGGAAATTTCCGGTAATCAAACTGTCGAGTAAATAAAGTCGCGTAATTGTTTTGACTTCGATGCCGTACTCGATGCGCCCGGCGACCGGCAATAGATTGAGCTGCCCGCCGAGAAAATAGATCAGCATGATGCCGAGCCAAAAGTTTGGCAACGAGACGCCGATGAGAGCGACGCTCATGCCCGCGTGGTCGAGAAAAGAGTTATGTTTAATCGCCGAGTAGACGCCGAGGGGCACCGCGATCGTGATCGCGACGCACAAACTGGCGAAAGCCAATTCAAGAGTGGCGGGCAGCCGCTCTCCGATCAATTTCATGACCGACTCATTGAACTTAAGTGATCGCCCGAAGTCGCCGGTGACCGCACGGGATAAGAAATCCCAATATTGCACCAGCAGCGGTTTATCCAAACCCCACTCGTGCCGCGTCCGTTCCACGTCGGCCGGAGTAGCGTCGTCGCCCAATAGTAAGGTCACCGGATCTCCCGGCGCGATATGCATGAGGAGAAATATCAGGAAAGAGATTCCCACGATCACGGGGATCGATCCAACGATCCTGCGAGCGAGCGTGTTCATACGGATTGGAATCTAAAAAATGGAAAGGACGCAATCATCTCGCGCCAAAGCTGCCGATCTGCAATTGCAGAGTCTACTGCCCTAATTGACCGAAGGACTGATCCAAAACTTTTAACGCGTAATCGATTTGATCTTTATCAATGTTGAGCGGCGGCGCCACGCGCAGTACGTTACCGTAAGTGCCGCCCTTGCCGACCAATAAGCCATTTTGCCGGGTCAGTTCCATGACCCGCTTGGCGCTTTCCACGTCGGGCTGTTTTTTCTCGCCGACGAGTTCCATGCCTTGCATCAGACCCATGCCGCGGACATCGCCGATCACCGGAAATTTGGCTTGCAGCGCATTCAAGCCGTCGCGCAGCCGATTGCCCATAACGCGGGCGTTCTCAACCAGATTTTCCTCTTCGATGACGTCGATCGTCGCGCGCGCCGCGGTGCAAGTCACCGGGTTACCGCCGAAAGTCGAGATGGTGTTGCCGCGCATGCTATCGGCGACTTCAGGCGTTGCAATGGTTGCGCCGATGGGCACGCCGTTGGCCATGCCTTTCGCGAAGGTCATGATGTCGGGATCGACGCCCCAATGTTCGATGCCGAACATCTTACCGCCGGTGCGGCCCCAGCCGGTCTGCACCTCGTCCGCAATGAACAAACCGCCGTATTTGCGGATGATGCCGACGATCTCTTGAAAATATTCTTTCGGCGGCACGATGAATCCGCCCACGCCCTGAATCGGTTCGGCGAGAAACGCGGCGACGCGTCCCTGCGAGGTCATGGTTTGAATCGCCTCTTCGGCGTCTTTGGCGCATTTCAAGTCGCAACTTGGATATGTCAGTCCGAAGGGACAGCGATAACAGTAAGCATTGGCGATGTGATGGACTCCGGGAACGACGTTCGGCATCAGCCGCCAGCTCGATTGCGCGGACAAACTTAAGGCAAGATAAGAGCGGCCGCTATAGGCGTGGCGCAGCGTGATGACGTCTTGGCACTTGGTGTGGAGTTGCGCCAACAATACAGCGGTTTCGTTCGCTTCCGTGCCGCTATTGGTAAAAAACGACTTCTCCAGCCGCCCGGGAGTAATTTGCGCCAACTTCTCCGCCAAGCGAACCTGCGGCTCGTTGGCGTAAAGCGTCGAGAGATGCTGCACCTTGTGGGTTTGCTCATCGATCGCCTTCGTTACTTTCTCGTTGCAATGCCCGACGCTCACCGTGAGGATGCCGCCGAAGAAATCCAGGAACTCCTTGCCGTCGGCATCGTAAACATACTGATCTTTGGCATGATCGACGACCAGCGGTTCGTCGTAATAGGTTGCCACGCACGAGAACAGATATTTTTTTTGCTTCTCAAGGATTTCGTTTTTGTTCACACCTTCCCCCATCCGCTAACTTTGATACCGGGCATTGACCGGAGGGATCTTTTCATCCGGGCGGCGCATCGTAAAGTGGACGCCGTGATCATGTTGATGGAACATGGTTTCTCTTCCTTAGCTTAGTGACACCGTAAAAAGTCTAAAATCGGCGGATGGCCCTTTTCCGGCATCTCGCGCAGATACCCATGCCGGCCGCCTTCGACGAGTATCAGTTCTGCATTGGGTATTTTGTCGGCGAGCACTTTGGCAGATACAACATGGCTACCAGTGCCGCCCTCATGAGTGTCTTTGCTGCCGACAATGACAACGTGGGTGCTTTGATTTTGTCTATCAAGTGCGTCGTTTCGTGGCATTGGCGCGCAACCACATGGCGCAGATAACATTTAAGCGGCGGCACTTCGTCGACGATTAGCTCCTGATATTTTTTTACAATATCCGGGTGGTCTTTCATGAATTGTTCACTGAACATGAAGCCTGGTCCCCAATGATCGCTTTGGTATTTCTCATAGCCCTTCTCGATCATCTCCAATGCCGCGTCCATTGGCACGCCGCGCGGATAATCTTCCAGGTCCTCGCTATATTTTCCCGACCCTGGACCCGAAAGAACCAAGCTGCGCACGTTTTCCGGATAATCCAAGGCGATCCACTGGCACACCCGCGCGCCCATGGAATGGCCCATCATGTGCGCTCTTTTGATGCCTAGAGCGTCCATCAAACCGACGCAATCTTTGGCGAACAAACGGGTCGTGTAATGCATGTCCGGCTTATCGCTCCGACCCAGACCGCGATGATCGTAGATCAAGACTTGATAATGTTTGGCGAACTCCGGTACCTGAGATACGCGCCAAGGCGCAAGGCTGATGCCGGTACCTGCCACTAACACGAGCGGATCGCCCTCGCCATAAAGCTCGTAGTACAGGTTAACGTCATCGACTCTGACTTTGCCGCTTTTGATCGGCTTGAGCTCGTCCACGAATCTCTCCAAGTTAAAGCAGTTCTATACCGAAATTGGCGATCGAAGCCGTGACGCTATCGAATACCCCAATGGGTGTCAATATGAGTTTCTCCGAGCATCGCTCCCCACTGGACGGGTTGACAGGCACCGATCGCGTGGGATAACCGAGAACCGATCACTTGAGGCCGAATCGGGCTTGATTACTCTTAACGGAGGAGCGGCATGAACTATTTTGCATCAATTATGGTTGTAATTTTGGTAGGCACAGTATACCCACCGGCTGCTTATTGCGGCGCCGCCGCGGAAACTGCTGGTGCGGTTTTGGCGAAGCTCAACAAGTTGCCTGCCGAACAGCGGCAGAAAGCTCTAATGGAGAAGGCTAAGACCGAAGGGGAAGTAGCTTTCTACAGTTCGCTCCAAGCCCAACAAATCGATCCGTTCATTCGAGTCTTTCAGAAGCGTTATCCATTCGTTAAGGTGAATCCGTACCGGGTTTCCGGCAACCGTCAGGTGATCAAGATTCAAACGGAGATGAACGCCGGGAATCACTTGTTCGACGTCACCAACGGTTCTTCGGAGCAGGCATCCGCGATCAAAAAGGTCGGCGCCATCGACCCCTATCAATCGCCCCAGCGCGACTTTTTCATCGCGCCAAACAAAGACAAGGAAGGCTTTTTTACTTCCCTATATGTCATACCGATGGTGCTCGGCTACAACACCAATCTAGTGAAACGCGGCGAAGCGCCGAAAAGCTACGAAGACTTGCTTCAGCCGAAATGGAAAAGCAACATGTTCCTCGATGACGAAGCCTATGAATGGTTCGCCGTGTTGCTAAAACATATGGGCAGAGAAAAGGGGCTTCAGTACATGCGCAACCTGGCCAAACAGGACCTAAGAATGGTTCGCGGCCGAACCGCTCAAAGTCAGTTGCTCTCCGCGGGAGAGCGGCCGTTAGCACTGGTATTGTCCGGCCACACAGTTCTCGATCTCAAAGGGCGAGGCGCGCCGATCGAGCACGTCATTCTCGATCCTTACTTCGCGCAAGCGAACAAGCTCATGCTAGCACGCCATGCGCCTCACCCGCACGCGGCGGCGCTGTTCGTCGATTGGTCGTTGTCCGAAGAAGGCCAAAGCATGATCACCACCTTCGGCCGCGTGGTCGCGCGCAAAGGCGTGAAGCAAAGATTTCCCGAGTTGGTGGAAAAGGAAAGTTTCCTAGTGGACGTTGACTTTATCGCCCCGATTCTCGATCAAAGCGGTAAGGAATTTAGCCAAATCTTTCTCGGTCGCTGATTCAATTTACGATCCGAGCGCGAATTATTTCGCTTGAGCGGCGATTTGAGCGGCTGGAACGTTTGCAATCAATCGAAAACCGCGGGCGCACAGATAACACATGATTGACGCGAGAGTGAAGGTCAATTCGGCGGGCCGCACGGTCCTGGATGGTCCGCGGCGCGTTACAGACTTGTGCGCCGTCGGTCTATTCCGGGTCAGTCGGCACAGGTGCGAAGGTTCTGCTCCTGTGCCGATCTCCCAGATTAACCGAATTCTAGGCCTTCAACGTCTTGTTGAAGTGGTCGATAGTGCGTTGCCAGGCGAGTTTGGCGGCGGCTTCATCAAAACGCGGCGTGGTGTCGTTATGGAAGCCGTGATTCGTCTTAGGATAAATATACGCTTCGTATTTAACGTTATTCGCCTTAAGCGCGGCCTCGTATTCGGGCCACCTGCCCAGGATGTTGGGATCCTGCTCAGCAAAGTTAAGCAGGAGCGCGGCCTTGATCTTTGGCACGTCCTCAACCGCCGGCGCAGCGCCATAGAAAGGAACTGCGGCCGCAAGCTGCGGCAACCGGACTGCCAGCCTGTTTACGACACCGCCACCGAAGCAGAAGCCGACGGCGCCAAGCTTGCCGTTGGACTGCGGATGTTTCAGCAAGAACTCTGCCGCGGCGACGAAGTCTTCGAATATTTTCCCGCCGTCCAATTGCTTCTGCATCGCCAGGGCCTTTTCATCGGCTTCAGCGCCATACTTGTCGACGCTCGGATAGCCGCCGAGAGGCCAAATCGCGTCGGGTCCAAGGGCCATGAAGCCGGCGACCGCCAAGCGCCGCACGACATCTTCAATATAAGGATTCAGGCCGCGGTTTTCGTGAACTACTACCACAACGGGAAATTTGTCGCCGGTTGCGGGACGGGCCAGTAATCCCCGCATCGTACCATTGGACGAATTGCCCTTGGGCGAGGGGTAATTGGTGTAATCGGCCTTGATTCGCTTGTCGTCTTTGGGTACTTGCTGCGCCAGAGCATAGTTGGGGCGGAGCATGTCCCACAATGCCGTCGCCGTGAGGCCGCCGACGGCGAATTTGGCAGCGCCATCCAAAAACTCGCGGCGGCTGATGCCGCCATGCACATATCTGTGGAAAAGACTAAGCAGTTGCGGATCGAAGTCACTCGCCGTTTTTCTTTCCATAAGATTCCCTCCTTTAGGTGTACTGAGTTCGGTGCGAAGGCTAACTCAACCAGCGCTTCAGATCAATGCTTCCCTTTGGCTCACGGAGAATATTTACACTCCGAACCAGCCTTTAAAACGTTGAATTTTCGCGGCCGTCTCTGAGTCTGATAATTTCTTGTAAGATGGCGCGATGCGTAACGAGATGGTCTCACCGTTGCCCCATGGCCACCAGGCACCGAAAACAAAGGCATCGCGGTTCGGATCTGAGGTAAAAAGGAACTGCCCCGACCTCAGGGTACCGACACGAACATTGATTCTACGCACGCTATCAGGTGCGGTTGCAATATTTGAGTTGTCCCAGGTCATGCTGAGACATCGCTCCAAGATTGCACGAACATTTTCTTTATTGTCTACACCAAACTCTGCCAAAACGGTCTCAAAGCGACCGTCCCATTGCCACGACAAAACGCCCTGAAGCGCGTGCACCAATTCTCTGCAAACGTTTTCGACGTCTGATTTATTTGGATCGCTCACAATCGCCAGTGTGCTATATGGAATCCAACCATTTTATTTTATGTCTAACGTTTAAGCTCAGACCACGATCGCTGCGCGCAATAAATTTTTGATCTTTGCAATAGAATTTTCACTTGCCCGCATATCCCGGCCCATAAACCACTCTTCCCGGCCGCGCTCCGGTGTGATCTCTGTTCTCGATAACGAGCGTGCCATTGACCAGCACGTAATCGATGCCCTTAGGGTACTGCTTCGGATTCTCGTACGTTGCCGTATCAGCCACCGTGTCGGGATCGAAAACGACGAGATCGCCCCAGTAACCTTCGCGCAGCAGGCCGCGGTCCTTGAGTCCGAGCACCTGCGCTGGCATCGAGGTCATCTTGCGGACCGCATCTTCCAGCGCGAGAACTTTTTCTTCGCGGGTGTACTTGCCGAGCACGCGCGGATTGGTTCCGAAGCTGCGTGGGTGAGGCTTGCCGGGATATTTTAGATTGAGCGCGCTACCGTCCGAGCCGATCGAAACCCACGGCACGCGCATGACCGTCTTCACGTCGTCTTCATTCATCGTGTGGTGCACGCCGTGAATGAATCCGCCTTCCTCGTAAATGAGATCAAAGACCGTGCACACCGGATCCTGCTCACGGAGCTTGGCGATCTCAGCGATGGTCATCCCTTCGAATTTCTTGAGCGCCTCCGCATCCAGTCGCGCCGCGACGATACCTTCCCAGCCGCCATGCTCGTCGACATACTGATTGAATTCCGGGTCTTGGATCACGCGCGCGCGAAAGGACGGGCTTTTAAATTGCGAGACCGTCTCGTTGACAGGAGCGTCCTGTACCCAGCGTGGGAACAAGCGCCGCCACGGATGTTGCATGGCCGTATACGGATACTGGTTCGCGGTGATGTCCAACCCTTCGCGGCGCGCCTCTTCGAGCTGCGCGATGACCTGGCGAATCCGTCCCCAGTTAGCTTTCGCGCGCATTTTCAAATGATAAACATGAACCGGAATCCGCGATTCTCTCGCGATCCGGAGCGTCTTCGCCAGCTCTTCCATCATGTCGAAGCCTTCGCTGCCGACATGCACCCCGTAGTAGCCGCCGTAGCGCTTGGCAACCTTTGCCATCTCGACGACTTCATCCGGATTCTCCGGTCCTTTGGCGTGCCATGCCGCGGTGAGACCGAGCGCGCCTTCTTCCATCGCTCGAGCCACCAGCCGGTTCATTTTTTCTTGCTCGGCGGCGCTTGCCGGTCGTTCGTCGAAACCGCACACAACTCGTTTTACCTGCTGCGGCGACACGCCGGATGCGACGTTGATCGAAACGCCACTGCGCTTTACTGTGTCGAAGTAGCCGGTAAATGTCGTCCAGTCGGTCTCAATGCCGTTTCGCTTGCGATGCTCGAGGCGATACTGTTCCAGGATCGCCCCTTCGAGCGGCGCCACGGTCTGGCTTTCGCCGATGATGTCCAGCGTCACGCCCTGGCGCACTTTGCTTTCAGCGTTACCATCGGCGATGACGGGCTGATCGCTGTGCGTGTGCATATCGATGAAGCCCGGCGTAACCACGTATCCCTTGGCGGAGATGGCGCGCTGCCCCGCTTCCGGACTGATTTTTCCGATCGATGCGATCCTGCCCTTCTTGATCGCCACGTCGCCATAAAACCATGGATTTCCTGTGCCATCGATAAGTCTGCCGCCGTGAATAACAAGGTCGAACTCAGCCATGCTGCCTCCTCACTTGCCGTCAGTCGTGCCTATATCACCCAGTCATCGATGCGACAAGATCGGAGCGCAATAATGAGATGAATTGCGGAAGGCGAGACAGATCAAACTCAGCTGTGATAAAAAGCGAGCGAACTAGGAGGCGTAATGATTCGACCCGAGTTTAGAAAAATCTTGCTCGATCAGCGCGGCGCGGCGGTGATTCTATGGAGCTGTTTTGTAATTTCTATCCCGATTTACTTCGTGATCTCGCGGAGCGTTTTGGCCAATCCGAACGTCGGCACCAATCGCTCGATTGCCGATCCCGCCCGAATGATTTTTTGGCTTCTCGCTCTCGTCGATCTCGGCTACTATGCCTACTGGAAACGGCGCAATTTGACGGAGGCCGCGATTCTGCGTGATTCAAAAACGACCAAGCTGTTTCGTGCTTTGGAACAATTTACCGGCGTTCTTGAAGAACGTGCCGCCTACGTCGTGTCCACCTATGTCACGCGCAAAGTCGTGATCTTCGCGATTATCGAAGCGGTCGCGGTCTACGGATTCGTATTGGCGTTTTTAGGCCGCTTTGTTTTCGACCAGTATTTGCTTTCGGCCGTGAGTCTGGCGCTGCTCGCTATCGAATTTCCCTCGGAAAATTCGCTCGGCAAGCTGGTTCAAGCAGTGGAGCGATCAGCAACCCAAACCGCCCAGTGAGTCACGCGAGGAGCATCGAGCCTTCAATCCTCGACATGCCATTTACCGCGCTTGGTCGAATGGCGCAACGCCGATTGAAGGCGCTTTAAAAATATCCGGCGCGGAACCTCTTTAGCGCCGAGGCGCATCATGTGCTCGGTCGTCATTTGTGAGTCGATAAAATGAAACCCCCAGCCTTTTAGTTTCTCCACCAAGATCGCCAAGGCCACTTTCGATGCGTCGGTCTTGGAGTGAAACATCGATTCGCCGAAGAAGGCCTTACCGAGCGACACGCCATAGAGGCCACCCACCAATTTACCTCCGGACCAAGTCTCCACCGAGTGCGCATAACCCAAGCCATGCAATTCGATGTAGGCATCGTGCATCTCTCGAGTAATCCACGTACCGCGCTGCCCCTCCCGAGGCACGGTCGCGCAGGCGGCGATCACTTCCTCGAAGACGCGGTCGAAGGTAACCTGAAAGGTCTTTCGCTGGAGAGTCTTTTGCAAGCTGCGTGACATCTTGAATTGATCTGGCTCCAGTATGAAACGCGGGTCGGGGGACCACCAAAGAATCGGCTGGTCATCGGAATACCAGGGAAAGATCCCAACACGGTAAGCTTCCAACAAACGCTCGCTTGAGAGATCGCCGCCGACGGCGATAAGGCCGCTTGGATCCGCATAATCCGGCGGCGGAAACACCGTGTCTTCAACTAGTCGAAATATCGGCATAACCCAGTAAATACTAGCACGACATTTTAGCCTTCCCATCGGAATTTTTCACGTTGCTGGGCAAGGTTGCAAAATCAGGGGTGAAAAGCCTATCCTTAGATCGCGAGGAGAAGATCATGTTCAAGCGCATTGACCACGTTGCCCTCCATGTGACTGATCTGGACGGCTCGGTGAAGTTTTATGAAAAGCACTTCGGTTTTAAGCATTATTTTCAGCACGCGGCCGGCAGCGGAACGCAAATCGCGTATTTGAAACTAGGCGACACGGTCTTGGAGTTAACCCATCATTTTGATGGCGCAATGACGGGCTTTCACTTCTGTCTTGAAACTGACAGCTTCGACGAGACTGTGGCCAAGCTACAAAACGACAGCGTCAAATTGATCCGCGCGCCGCACGACACCGCTGCCCGCGAGCCGCGAGAAAACGGCTGGCGTCGGGCCGTTTTCGCCGGCCCGGACGGAGAACAGATCGAGTTGAGAGGATAAATACGCAATAGGCATTAGGTACGAGGCATAGTAAAGGGACTACGATTTGCCCTTAACTGTTTTGACTACCAGCTCGCGCCTCGCGCCGAGGAGCTTACCATGTCCAACGAAGCAAAGACCATCCAAGTCATGTGCCCCTGCTGTGATGCAACTTTGACCATCGACCCGAATTTATCCGCGGTCCTCGACCACAAGATGCCGGTCAAGCCGCAAATGGCCGTCAACCTGAAAGACGCGGTGAAGCTCGTCAATGAAGAAGCGAGTCGCCGCGATCAGAAATACCAGAAAATCGCCGATGCGGAAAAAAATAAGTCAAAGGTTCTCGAAGCGAAATTCCAGGAGCTATTCAAAAAGGCAAAAGAAGAACCGATTACGAAACCGCTGAAAGACATCGATTTGGATTAGCATACGCCGATTTGCACTCGGGCCCGCCATTTCTCGAGTCTTTAGTCTTTGAAGTCCGGATCCTGACATGTGGGTTCCACATCATAACCTAGGTAGTAATAACGGTGCCAAATCTTCTTTCCCTTTAGAGCGCCGCCAGTCCATCCGGTAAAGTGAAGTCCTTCCATACTGCTGCATGAACGAATCGTCACGCCGGCGGGCAAGTCCATTTTGACTTCGCCCTCTCCCGGAATGATCCGGAAGTTAGTGCGTTTTCCCACGACGGCAGTATAGATTTTATCCGTATCAAGTTTCCCGGCATTCACAACATACGCGGCATCGCCCTCGACGCTGTTGATCGGATCACACGGGTTCGTCAGCAACTTCAGCACGGTTGTGGACTGTATTTCGGGCATCTGCCTTCGGTCTGCAATAGGAATCCAAAGCAGTGTTAGCTCTTGTCCGGGTTTAAGATTGCCGTTCTTAATCGACAAACAGAATTGTCCCGATTGAGTACTGGAAACTAATCCAATGTCTTCTGCAAAGTCGATTGCATCTCGGTGGCTGCGCGGGACCGCCCCGCTAAGAGTAGCCGCGTGATCCAGCAACAGCATCGACAAAAATAACACCCATGCCTTTTTCATGTCTCTGCCCGTGAGGCCTCCTTCGTTCTCACCGGATTCGCATTGGCAGTGAAATTGAAGCGCCGTTCGCCGCTAGGACGCCTCGCCTTGGATCTGCCTGCGAAACTCAAGCGGCGACGAAATGTTATGGAACACCTCCCTCACGCCGCCGGTTCCGGTAAGCGTGATTGAGCCAAATCCAAGAATCCGGCCGGTAACGCTTTGATCTACGGATATCGCTTCCACATGTTTGAGCAGCAGTTCTAACGTTCGCCGACGGAGAACCCCGACCTTGATGATGACTCTCTTATTGGTGACGCCAAACTCTGACGTCGCATAGTCAATAATCGGAGAAATGAGAGCAAAGACTCCGATGGCGATCACTATCGCGGCGATAATTGGTTGGATGAAGAGAAAAACGATTCCCAAAAAAATTAACGCCCAAGATTTCCAGAAGATGATCCAGTGCAATCTGGCTTTATAGACAATCTTCTCGTCCGGGAGCAAATTCGACTCGATGTATCCCATATCAATGCAGTTCCTTTTTCGCCGTTAATGAGTTGGCTAACGCCAGCGTCGATATCGATCGGAGCACCGCCCGACATGCGCCACTTGAAAATCAGGCGATGAAATCTTTCCTTAATATACCATGATCCCAATTCTGAGAGGAAAACTTTAGATGCGACACGACGACGAAACGGGCATCTATTCTTCTGCTGTCATTTCGAGCGCAGAGCGTAAGATCCTTCGCATTCGCTCGGCATAACAACCGAGGCCTGGGATTTGGCTTCTAAAATAACTTTCGATAACGTTAGATCATGCGGGCAATGCTCTTCGAAAATGCCGGCGAGCCGCTACGCCAGACTGAATTGTCGATGCCGATGCCGGGATCGGATCAAGTCCTGATCCGCATCCATGCGTGTGCGGTGTGCCGGACCGACCTCCATATTGTCGATGGCGAATTGGCTCATCCCAAACTGCCGCTCGTTCCTGGCCACGAAGTAGTTGGAACCATTGCGCAATTAGGCGTAGGCGTGACTCGATTTAGAGTCGGCGACCGCGTCGGAGTGCCCTGGCTAGGTTGGACTTGTGGCGAGTGCGCCTATTGTCGCAACGGTCAAGAGAATCTCTGTGATCAAGCGAAGTTCACCGGGTATACCCTTGACGGTGGCTACGCCGAATTCACGGTTGCCGATCAGCGCTTTTGCTTTCCGATTCCGGACTCGTACAGCGATGCTGAAGCGGCGCCACTTTTATGCGCCGGTCTCATTGGCTACCGAAGCTTGGTCAAAGCAGGCAATGGTAAGCGACTCGGCATTTACGGCTTCGGCGCTGCAGCGCATATCATCGCGCAAGTTGCAAAATATCAGCAGCGCGAAGTCTATGCCTTCACACGACCTGGAGACGAAGAAGCGCAGAAATTTGCTCTGCATCTCGGCGCAGTGTGGGCCGGCGGATCGAATGAATTGCCGGCGCAAAAACTTGACGCCGCGATTATATTTGCGCCCGTCGGCGCGCTCGTACCGCAAGCTCTCAAAGCCGTCGGCAAGGGCAGCATCGTCGTCTGCGGCGGCATTCACATGAGCGACGTCCCCTCGTTTCCCTACGCCACCCTCTGGGGAGAGCGCTCCGTCTGCTCGGTCGCCAATCTCACGCGCCGCGACGGCGAAGAGTTCATGGCTCTCGCGCCGCGAGTTCCGGTGCGCACGGAGGTCGAAACTTTTCCGTTGGAAGACGCGAATGCGGCGTTAAACCGGTTGCGCACCGGGAAAATCCAAGGCGCGGCGGTGTTGGTAACCGGCTAAACGTCTGCTCAACGATCTTACGACGGCATAATGCCGAGACGGCCTAAGCCGCCTGTCCATTGCAAGCTACTTAAAGTCCGATAGGGGTCGGGAACGGCTTTCGCCGTCCCCGCCCTCCGAACCGTGCGTGCGGTTCTCCCGCACACGGCTCTCCAGTCGGTGGTTTCCTCATCGGGATTGGCTCGCCAGCTTCCAGGCTGTATCCATGGTGAACAGTCCCTGGGCTGCGAAGAATTTAGTGGGCCAGCGCTGATGATCCTCTCGACAAACTCCCATGCCCGGTCGCTTCTCCTGCTTTCGTAGTATCGCTCGCAACCGTCGGCGTACAAAGCTATCCATCCATATAAAGGTGTTCGGATGAGCCTGCTTGAAATAGTTAAACCAGCCGCGCAGCGTCGGATTCAATTCGACGATAATTTTCGCCAAACTATCCCCGCGCGTGCGCTTGGTCCTCATCCGGATGCGATCCTGCATGGCCTTAAGACTTTTGCG